>JBFEKH010000016.1:0-34911 GCA_041552775.1 Allopontixanthobacter sp.
GCCAATTCATGCGCTGCAAGATGATAGAGTTCACGCTCAACTTGTGGATGCTCGTCGCAAAACTCGACAAAACTACTGCGAGAAAACGCAAAAAGCTCAGCAGACACCAGCGCTTCTGCAGAAAAAGCAAATCGATCTTCGACGGATATGCCCAGAAAATCGCCCGGAAACATGAAGCCCGTCATTTGACGGCGCCCATCGCCAAGGAGTGCGTAAAGTTTTATCGCACCTTGGGTTAGCATAAATACCCGGTCCGCCGCGTCGCCTTCAAAAAACAAGGGCTGCCCAGGACACAGATGGACAGGCCTTCCGCGCGAGCGCAGAGCCAACAGCGCATCTGCCTGCAAGCGGCGGCAAAAGGCAACCGGTCGCACCGGGCAGTCCGTGCAGGGATGATCCGCCGGAATTGAAACTGGCGGCTCAAGCGGCTTATGCACTATTTTTCCTTGGGCTGAGTGTCCGCAGAGAGCTTAAACGCAGAAATGATTTATCTCAATGCGCAACCATCGCTGTATCTTACTTTACGACAATTAGAGCATGGCGGGAGCCGGATGGAGAGTCATGACGCAACTGACAAGCGATCTGCTTGCGAATGATCGGCTGGATGAAGTTTATCCGTTGATCCGCACAGTATCGGGTATTACCCCGCAGCGCTGGGCGGCATATGGCAGACTTTTAAAGCGCCGTGGCGGCCATGTCATGGTGGTGGTTGACCAAGCCGCGCGGATTTACGGCGCCGCTGCGTTCCGCAGTGGCAGCACATTACGACACGAAAATAGTCTGATCGTGGAAGCTATGGCCGCATTCGAACTGGGTGAGGGTGGCACCGTAAAGCGGGTACTCTGCTCTGCGTTAACGACTGAAGCAGAAGCGCGCGGCTGCAGCACGTTAGTAGTGCAGACCAAGCCGGCCACTTCTTTGTGGAGTGACCATTATATCCGCGGTTGGGCAGAGCTTGGGCTGGAGCTTGAAAGTGTCACGATGGTGCTGAACGTTGGCCACCTCCACGATTACTCATTCTCGCATTTACAAAATTAGATAAAGCGCCACAGCAATTGAAATCACCGTCGCAACGAGCCACAGCGCAGACCAGCCTTCGCCCTGATTGCCCTCTTTTGCGCCGGTTTTGCTAAGCGGTGAAGCGGTTGGGCTGGTATCATGGGTGGTATCGCTACGTTCCCGCAATTCCGGATTCAGCTTGCCGCCCGAAGGCGTCTGTCCATTGTCGTCGGTCATTGCTCCATCTCCTCTGCAATGCTTAACCCGCGAGCCGAGCAATTCCTGTGCGCCAGCCGCTGTTCGATGATTGCCATCAGACAATCCTGACCAGGGGCGTCGCTTGCCATCATGCGTGAAGTCAGGCTCGCCCAGTCATCGCTTGATGCATGGCGTTCGAACCAAGAAACAGACCCTGCAAGCCAGCGGTTGAGAGATTGCCGATCCTCCTCCGCCGAAGCGAGGCATTGTTCCAGCACATCGTCCTCCCGAGCGCCGAGCCAGCGCTCGAGTACCGCTGCAGAGTTGCGCGCAGCCGCGAGGAGATCGCCCAGCATCATGGTGACGCTTCAGTCAAATCGATACCTTCCACACCGTGTTTTTCGGCCAATGTGCCGATGTAGCGCGCGGCAGACATCGTCCAGCTGCGGGCCTCCAGCATGTCAGCAATCCGGCTCTTGACCGCTTCGAATGGCAATTGCTTGCCCGGAATGCGGTGATGCACCTTTAGGATATGATAGCCATGGCGCGATCTTAGAGGTACGGCTGACATCTCTCCCTTGCCCAGCGCATTCAAGGCCGCTTCGATATCAGGTGCTAGTTCACCAAACCTAACCTGACCCAGCGAACCATCCTGGCGGGCCGAAGCGCATCCGGAGTGCGTGCGCGCGGCGGCGGCAAATCCCGCCTGTTCGCCCGCGATGCTTTCGATCAGGGCTGCGGCGAGTTGCTCCGCCCGCTGCCATCCGCCTTTATTGTCTTCTTCGGGCTCGATCAAAATATGCGCAGCTTCGGTCAGTTCCGGGGCAGAGAACTTGGCCGGGTCGGCATCATAAAGCCGTTGCAGCTCTTGCTCTTCTGGTATCTCCGCTTGGACCGCGCGTTCGAGCAGCGCCTGAATCGCCTCCTCCGGGTCGCCCTCAGGCTCGTTCGCCTCACGCCATAACAGCTCGCGGACCGCCAGCGCGCGCGCTGCGGACAGCCATGCTTCATCCGCAGAGGCCGCTGGATGGTGTTGCATCTCGCGAGCAATCGCTTCCTCTTCGATTACCCCTCCACCGACGCGGACTTCGCCGCCAATGATGATTGGTTCGGAAGGTTCCGGCTCCGGCCCCGCACAGCCTGAAGTCTCGCAGGCGCTCGGCATGACCGGTGTGGGTCGGCTCTCATCCGCATTAATATTGATGACATCCAGTTTTCTCATATCGGTGTCTCCTCACCCATGGCTTGGCGCAAATTGGCGGTGCTGGTGGAAGAACCGGTTGTGGTATCTCCGCGCGGAATTGTCGCAGCGCGCCCTTTGCGCGAGCGACGCGAACGGACGATTTGATAGCCCGGCCGCAGTAGGAACCAGATCGGTGCGCTCCAGATGTGCACCAACCGGGTGAACGGTGTGATCAGGAACAAAGTAAGTCCCAGAATGATGTGCAATTTATACACCAGCGCGACATCGCTGATATAGTCCGGCGCTGCGGGGTTGAGTGTAAGGATTCCGTTGGCCCAGCTCATGAAGCGGACCATTTCACTGCCATCGAGATGCTCGATGGTCCAATACGTCGTCGCAAGGCCCATCGTGATCTGCACCCATATCAAAACCAGAACTGCAATATCGCCGAACGAAGAACTGTGACGGATGCGCGCATCGAACAGCCGCCGATGGAGCAACAGGCTACATCCTATGAAGGCCATCAAACCCGCAATCCCGCCCAAGACGACAGCCACAGTCTGCTTGAATCCGTGGCTGATTCCGACAAGGTCGAATACGCCGATCGGAGTCAGCAGACCGACGAAATGTCCGCCCAGCAGCACCAGAATACCCATGTGGAACAGGTTCGATCCCCACGCCATCTGCTTGCGGCGTAGGAACTGGCTTGATTGCGAACGCCAGCTATATTGGCTCGCATCGAACCGCAGGACACTGCCGACGACCAGCACGGTTACGGCCAAATAAGGATACCAGCCAAAGGCGAGTTGGTTGATGAATTCGGTCATCGCTGGTCCTCCTTGGATGGAACTTCAGCCGGAATTTCAGAAAGCGGCCGGTTGGAGGCACGAATGCGGGTGATGGCACCGGTCGGGCCGCCCATCGTATGCGCGCCAGCGGATTCGAAGGTCACGGGCGCCTCTTCCCACTCCTCGTCGATTTCGGCCGCACCTTCTGCATCATCATGCGCGGTAGTGCTTAGCTCGGCGAGATCGTCTTCACCGACCTTGCGCTCCGCAAGCGCTACCAGTGCGTGAAATACCGCAGCATAATCCGAACCCTTATCTTCCAGTCGTTCAGCCAATGCAGCAAACACATGGGCTGGCTGGGCGAGCGTTGCGACTGCTTCACTGTCGGGCAGGCATGAGGTATATTCGAGGAATACCGGGATGAAATCTGGCAACTCCTTCGCATCCAGAAACATCCCGATGGCGGCATATTGTTGACCAAGGTCGATCATTGCCTGACCGCGCTCGCGATCATCTCCATGGATATGCTCGAACAAATGCAATGACAAAGAACGCGAGCGATCGAACAGCTCGCTATATGCAGCTTGCCGGTCGAGGACGTCATCGACCTCAAGCGCGCAGACCAGCTTTTCCAGCTTGCGGCGCTGCGCCCTTGGCAAAGACCCTTCCTTGGCCATCGCTTCGCGCAGCTCGCCAATTGCCGCCTGCAGCTCCTCGGAAGGATAAGCCAGCAGCGCAGCGAGTGCCCTTAAAGTCAGTCTCATCGTCTTACTCCCGGTTTGCTGTCTGTCGCGCGTTTCTTGGCACCAAACAAATTGACCTTGGTCGAACCTTGCGTGGCCTCGTGGAAGCCAAAACCCGACTGGCCGCGCAGGACGTAAGCATCCTCGTCCCATTCGCGCCGTGCGGTCGGGATCACGTAGCGATCTTCGTAAGCAGCGAGCGCCATCACTTTGTACATTTCCTCGACCATCGCCTCGGTCATCCCGGCGCGTTCCAAGATGCCTAAATTAGGCGCTCCGTCCACGGTCTTGCTCCGCATATAGGCGCGCATCGCAAGCATCCGCTCCAGCGCGGCGGCGATTGGCTCCTCGTCGCCAGCGGTCAGCAAATTGGCGAGATATTTGACCGGGATGCGCAGCGACCGCACATCGGGCATATTGTCCTTCACGGCCATCTTGCCAGCCTCTGCCGCCGACTGGATCGGCGAGAGCGGGGGGACATACCAGACCATAGGCAAAGTGCGATATTCCGGGTGCAGCGGGAAGGCGATCTTCCATTCCATCGCCATCTTGTAGACCGGCGAACGAACTGCGGCCTCCAGCCACTGGTCCGACACCCCGTCAGCCCGCGCCTGCGCGCGCACTTCGGGATCGTTCGGGTCGAGGAAAATGTCGAGTTGCGCCTGATATAAATCCTGAGGATCCTCGACCGAGGCAGCTTCCTCGATCCGGTCAGCATCGTACAGCAAGACGCCGAGATAGCGGATGCGCCCGACACAGGTTTCCGAACATACGGTTGGCTGGCCAGCTTCAATTCTGGGATAGCAGAAAATGCACTTTTCCGATTTGCCGGTCGACCAATTGTAATAGATTTTCTTGTAGGGGCAGCCGGACACACACATCCGCCAACCGCGGCATTTCTCCTGATCGATCAGAACAATGCCGTCCTCCTCGCGTTTATAGATTGCGCCCGACGGGCAAGAAGCGAGGCACGTCGGGTTGAGGCAATGCTCGCACAGCCGCGGCAGATACATCATGAAGGTTTTTTCGAACTGGCCGTAAATCTCTTTTTCGATCCCTTCGAAATTGCTGTCATGCGACCGCTTCTCGAACTCTCCGCCAAGCATATCCTCCCAGTTTCCCGACCATTCGATCTTGTCGAGCGTTTCCCCGGTAACGAGCGAGCGAGGGCGCGCGGTCGGCTGCGCTTTCAATTCCGGCGCGGATTGCAGCCAGTCATAATCATAGGTGTAGGGTTCGTAGAAATCGTCGATTTCAGGCAGATGCGGGTTAGCAAATATTTTCGATAATATGCGCCACTTGCCGCCCTGGCGCGGCGCGATCTTGCCATTGGCCTTGCGGACCCAGCCGCCCTTCCACCGTTTCTGGTTCTCCCAGTCCTTGGGATAGCCGATGCCAGGCTTGGTCTCGACATTGTTGAACCAGGCGTATTCGACGCCCTCGCGGTTGGTCCACACGTTTTTGCAGGTAACCGAGCAAGTGTGGCAGCCGATACATTTGTCGAGGTTGAGGACCATCGCGACCTGTGCGCGCACCTTCATGACGTGGTCTCCTTCAGATCGGCTACGGCGGCTGAGGTGTCGCTATCGGCAGCTTTATCGAACCAGTTTATTTTGTTCATTTTGCGCACGACCACGAATTCATCTCGGTTCGCGCCAACCGTGCCGTAATAATTGAAACCGTAGGCGAGCTGGCAATAACCGCCGATCATATGCGTCGGTTTCATATTGATACGCGTGACGCTGTTATGGATGCCGCCGCGTTGCCCGGTGATTTCGGAGCCAACAGTGTTCACCAGCTTTTCCTGTGCGTGATACATCATCGCCGATCCCGGCATCACCCGTTGGGAGACAATCGCTCGTGCAGTCAGCGCGCCATTAACATTGAACACTTCGATCCAGTCATTATCCTCGATCCCGGCTATTTTGGCATCGTCTTCACTGATCCACACCGTCGGTCCGCCCCGGCTTAGACTGAGCATGATGAGGTTCTCGGTATAGGTCGAGTGGATGCCCCATTTCTGATGAGGGGTCAGGATGTTAAGTTGGATTTCCTTGTTGCCGTTGGGCAGCTTGTCCAGCACCTGCGCCACTGTCTTGGTATCGATCGGAGGGCGCCATGTAACAAAACCTTCGCCAAAGGCACGCATCCAGTGATGATCCTGATACAGCTGCTGACGGCCCGTCAGCGTGCGCCACGGGATCAGCTCGTGCACATTGGTGTAGCCGGCATTGTAGCAGACTTTGTCGCTTTCCAGGCCTGACCAGATCGGTGAGGAAATTATCTTGCGCGGCTGGGCGGCAACATCGCGGAAGCGAATTTTCTCCTCCTCCTTGCCACCGGCCAGATGGACATGATCGCGGCCGGTAAATTTCTCCAGCGCTTCCCACGCCTTGACCGCGACCTCGCCATTGGTTTCTGGCGCGAGCATCAGGATTGTCTCGCATGCCTCGATATCGCTTTCGATTTTGGGCCGCCCAGCCGCCGAGCCATTGGCGACAAGGCCATTAAGCTCGCCCAGCAATGCAATCTCGTGCTTGGTGTCCCAATTGAGCCCCTTGCCACCATTGCCGAGCTTCTCCAGCAGCGGCCCCATAGAGGTGAAGCGCGCGTAGGTTTCGGGATAATTGCGCTCGACCAGCGTGACATTGGGCATAGTTTCACCCGGCACCGGCTCGCACTCGCCCTTCATCCAATCCTTCGGCTCATAAGGCTGAGCCAGCTCGCCCGGAGTGTCATGCAAGATCGGAGTCAGCACGACATCGTGTTCGACGCCGAGAACTTCGGGCGATATTTCGGAGAACTTCTTGGCGATGGTGCGGAAAATCGCCCAGTCGCTGCGCGTCTCCCACGCCGGATCGACCGCTTCCTGTAGCGGGTGGATGAAAGGATGCATATCCGAGGTGTTGAGATCGTTCTTCTCGTACCAAGTAGCCGTTGGCAGTACGATGTCGGAATAGAGACTGGTGGTCGACATGCGGAAGTCGATATTGACCATCAGGTCCAACTTGCCGACCGGAGCGTCCTCGTGGAACTTGATATCGGTCGGCCGGATTGCCCCGCCTTCCTCATCATCGGTTCCGATTACCCCGTGCATCGAGCCGACCAAATGTTTTAGGAAATATTCGTGCCCTTTGCCGCTCGCGCCCAATACGTTGGAGCGCCAGAAAAACATGTTGCGCGGCCAGTTGAGCGGATTATCAGGATCGAGGTTGGACGGCTTCAGACTACCATCCTTCCATCGCTCAGCAATCGTCTCGCCGGGGTTGAGGCCTTTCTCGTGCATCTCCCGCCCCAGATCGAGGGGATTAGTTTCAAGCTGCGGCGCGCTAGGCAGCCAGCCCATCCGCTCTGCCTTCGCATTGTAGTCGATCATGCTCTTATCCCAGTCGCCCTCGGGCGCCAGCGGAGAGATAATCTCGGACATTTTGAGCGATTCATACCGCCACTGATCAGTGTGCGCGTAGAAGAAGCTGGTACCGTTCATCTGGCGCGGAGGGCGGGTCCAATCGAGCCCGAAGGCCAAAGGCTGCCAACCGGTGACCGGACGCAGTTTTTCCTGGCCGACATAATGCGACCAGCCGCCGCCGGATTGGCCGACACAGCCGCACATGATCAGCAGGGACATGATGCCCCGGTAGCTCATATCCATGTGGTACCAATGGTTGAGCCCGGCGCCCAGGATCACCATTGATCGGCCATTGGTCTTTTCAGCCGTATCGGCGAATTCGCGCGCGGTCTGGATGATCGCGGCGCGCGGCACGCCCGTAACCTTTTCCGCCCATGCGGGGGTGAAAGGTGCGTCATCATCGAAACTGGTGGCGACATTCTCGCCGCCAAAGCCGCGATCCACGCCGTAATTGGCGCAGAACAGGTCGAAGACGGTCGCGACCTTGGTCTCGCTGCCATCGGCCAGCTTGACGGTTCTGACTGGAACATTGCGGTGCAGCACGGTGTCATGCGCGGTGGAGACGAAATCATGTGGAGCGTTACCCCCGAAATAGGGGAAGGCGACCGAGGCGATTGCATCGTGATCTTCGGCGAGCGAGGTCTTCAGCCGGACATCTTTGCCCTTGCTGTCCTTCTCTTCAAGATTCCACTTGCCCGCATCGCCCCACCGGTGACCAGCAGACCCGACAGGGACGACCATTTTTCCGCTGAGTTCATCGAACGCGACGGACTTCCAGTCAGGATTTGCCTTCTCGCCCATTCCGCCCTTGATATCGGCGGCGCGCATCATCCGGTCCGGCACCAAGGCGCCGTCTTTCTCGACCATTTTCACTAGCAACGGGAAATCGGTGTATTTGCGTGTGTAATCGGCGAAATAATCGACCTTGCGGTCGATGTGGAATTCTTTGAGCACCACATGACCGAATGCCAGCGCCAGCGCCGCATCCGTGCCCTGTTTGGGGTGCAGCCACATATCCGAGAATTTGGCCGCTTCGTTATAATCGGGCGCGATCACCACGCTCTTGGCCCCGCGATAACGCGCTTCGGAATAGAAATGCGCATCGGGCGTGCGGGTCATCGGAATGTTCGATCCCCACACCAGCAGGAAGCCGGCATTGTACCAGTCGGCGCTTTCGGGAACGTCGGTCTGTTCGCCCCAGGTTTGCGGGCTGGCGGGTGGCAGGTCACAATACCAGTCGTAGAAACTGAGCAGATTGCCGCCGATCAGCGACAGATACCGTGATCCGGCGGCATAGCTGATCATCGACATCGCCGGGATTGGCGAGAAGCCGGACACCCGGTCCGGACCGTATTTCTTAATCGTATAGGCATTGGCCGCCGCGATGATCTCTGCCACCTCGTCCCAGCCAAGCCGTACGAACCCGCCGCGCCCGCGCTTGGACACCCAGTCCTGCCGCTTGCCGCCATCCTCGACGATGGATTTCCATGCGGCCACCGGAGCCATCGTTTTGCGTGCCTCCCGCCAGTGACGCACCAGCCGCTGGCGGACCAGCGGATATTTGATCCGCGTGCCGGAATAGAGATACCAGCTGTAGCTCGCACCGCGCGGGCAGCCGCGGGGCTCGTGATTAGGCAGATCGGGCCGGGTGCGCGGATAATCGGTCTGCTGCGTCTCCCACGTCACAATCCCGCCCTTGACGTAAATCTTCCACGAACAAGAACCGGTGCAGTTAACCCCGTGGGTGGAGCGAACGATTTTGTCCGCTGCCCAGCGCTTGCGATAGGCATCCTCCCATTCGCGCGACTCATCGGTCGTGATGCCGTGGCCATCAGAGAATTTCTCACGTGAACGGCGGAAGTAGGTCAGACGGTCGAGGAAATGGCTCATGAGACTCTCGCTTCAGGTCAGGCTGGTTGAGCGGCAGATGCCGGATTGGTCGGGGATGGCTGGATGGGCTGTTCGTGGCCGTGCTCGATATCGTGCAGCATCCCGCCCTTGCGGTTGTAGACTTGCCAGGTGATCAAGGCGCAGACCCCGTAGAAGATCATGAAGGCCCACAGCGCCGCATTGGGTGTGCCGGTCATCGAGATCGATGAACCGTAAGCCTTGGGGATGAAAAACGCGCCGTAGGCTGCAATGGCAGAAGTGAAGCCGATGATTGCCGCCGATTCTTTTTCGGCATTGCGCAATTGCACATCGGCGCTTGTCCCTGGCATCAACCGGACCATTTCCTTGCGCATGATGATCGGGATCATCTGGAAGGTGGAGGCATTGCCAACGCCGGTGGCGAAGAACAGCAGCATGAACATTGCAAAGAAGCCCCAGAATGCGCCCGGCTGATCCTTGACGGTGAGGAAATAGAGCACTCCGGCGACCGCGCCGATCATGGCGACGAAAGTCCAGAAGGTCACTCGCCCGCCGCCCCACTTGTCGGAAATCCATCCGGTGGCAGCACGCGACGCGGCACCCACCAGCGGCCCGAGGAAGACGTATTTCAGACTGTCCATATCGGGGAAGGCGATCTTGGTCAGCAGTGGGAAGCCCGCCGAGTAACCGATGAAAGACCCGAAAGTGCCGGTATAGAGCACGCACATGATCCAGTTATGCTTGCGCTGAAAAATCACGGCCTGTTCGGCAAAACTCGACTTGGCAGAGGCAAGGTCGTTCATTCCGAACCAAGCCAGGATGGCCGACAGGATGATCGCGGGTACCCAGATGAAGCCGGCGTTCTGCAGCCACATCGGCTCGCCGCTTTCAAGCACTGTCTGCGGCTCTCCGCCCATCGCGCCGAACACGCCAGCGGTAATAACGAGCGGAACGGCGAACTGCATCACCGATACACCCGCATTGCCAAGGCCGGCATTGAGCGCCAGCGCATTGCCCTTCTGCCGCTTGGGGAAGAAGAAGCTGATATTCGCCATGGAGGAGGCGAAGTTACCGCCGCCCAGACCGCATAGAAGCGCGAGCACGAGGAAGATCAGATACGGTGTCTCCGGGTTTTGGACTGCATAGCCGATGCCGAATGCCGGGATCAGCAGTGACAGGGTCGACAGCGTGGTCCACAGCCGACCGCCAAAGATCGGCACCATGAAGCTGTAGAATATCCGCAATGTCGCGCCGGACAGTCCGGGCAGTGCGGCGAGCCAGAACAGCTGGTCGGTCGAATAATCGAAGCCGATCATCGGCAGTTTGGCGACCACCATCGACCATACCATCCAGACCGAGAACGCAAGCAGCAGATTGGGAATCGAGATCCACAAATTCCGCTGCGCTATTTTGGCGCCCTTGTCGGCCCAGAATTCCTCATCCTCGGGCCGCCAATCGTCGAGCACCTTACTTGGCTTGGCCTCCAGGTGCGCGACAGGCTCGTGAATATTCTGCATCTCGGGGAATTCGGGCAGATCGCCGAGTTCCTTGCCGACAGCGCGCTGTTCCATCTGGCGAACCGAGAAGTGCATCCAGGCAAGTGCCATGCCCACCAGCGCGAACAGCAGCATAAAGCAACTCGTCCAGATGCCGGTCAGGTCATTCATCGCGCCGAATGCAATTGGAAGCACGAACCCGCCAAGCCCGCCGATCATTCCGACCAGTCCGCCGACCGAGCCGACATTGTCCGGGTAATAGACCGGAATGTGCTTATACACCGCCGCCTTGCCTAGCGACATGAAGAAGCCAAGCACGAAGATCGTGACGACAAACGGCACCAGCCCCATCTCAGTAGAAAAGGCGATTGGCCCTTCGATCCCGTAAATGATGTAATCCGTTTTGGGATAGGACAACATGAACAGGCAGATCAGCGATACGCCGAACGTTGTATACATGATCTTGCGCGCGCCATACCGGTCCGACAGATGCCCGCCATAGGCACGAAACAGGCTGGCGGGGATGGAGTATGCCGCCGCAAGTAGACCGGCGGTAGCGATGTCGAGCTTGTAGACGTCAATCAGATAGTGCGGCAGCCACAGGGCCAGCGCCACGAAAGCCCCGAATACGAAAAAATAATATAGCGCGAAACGCCAGACTTGCTGGTTCTTCAGCGGTTCCAGCTGCATCATTGCGCTGCGCGGTTTCTCCCCGCTGGCGCGGCGCGCGATCAATTCGGGATCGTCTTTTGTCGTGAACCAGAAAAACACCGCCGTGGCGGCAAGCGCAAGTGCCCAGATTTGCGCAACCGCAGTCCAACCAGCGGCGACTAGCACAATCGGCGCGAAAATCTTGGTGACGGCCGCGCCGACATTGCCCGCGCCGAATATCCCGAGCGCCGTGCCCTGCTTCTCTTTGGGAAAAAACTTGGAGACGTAAGCGATCCCGACGGCGAAGCTGCCCCCCGCGAGCCCAATGCCGAGCGCTGCCACCAGCATCATTTCGTAGGTGGTGGCATAGGAGAGCAAGAAGGTTGCCGCCGCGCTTGCCAGCATGGTCAACGCAAAAACTCGGCGCCCTCCATATTGATCGGCCCAGATGCCCAGGAATATTCGGCTGAGCGAGCCAGTCAGGATAGGTGTGCCCACCAGCAAGCCAAATTGCGCCTCGCTGAGGCTCAAATCCTCTTTGATCTGGACGCCAAGGATGGAGAAGATGGTCCACACGGCAAAGCAGATCGTGAAGGCGAAGGTGCTGGTCCACAGAACCTGCGTCGAACCTTTGGCTGGTGATTGTATCGCTGACTGTGTGGTCATCTATCCATCTTCCCGACACTTGTGAGACTTTTGGCTACGTTGTGGTTTCCCATCGCAGATCGCTTCGAACGAGGAATTGATCTTGATCATTCCGAGAGGTTCGGCGGTCATGACGCTATCCGCCCGTGACGCTCATATGGCGCGCGACCGATGGTGCAGACGCGCCGATCTGGAAATCATGCGCCTGCGGTTTGCCTGCGATCAGCTGGTCGAGCAGGCGATCCACCGATTCTGCGCCCCCTTCACGCAGCGCCTCACGCAGTTCGACTTTCTGGTTGCGGCCAAGACAGCCATAAACCGTGCCGGTCGCTGCAATGCGGATTCTGTTGCAGCCAGCGCAGAAGTTTTCTGACAGCGGCGTGATGAAGCCCAGTTTGATGCCGAGATCGGGTAATTCTACATAGCGGGCGGGTCCCGCAGTCTGATAAAGCGATGGTACCAATCGGAATTCCGCCGCCAGCTGGTCCCGGATCTTATCGAGGCGAAGATAGTTCGCGCTCCGGTCTTCCTCTACTTCACCCAGCGGCATGGTCTCGATCAATGACAGGTCGAAGCCCTTATCCGCGCACCAGCGCAGCATATCGGGTATCTCGCCTTCATTCTGCCCGGCGAGTGCGACCATATTGATCTTCACCGCCAGACCGGCTGCCGATGCCGCATCGAGACCGCGCATCACATCGTCCAAATCGCCTCGACGGGTGAGGTGGCGAAACAAGGCCGGATCACGGGTATCCAGACTGACATTGATCCGCCGGACGCCAGCTTCGGCAAGCACGGGCGCATATTTGTCGAGCTGCGTTCCGTTTGTTGTCATTGTGACTTCATCGAGGCCGCGACCTATCCGCTGACCCATCCAGGCAACCAATTCGCCGATCCCCTTCCGGACAAACGGCTCACCCCCGGTCAGGCGGATGCGCCGCACGCCGCGTGCGATCAATATATCAGTAAGGACAACGATCTCTTCGAGGCTCATCAGATCGCGGCGAGGAAGGAAGGTCATGTGTTCGGACATGCAATAGCGGCACCGGAGATCACAGCGATCCGTCACCGAGATGCGAATATAGTCGATCTGCCGCCCGAAACTGTCGATCAAGGGGCGTGGGGCAGCCAGGTCCGTTGGTTGCAAGTCAATGCCAGACTGAGGCATAGGCAATAGATAGTCTCTGGGGCGCATCATCGAGTCATCCTCGTCCTGCTTCCCCGGCACGCGCGGTTACCAACATCGGGCCGTAAAACATGACAAACAACGCGAATGCAGCGACCCAAAACGCTCCAGAAACCATCAGCAGCGCCATCGTATTGACCGGACCGAATCCTGCGAAAACCCGCAGGACGACAGCAATCAGGATCGCCGCGTAGATCAAATGTGTACCCGGCCCTGCGTGGAGCGCGCGTCCGGTATGACCTAATGTCGCCCGAGTCATCACCGCCAAAATCATTGTTCCCATGGCCCCTGCCGTAAGCGCATGCAGGCCTGACGTGGGCGAATTGGGCGCTCCGAGTTCCGCGCCACCGAGCAGGCCCAGACCAACAGGCAACCACAGATAACCGAGATGGAGGATCAGGACGAGCCTGTCGGAGAAGCACCTCCACCCCTGCCATCGTGCGAGGCGTAGGGCTTGGAAAAATGCTGCCAGAACTAGCGCAATACCAACAGAGCGACCCGATGGAGCAAATGTCCAAAGAAGCATCGCGATTGCCGTCATACCAAGCACAACCATATCGAAGCGCCCCGGCTGGACTGGTAAGGGGAGCTTCGCGCCAGTCTTTTGCAGCCAATTGCGCGTGAAAGATGGAACGACCCGGCCACCGATAATGGAAACCATCATCACCATCAGGCCAATCCCCAGCCTGCTGCCGAGAGACCAGTCGATCGCTCCCGCCGCCCCGGCGAGGTCGAGGATATTCGCGATCCCTAAAAGCGCAATCAGGATTACAGGGGGTAGATTGCGGTTACCCGCTTTGATTATCTCGCGCGCAGCAATCGCTGCGAGCCCGAAATAGAATGATGCATCGACGAGCGCATACACACTCCAATGCGCATCAAGGGGCACAAAATGAATTGCTCGCCCCGCCATCCACCAGCCCACGAGTCCGGCGAGCGGCAATCCGGCCACCGGAAGCCGTCCGGTCCAGTTCGGGATCGCAGTAAGGATGAATCCCGCAACGATAGCCCCGACAAAGCCAAACAGCATTTCGTGGCGATGCCAGGCCAGCGCATCAAGCTGACCAATCTGAGCCGGTCCGCCAGTAAGCGACCAAAGCCATATTAGCAGAGCGCCGATCGCCCAGCATGCGCCAAGCAGGAAGAAGGGGCGAAAGCCGCCGCGCAGAAATGGCGGTGAGGCGGCGGTGCGCTTGTGCCGCAGGGCGAGTCTCTCGGCATTGTCCATTCGCCTCTATCTCCGCACTGACCGCGTTCGATGCGGTGAGAGGCTGTACGAATAGGCTCAGTGGCCGGTGTGTCGTTGATCCAAATCAATTATTGCTGTCATCAGTTGTCGGTGTTCATGGATAGAGCAGATGATGCCGCCATTTTCCCTTGCCATCTTGCAAATAGACCGTGCGATCGTGGAGCCGATATTCTCCATTGGTCCAGAATTCCATTCTTCTGGGAGCAATGCGAAAACCTGACCAGAAGGCCGGGCGGCCGGTGTCTCCCACCGCGAACCGCGCGGTCTGCTGCGCCACGTTTTTTATCAGTGCAGCGCGGCTCTCTAACGGCTGGGACTGCCTCGATGCACATGCCGCAATTCGGCTCTTGAGTGGACGGGCAGCAAAATATTGGTCTGCCTCGGTATCGCTTACTAAAGACACTGTGCCCTCGATCCGGATTTGCCTGCCAAGCGGGGGCCAATAAAAGCATAGCGCAGCACGGCTGTTTTTATCCAGTTCCTGTGCTTTTCGGCTCTTCAAATTTGTATAGATCACAAAGCCATCGCGGTCATAACCTTTGAGCAAGACCATCCGGCTCGAAGGCGCCCCGTCCGCAGATGCCGTCGCCAAATTTACCGCGCTCGCATCTAGAATATCTTTGTGGCGGCTGGCCTCTTCGTACCACGAGTTAAACTGGTCGAACGGATGCTGATAGTGATTAGTCATAGGTCACCTAAATCTATCCGGAACGGTCTCTCCAGGCCTGCATCCGCTCACTGTGCTTCCTGAATTCCAGGCGCGCGATCGACCGTAAATGCACTTCATCGGGACCATCGGCGATGCGCAGTGCGCGCATTCCGGCATAGACCTCCGCAAGACCGAAGTCGTCGGATAGCCCGCCCGCGCCGTGGGCCTGCATGGCATGGTCCAGCACCCGCAGAGCGGTACGGGGCGCCGCCACCTTGATCATGGCTATTTCAAGCTTGGCAGTTTTGTTGCCGGCTCTGTCCATCATGTCGGCTGCCTTGAGACACAGCAGGCGAGTCATTTCGATGTCCAGTCGCGCCTCGCCGAGCCGCTGCTCCCACACGGACTGGTCAGCGAGCCGCTTTCCAAAGGCAACTCTGGACAGCAGCCTTTCGGTCATTTTTTCGATTGCCACCTCGGCGGCGCCGATCGCGCGCATGCAGTGGTGGATGCGGCCCGGTCCCAGGCGGCCTTGCGCGATTTCAAAGCCTCGCCCCTCGCCCAGAATGATATTCGATACCGGCACCCGCACATCACTCAGTACGACTTCGGCATGCCCATGCGGCGCTCCATCATAGCCGAAGACGGGCAGCATCCGAACAATCTCCACGCCGGAGCTGCCCATCGGCACCAGGATCTGCGATTGCTGCTGATGGACAGCGGTATCCGGATCCGTCTTGCCCATCACGATGGCAAGCGTGCAGCGAGGGTCACCGACACCGGAAGACCACCATTTGCGTCCGTTGACGACGTAAGTGTCTCCGTCCCGGCGGATTGACGTCTGGATGTTCGTTGCATCGGATGAGGCAACGTCGGGTTCGGTCATGAGAAAGGCGGAGCGAATCTCTCCATCCAGGAGCGGACGAAGCCACGCAGCCTTCTGTTGGGGCGTGCCGTATCGGTGCAGAACTTCCATGTTGCCCGTGTCGGGCGCGGAGCAGTTAAACGCTTCGGAGGCAAAGCTCACCCGGCCCATTTCTTCAGCGCATAAGGCATATTCGAGGTTGCTCAGTCCCGCGCCATGGTACTCAGTGTCATCATGTTCGGAAGGTGGAAGGAACAGGTTCCAGAGTCCTTCCGAATAAGCCCGCGCCTTTAGTTCTTCGATAATCGGCGGCACTTTCCAGCGATCTTGACCAGCGCCTTGAAGATAGGTTTTGTAAATTTCCTCCGCTGGAAGGACATGATCCACCATGAAAGCGCGCACCCGGTCACGCCATGCGAGTTGCCGATCCGAAAGTGTGAAGTCCATATTCCTGTACCTTTGCCTTGGGGCAGAACCAGCAGCGCACGAGCCGCAAAACTGGTCAAACCGCCGAGCTGAAGTGCCGCAATGATTGGCCGCGATACGGATCGAACAACGCAGCGATGGTTCGCGCATAGGGCAGTCCGTCAGGCGATATATTCAGATGCGCCCCATCGATTGCCGCGAGACCTTTTTCGGTAAATGGGCGCAACGCGGCGCGGGCCGCTTCGACCATGTTGGAAGGCAACCGCACCCTTCCATGGCACAGCAACTGTTCGATCATTCGCCCGCGCGTTTGGTCCTCGGCCGAGCGCTCTATACCGCGCATCGCAGCAAGCTGGCCTTGCGAAGCCATCATACGGTAACGCCCGCTATTCTTTTCGTTCTGCACAAGCAGGTCCGGGAAACTGCTGATGGCAGAGCTACCCAAGCCGATCAGAACCGTTGAATCGTCATCAGTGAACCCTTGAAAGTTACGGTGCAACGCCCGGCTCAATGCCGCATGAGCCAGCGGATCGCCGCCGGGTTTGGCAAAATGGTCGAACCCGACAGGAACATATCCATGCGTGCAAAGATAGGTGAAGCCGAGGTTTGCCATGGCGAAACGCTCCGCTGGATCTGGCAAATTGCTATCGTCGATTGCGCGCTGTCGCGGCACGATGTGCGGGACATGAGCATAACCGAACAACGCGATCCGGTCCGCGCCCAAGACCCGCGATCGTTTAAGGCTATCGAGCAGGTCGTCACTCGATTGTTCGGGCAAACCGTACATCAGGTCAAAATTAAGCGAAGTGACCCCGGCATCCCTCAACCAGTCGACCGTGCGCAGGATCAAGTCTTCGGATTGCACCCGGCCGATCGCGTGCTGGCAATGCGAAGCAAAAGTCTGCACCCCGAGGCTCGCCCGCTCGATACCGACAGAAGCAATGGCGTCAGCCCATTCCTCGGACATTGAGCGCGGATCCAATTCGATCGAGAGGATCGGATCGAAGATATCAAACTCGCCAGTCAGATGGTCGAACAGGCGCAGGAAATCGGCTGCGCTGATCGCATTGGGACTGCCACCGCCAAAGGCCACGCGCCGGACTCTGACAGTGTCAGGCAGCATAGCTGAAACCTGAGTGATCTCTTCGTGAAGCGCATGGAGATACGAGCCAAGCCGCTGCTTTTTGCCGACAGCCCCTGTATTGCATCCACAGTAAAAGCAGATTTTCTCGCAAAAGGGGATATGGATATAAAGAGAGACGTCCCCCCCTACCTCTTTCAAAGCCGCGTGATACGCTCCGGATTCGATTGGACCGAACTCAGCTGCGGTTGGGTAGCTGGTATAGCGGGGCACCGGCGTTGCCAGTAATTCGGGATAAAAGGGCCACATACGCGTCTATTGCTTAAAGCCAGCGGCCCCGTCTTTGCGCTGGATCAATTCAACCGGATTTTCTCGCAGCTTTTGATCTCAGGCCCGGCGTCTCTTGCCACGACGAAGGCTGTCCCTTCAGAGCCAAGGTGAGGGCATCGAGACCGTATGCTTCCGCCGAGCCAATTACCCGCGCGGGCGTCTAGAATTTTGCGTCCGAAAATTTGACCAAAGACGCGGCCTCTGAACAAATTGTAGAGTCAACCATGACCTGCATGCTTTGCCAGAGAGGTCAGATCACGTAGCAACACACGTGAACGGCCGGTGGTTTCGATCAGGCCAGCCAAACGTAGTTCGCTGAACTGGCGGCTGACAGTCTCGATCGTGAGGCCGAGGCTATCGCCAATGTCCCGGCGAGACATGGGCAGTTCCATCACAAGGCAATCAGCCTCATTCACAGCGATCCGCTCAGCCATGCCGACCAGGAAGCTGGCAAGCCGTTCCTGTGCAGTCTTTCGGCCAAGGCCAACCGCCTTGTCTCGGCAGCGATTTAGCGCGGTGAATGATCGTTCGAGCAAGGCTTTGAGAAAGACAGGTTCAGCGTCGATAATTTCAAGGAATGCGTCAGCGGGAAAAGCCAGCAAATCGGTTTTGGTCAAGGCGCAAAGAGAATAGGAATGCCAAGCGCCTTCCGGAACCGAAACCAAATCACCTGTAAAATGAAAGGCGACGACTTGTTCGCGCCCGCCGGACGCGCTGGCGATGAGCTTGGTCGCGCCGCTGCCGACATAAACGAGTGCATTTTTGCAAGGATCAAGCGGCACATTACTTTCGCGTCCAACGTTCATTGGCTGCGCAATCTTGCCAAGAGCGGCGGCTATCTCGCTCTTAGCGCCACTTGGCACGAAGCCACGCAAAAAAGCATCGAACAGATGCTCGTGGGACGCTGCAGGCGCTGGAGAAAGCGGCTTGGACACGGCATCATTTGCGCTCGAACTTCACCAGAGTCCTTGATTCAGATCAATGGCACCCGCTTAATAGATCACCAAGCATCGCTATGAGCCGCGGATGATTAACCGGCCGGCGGGAAAGTGCGCGAAATTTAAGCTCGTCCGCCTGTAGCCTCGGGAAATGTTCCTTGATCAGCCGCGCGGCCTCTTTGTCTTCGATCGCAATTGCGGCCGCGCCCTGGAAACGTTGCTCAGGGTTGAGAAGGTCGAAGCCCGTATAGCCGCTTTCATCGATGCGGAAGCATTCCATCCCTATTTTCCTAGTCTAAATCTCGGAGTCAAACTTGCATGCTGCCAGCCCACATTCGGCCCAATTCCAGCCCTCAGCGACCGCCCCCATTTAACATAAGATCACTTGCCGCACTTGACCTCTCAAAGAACTGTAGGCGGATATTAGCGCGCGCCAAAATGAGGCTGTAGTTTGATTGTCGGGGAGAGAGTTCGATGCATTAGGCCACAGGATCTAGAACGTCGGCATTGATGCGGAGCGCCTCGGTTACAACGTCAGCCACCGCGCGGACCCTTGGCATGTGCCGCATATCCAAGTGCACTCCCAACCAGATGTCGCGCACCAATGCCGCTTTCGTGCTGCTCAGCCGAACCAATCCTGGCTCGATATTTGCTCTATAGCATGCCAAAGCTGCAACCCCGGCGCCAGCCAGAGTAGCGTGAAGCTGCACTTCGCGGCTGTTCGAGCGGAACCCGACCGGTGCGCTCGGAAATTCTTCTCGCAACCATTTGGCTTCCGGCAGATGGACCTGGTCATCCAGGACCGTCACCAGGCGTACTTTCCCCCGGGAGGCAGGCTCGATCCAGTCTGCAGTCGCATACAGGCCCATGGCGATCGCGCCGACACGTCGGGCTGCAACTTCGTGCCCTTCGAAACGGGACATGCGCAGCGCAATGTCCGCTTCACGCTTGGACAGGCTGAGAGAACGGGTGTCGGGGACCAGCTCCACCACAATGCCCGGGTGTTTCGCCTGAAGGGCAGCCAGTGCCGGCGCGACGATCCGCGCAGCCAGCGTATCGACCGTGGTCAGCCTGACAACGCCTTCCAGCGCGACATCCCGCCCGGTGATGGCGCGCTCGGCAGCGAGGACTTCTGCCTCGGCGCGTTCAGCATTGCCAAGTACCGCTTCTCCCAACGGCGTGAGGGTGTAGCCAGTTGGCAGACGCTGCAGCAGCCGGGCACCAATGCGCGCTTCCATCGCGCCAAGCCGGCGGCCCATCGTCGGTTGGGTAACACCCAGCGACCGCGCTGCTGCCGACAGGGTCCCCTGCCGGGCTATCACGAGAAATGTACGTAGGTCGTCCCAGTCCATGCCTGTCTATACGAAAACGCATGGCCAATAGTCAATAATGAGCAATTCTATGCAGGTCTGCAATAGCCTATCTGACGGGCAACCAATCTGGAGAAACTTATGACTGATACGACCACAACTTCCCAAGCCACTGCCCTGCTGCGAGTAACCAGCGGAGCGCTTCTGCTGACACATGGGCTGACCAAGCTGCTGGTGTTTACCCCCGCCGGGACTGCAGGCTTCTTCGAGAGCATCGGCTTCCCCGGTCTCCTCGCCTATCCTGTCATGGCGGGCGAGATTGTTCTGGGCCTGGCGCTGATCGCCGGTTTCCTGACCCGGTGGGCCGCGCTTGGCGCGCTGATTATCATGATCGGGGCGACCGTGCCCCATCTTGGCAACGGCTTCAGCTTCTCGAACCCGGGCGGCGGCTGGGAATACCCGGTGTTCTGGTCCGTGGCGCTGGCGGCGCAGGCGCTGCTGGGTGACGGGGCGTACGCGGTCGGAAACCCGTTCAGAAAGAAAGCATAAACCTGTGTTTCGACCACTTTTCCTATCGCACGGGGCGCCCACGCTGCCGCTGGAGGATGTCGCTGCCCGCCATTTTCTCGAGGGGCTGGCCGCGACAATGCCTCGCCCACGCGCCATCTTAGTGATCTCTGCACATTGGGAAACACGGGTGCCTACCGTCAATGCCGTTGAGAAGAATGCGACGATCCACGATTTCTCAGGCTTTCCGGACGCCCTCTACCAAATGCACTATCCGGCGCCCGGCGACGTGCAGTTGGCCGACCGAGTTATCGATTTGCTGGCCGAAGCCGGCCTGTCTGCAGCCACAGATGCGTCGCGCGGTCTCGATCATGGTGCCTGGGTTCCCCTGATGCTGGCTTGGCCCGACGCCGACATCCCGGTCGTGCAGTTGTCGGTGCAAAGCCAACTCGGCCCCGGTCATCATCTCGAAGTCGGGCGCGCCATTGCCCCGCTCGCCCGCGAAGGCGTGCTGATCATCGCGAGCGGAAGCTACACGCACGACCTGTCCAGCTGGCGCGGGCAGGCAGGCATGGCTGAACCCGAATGGGTCACGGATTTTGCCGATTGGTTCGATGAAGCTTTGACAGGCGGGCACGCGTGCGATCTCCTGGCTTATCGGCGTCTCGCACCGAACGCGCAGCGCAATCATCCGACCGAGGAGCATATCCTGCCCCTGTTCGTTGCACTGGGTGCAGCCGGAGCAGATGTGGCGGCCGAGCGGCTCCACTCAAGCAACACCTACGGCGTCCTGCGAATGGATGCTTACGCATTTGGCAATAATGCCGCGCAAGCCAACCAAAGGAAAACATCATGACCAATGTCCTCGTCCTCTATTATTCGACCTATGGCCACATTGAAGCCGTGGCCAACGCTGGCGCGGAAGGCGCGCGGGAAACGGGTGCGAGCGTTGATGTCAGGCGTGTGACCACGAAGGGTTCGCTTTCGGTCCGGCACATTCGCAGCACTGGCCATTATGCGGCGGCTTCGAACTGGTGGCATGCTGCAATCTCTGCTGCAAGCCAGCCGAATACGCGGGTGTTGACCGGCTCGCCATGGGCATCAAGCATCGGTTCGAAGGTCGCGAGATCCGGCCAGACCATCAGGCGAACACCATAAAGCTGCGCTTCTCATTCGAGCGCGATGGCGGCATCGAGAATATCGCCGCGCGAACGAATGGCTGAGCGGTAGGCAAGGGCGCGCGGCGCAATGCGTTCGCTGATCGGGCGAATGTTCAACGCATTGGCGACCATTGTTGATCTCCCCGCGCGCAGACCTTGGTCGGTTGGAGGTGGTGGCACGCGAAAGTGCCGATTGGCGGGGCGCACCGCCTGGGAGATGCGCCCCGGAGCAATCAGAACTCGAACAGTGCTTCGATGCCAACGTTGCGGCCGCGCATCAATGGCGAGAATGTGCCGGCGGTCGGATTGGGCGCAAACGGACGGCGCACGCCGGTCGAGTTCGGGCCGCCGAACGGAACCTGTGTATCGCCGCCTTCCTGCACCTGATCGAGCAGATTGCGCCCGTAAAGTGACAGCGACAGCCCCTCGACGGGCGTGTTCCAAGTGATGTTGGCTTCGAGATTGCTGAGGTCGTTCAGCCAACCGAAGTTGTCGTCGGTGAAGGCTGCGCGGTCACGATACTGGTAGTTTACGCGCGTCAGGATGCTGCTGTTGCCAAGGTCCCAGTCATGGATGAAGCCAGCGCCAAACGTCACCGGCGGGACGCGCGGCACGCTCAGGTCAAGGTCAGCGTCACTGATCAGACCATCGCCTGAAATATCGAACAGGACCCGGTCATAGCTCGCATCGATGATCCCGATGCTGGCAGTGAAGGCCAGCGATTGGGACACCCGCATCCGTGCTTCGGCTTCGAAGCCTTTGATCGTGGCATCGGCGGTGTTGAGGATGTTCTGCACCACGCCCGCGCCCGGATCGGCAAGATTTACCTCGCGCTGCATGTTGCCGACCTTGGTGATGTAGGCGGCCGTATTCAGTGTGAAGCTGCCATCCATCGTCTGGAACTTGCCGCCGATTTCGTAATTGTCGACTTGCTCTTCATCGAACCCAAGCTCGCCGGTTTGGTTGAAGGCGCGGTTGAACACCGCCACGTTGGTGATGCGGAAGTTGTAGCCGCCCGAACGGAAGCCACGGCTCCAATGGCCATAGACCTGACTGTTAGCGAACTCATATTGCAGGCCAAGCTTGGGCGACACGTTGCGGAACCGCACCTTGTCAGTAAAGCCGTTGGTTTCGGTTGCCGGATTGAAGGGTACGGTGCCGGTGGGGCAGGTGCCTGCGAGCACGGAGCAAGGAGCGCGCGGGAGCACGTAGGTTACGGCGGCATCCTTGGTTTCCTCATTCCAGCGAATACCGGCTATGACTGACAAGGCATCAGTCAGCTGATATTGCGCATTGGCGAATAGGCCGATCACTTCATGATCCTGCTGACCACCGCCGAAGAACAGCGGGGGCTGGTTGGCGGGTGGCAGGTCGCGGCGCAACGCGCGCACCTCAGTATAAGCAAGATCCTGCTTGAAGTAGAACCCGCCGAACGTCAGATCGAGATTGTCAGTCGAAATTGCATAGCGAAGTTCGTTCGAGAACTGCTCCTGCAAGGTCTCGGTGTTCGAGTGGAACAGGAATACGGGAGTGGAATCGATATCGCCGTTGGTGGTGGCCTCATAATTGCGCCAGCCGAACACGTTGGTCAGCGTGCCGGGTCCGATATCGACCGTCGCAGTGAGCGATCCGGTCCAGATTTCGTTCGTGTAGATGCCGGGTTCATCGATCGAGAGGTCAAAGCTGTTGCGATCAAAGAAGCCGCGGTTCTGGCCGGATGGGCCATCCCCTTCGCTTTCGAAATAGTCGAGCTTGCCGAGAAGAGTGAGCCCGCCCAGCCGCGCTTCGAGCGCAGCGCGCAAGATCTTGGTTTCGGCCTTGCCGTGGTTCTCTGACAGGTTCGGCCGCGTGGCCGCGGCAAGGTTGCGAAAGTAGCCTTCGTCCTTGTTGAAATAGGCGCCGACCTTGAACAACAGCATGTCTTCGACTATCGGGCCGCTCAGCACCGCGCTCGTAGTGTAATTCGCACCGCCGCGCCCGCCATCCAACGGACCATCGACCGCGGCACGCACCTTTCCTTGGAAATCTTCGGTCGGATTGCCCGTGTTGATCGCCACTGCGCCGCCGGTGACGTTGCGGCCAAATAGCACGCCCTGCGGGCCGCGCAGGATTTCGACCGAATCCAAGTCGAACAGGTCGAAGACCACGCCGCCGTTAATGCCGAGATACACCCCGTCAACGAACACGCCAACAGTCGGATCGATCGAGGGGATCGAGGAATTGATCCCAAGCCCGCGGATCGAGAAGTTGGCCGTGCCGCGGCTGGTGCCGACCTGATCGAGGCTGACCGTCGGCGCCTGAAACGAAAGCCCTGCGATGTCGCGGATCTTGTATGCCTCGAGCGTGCCCGAATTGAATGCCGTGACCGCCAGTGGCACGTCCTGCACGTTTTCGGCGTCCTTGGTCTTGGTACCGGTGACGAGGATCTCGTTGATGCTGTCAAGCGTGTTGGCACGTGTCTCGGGCGCTTCCTCGGCCACATCCTGCGCCTGTACGGCGACCGGAATCATGGCAGTGGAGCAAAGTGCGATCGCGACTACGCTCCGCGTGGCAAGGCTGATTTTCATATTGGCTCTCCCTTCTTGTTGTTGTCTTGATGAAATCTGGACGTCTTCGATCTTCTCCCGACAGTGCTGGATGCTTGGGCGGGCGCCGGGTTATTGAACCGCCAGGCCGAACTGCATGCCGATCTTCTGGCCCAACTTCTGGAGCGTGTCCTGAATGCTGGCCGGGTGGTGGGCGTCTTCGAACGAGGTCACCTCGTCCCAGCGATTGGCGAGACTTTCGGCAGTCATCGCGCCGTCCTTGAACATCGCGCCTTGCGCCTGCTCCCATCGAAGCTTGCCGACCCAGCCGCCGCCGACTTCGAACACGCCGCCATTCTCGCGCGAGCTTTCGTGGCACAGCAGCGCGGCGAGCGGCGTAACATACTCAGGGCCGAGCGCGTTAAGCATCTCCTGCGACATCACTGACACCGTCAGACGCGAGGCTGCCGTCGGGGCAATAGTGTTGGTGAAGATGCCCTTGGCCGCGCCCTCGACCGCCAGCGTATTGGCAAGACCGACGATCCCTAGCTTGACCGAGGAATAATTGGCCTGCCCGAAATTGCCGTAAAGACCGGCCGCAGACGTTGTCATCAGGATGCGGCCATAGCCCGCTGCCCGCATCACATCCCACGCTGCGCGGGTAGTGCGGTAGGTGCCGAGCAAGTGGACACGGTAAATGATGTCCCAGGCCGCATCGTCGAGCTTGTGGAACACGGTGTCGCGCAGGATCCCTGCATTGTTGATCAGCACATCGACCCGGCCAAAGCTGTCCATCGCCTGCTGGATGATGCGCGCGCCATCCTCGACGCTGTCGGTGTTGGCGATTGCGGTGCCGCCCGCCGCCTCGATCTCGCGCACGACCTGGCTGGCGACGCTGCCATCCGCGCCGCTACCGTCTCCGGCTGCGCCCAGATCATTGACCACCACTTGCGCGCCGCGCCGGGCGAATTCCATCGCGTAGCTCTTCCCCAGCCCGTTGCCGGCGCCGGTTACCACCACCACGCGGCGATCATAGCGAAGGTTCATATTCAGTCTCCTTGAGGAATTGAGGGAAAGTCGGCAGCCATCTGCGCCAGCAGGATCAGTTCACGGCGCGGGCGTGCCCGGCCCAATGGGGTTCGCGTAAGTCGCGCTTCAGGATCTTGCCCGCCGCCGACACTGGCAGCGCATCGCGCAGTTCGACCGAGCGCGGGCATTTATAATTGGCGATCAGCGCCTTGCAGTGTGCTTTAAGCTCGTCTGCGGTCAGCGTCTGGCCGGGTTTGGGCACGATCACCGCGTGCACCCGCTCACCGAAATCGGGATCGGGGACGCCGATCACCGCGACCTGTGCGACCGCGGGATGGGCGGCGACGGCGTTTTCGACCTCGGCGCAGAACACGTTCTCGCCGCCGGTGATGATCATGTCCTTCACGCGGTCGCAGATAAACAGGAAGCCGTCTTCGTCCTTGTAGGCGACGTCGCCGGTCTTGATCCATCCGCCGATCATCGTCTTGGAGGTGTCTTCCGGCTTGTTCCAGTAACCCATCATCGCGCACGGCCCGCGCGCCATGATTTCGCCGGGCACGCCGGGGCCGACTTCGGCGCCATCGGAATCGACGATCTTCGCCTCGACACAGGCAAATGGCTTGCCGACCGACAAGGCCTTGGGCCCGCCCGCCACCTGATAGTGCGGCTCCAAATAGCTGATTGTCGGCCCCATTTCGGTCTGACCGTAGACGTGCAGCAGATTGACGTTCGGCAGGTCTGTCTGAAGCTTGGCAAGAATCGGCGCGGGGATGGGTGAGGCACCAAACGACAGGTTGCGCAGGCTGCGCAGCCTTTCGGGCGCGTAGGCATCGCTCGTCTGCAGCATCCCGATCATCGTCGGCACCAGCAGCACGTCGGTGACCTGATGGCGGTCGATCGTGCTGATCACATCGCCCGGATCGAAGCGCGGCACGAACACATGGGTCGCGCCCTGTGTCATCGCGCCGTGCGACATGCCGCCATCGGCCAAATGGAACATCGGGGTGGCGTGTAGCATCCGCCCGCCCGGTACCATGCGATTGGCCAGAACGATGCCTATGGCCGCTGTCCACAACGCGAGGAATGACAGCATCACGCCCTTGGGAAAGCCAGTGGTGCCACCGGTGTAGTAGATCCCGGCAAGGCTTTCTGGCGACGTTTCGTGCGGCTCGCTCGTGGTGCCGCTTGCGATGACATCATCGAATGCGGCAATCCCATCGCTGGCCGTGCCATCCAGAACGATCTGGCGCAGGCCCGTGCCCGTCTGTCCGGCAATCGCGACAGCGGCATCGGCAAAGCCGGTGTCGAAGATCAGCGTGGTGATCCCCGCATCGCGGATGCAGTAGAGGTTTTCCTCCACCGACCAGCGGATGTTCATCGGCACCAGCACACCGCCCATCCACCAGATTGCGAACTGCGCTTCGAGATAGCGCGCGCTGTTCCATGCCAGAATGCCGACCCGGTCACCCGGCGCGATACCCATCTGGTGCAGGCCATCAGCAGCGCGTCCGACGCGTTCGGTAAACTCTGCCCAGGTGCGCTGTTCATCGCCATCGATGGTGGCGGTTTCGTCTGCGCGGAAGGCAGCGTTGCGGCGGATGGCCTGGATCAGAAGCATGATCAGCCGACCGCGACGACAGCTTCGCCCAGCAAGGTCTGCCGACCGTCCTGCGCCTGCGCCATCAGACTAATGCGAAGCCGGGTTTCACCTTCCGCCTCGAACCGCTCGGTGACAGTGCCGGAACACGAAATCAGATCAAGCACCTGCGTCATGGAAACAAACCGCGCGCCGAAACTGCGCAAACGCCCAAGGCCGGCCCATCGCGTCACGAGTTGTGCGAGACCGCCGAAAGACAGCATCCCATGGGCGAACACATCGGGCAGTCCGGCTTTCTTTGCGAAGTCGATGTCGATATGCGCTGGGTTGTGATCGCCCGATGCCCCGGCATACAGCGCCAGCATCGTGCGGCTGATGGGGCCAAAGGTGGTGCCGGGCAGTTGGTCGCCAACTTGAACGTCGTTGAGATTTTCGTTTGCCATGATGATGTCCCCCTCTCACCCAAGCCGGTGCAGCAGCGTGCGGGTGGCGGTGATCAGCGTTCCGCGCGCAGCATGGATCACGGTAGATTCGATCGTCACGAATTCCATCAACCCGCCCTTCTTTTCGTAGAAGTCGATGATCTTGGTATCGAATTGCAGGGTGTCTCCCGCGAACACCAACCCGTTGTACGCGTAGCTTTCGTCGCCGTGCAGCAGGCGGCGAAAGTCGCAGCGAAGGAGCGTGATCAGAGAAGGCTGGCCCAGCAGGGCGCGCTCTTCATCAGCCATCGCTTCGATCGCCATGAAGAAGCTCGGCAGCGCTGGCAGATCGGGATAGCCTGCCGCACGTGCGGCATCGATATCGCGGTGGATAGGGTCGCTTTCCCCTAGCGCCTTGGCGAAAAAGCGGATTTGGCCGCGTTCGACTTCGACCGAGACTGTCGGCAAGGCATGGCCCTTGGTGCTGCGGTCGAACAGCCCCGCGGGCTTAGTGGCAACGTCGGCTTCCGACATGATTGATCTCCCTTCAGCCCCTTCCTGTTTGCGAAGGTGGCCTGTTGGCATCATATGTGATGGGCGTGCGCCAAAGCGTCCAATTCATTGTTGTTTGACATCATGACTGGCAGTCATGGCTAGATCGTCCGGTCACGGCTCCGCATCTCGGTGAGAAAGGCGCGCACTGCGGGCTTGGGATCCCAGCGCGATCGCACCGCGCAGCTCAGCGGTGCCGGAGCGAAGGGGCTGACATCCTTGATCATGGCGAACCCAGTGGCAAAGAACGGGGATGCGGCGAGCTCCGCGGTTGTCACCCCGATCGCGTCCGAGGTTGCAACGATTTGCCGCACGATCGAGAAGTTGTCGATCACGTGCAGGTGCTTGCGCCAGTCGATCCCGCGCGCTTCGTAGATTTCCCGGATCGCTGCACCATAGGGGCGCGAATCCGATGGCGTGATGAAGTCGAAATCCGCGAGATTCTCCATCCGCACCCGCTCCCGCGCGAGCAACGGGTGGTCCCTGCGCACAAAAAGCACGCCTTGCAGCGTTGCCGCCGGCTCGCGCCGCACATCGCTCCATTCGGCAAAAGCGGCATCGAACCCCAGCGCCACATCGACGCTGCCATTGCGCAGCAGGCGGATCATGCGTTCAAAGCTGGAGCCGATGATCTCGAAACGAATGCCCGGATGGCGCGTCAGCAGCGTGGCCATTGGTTCGGCCAGCAGCCATTCCAGCGATGCTGGGCATACACCGACCCGCAGTGGCCCGGCATAGGGATCGCCGCGATCGCGCGAGCCTTGCAACAGCGACCTGGCATCATCCAACAACCGTTCGGCACGCTCGGCAAAGTCGCGCCCTTCCTCGGTTAACAGTGCCCCTCGCGAAGTCCTGAAGAAGATCGCAAAGCCCAGTTCGCGCTCCAGATCGGCGATACTCTTGGTGATGCCCGATTGGGTGACGCCGACAATTTCGGCCGCCTTGGTGAACGAACCGCCGTGGGCGACAGCGACGACATGATTGAGGCGCGGGTCCAGCATCACCCATAACTAACAGGAATGGCAGGGCCACACAATGAATTGGACGGACAGCCCACCAATCTCCGAAGAGTTGCATGCCACGGCACGCGATCAATCGCGGTCGCAAGGCGTTTTGCAGACAACATGCCGGGAGTGGACATGCTGAATATCGACGGGCGCACTGCTTACACATCGGACCATGATATGTTCCGCGACACGGTGCGCAAATTCCTGGAACGCGAATTCCTGCCGCATTTCGACCAGTGGGAAGTCGACGGCATCATCGACCGGTCGTTCTGGCGCGCGTGCGGCGATGCGGGCCTGCTGTGCCCGACCGTGCCGGAAGAACTGGGTGGGCTGGGTCTCGATTTCCGCTATAACGCGATCATCGACGAGGAGATCGGCTATGCGGCGGGCACGCTGGCGGGCACATCGCTGCAATCGGATATCGTGGTCGATTACATTGTCGAATACGGAACGGACGAACAGAAGGCCGCCTATCTGCCGGGCATGATTTCGGGCGAGATCATCACCGCGATCGCCATGACTGAACCGGGGGCAGGCAGCGACCTGCAAGGAATCCGCACCACTGCGCGCCGCGATGGGGATCACTACGTCATCAATGGCGGGAAAACCTACATCACCAACGGCCAGAACGCCGATCTGGTGATCGTGGTGGCCAAGACCGACGCAAGCCTCGGTGCCAAGGGCACATCGCTGATCCTGGTCGAAGCCACGCGGGCGGGGTTCGGCAAAGGACGCAATCTCGACAAGATCGGGCAGCATTCGGGCGACACATCCGAGCTGTTCTTTGAGGATGTGCGGGTGCCGGTCAGCAACCTGCTGGGAGACGAAAACCGCGGGTTCATCTACCTGATGAGCCAGTTGGCGCAGGAACGCCTGTCGCTGGCGATCTCAGCGCAGGCCGCAGCCCAACGGGCGTTTGACGAGGCGGTATCCTTCACCAAGGACCGCAAGGCCTTCGGTAGGACCGTCTTCGATTTCCAGAACACCCGCTTCACGCTGGCAGATCTCAAATCGAAGCTTCAGGTCGGCTGGGCGCATATCGACTGGGCCTTGCAACGCCACGTCGCAGGCAAGCTGACCGCTGACGAAGCCTCCGCAGCCAAGTTGTGGCACACCGAAACCCAGTGGCAGATCGTCGATGCGGCGCTGCAACTGCACGGCGGGGCAGGCTACATGAACGAATACACCATCGCCCGGTTGTGGCGCGATGCGCGGGTGCAGCGTATCTACGGCGGCACATCGGAGATCATGAAGGAAATCGTGGGGCGCTCGCTATGACCGGTCCGCTCTCGGGCATCCGGATCATCGAAATTGCAGGCATCGGCCCCGGACCGTTCTGCGGCATGATGCTGGCCGATCACGGGGCGGAGGTAATCCGCGTCGACCGCCCTGGCGGGCAGGCGCTGGTCGGCGATCCGGCACGCGACCTGCTTAACCGTTCGCGTCTGTCGGTCAATATCGACCTCAAGAAGCCTGAAGGCATCGCGGCTGTCCGACGGTTGGTGGCTTCGGCAGACGGGCTGATCGAAGGCTTTCGTCCAGGGGTGATGGAGCGGCTGGGCCTTGGCCCTGACATCCTGCTCGCTGATAATCCTAAGCTAGTTTATGGGCGGATGACCGGATGGGGGCAGGATGGCCCCTATGCGCATGCCGCCGGGCATGATCTCAATTACATCGCGCTGTCGGGCGTGCTTGATGCCTGCGGACGGGCAGGTGACAAGCCGACTCCGCCGATGAACCTGCTCGGTGATTTTGGCGGCGGAGGATTGATGCTGGCGTTCGGCATGGTCGCCGCCTTGCTGTCTGGTCGCGACACCGGTGCCGGACAGGTAGTCGATTGCGCCATGACCGATGGCAGCGCGGTGTTGGCAACGATGATCTGGAGCTTACGCGCCACTGGTCGCTGGAACGATGCGCGCGGCACCAACTTCCTCGATACCGGCGCACATTTCTACGATTGCTATGGAACCGCCGACGGCAAGTTTATCTCCATCGCGCCGGTTGAACCGCAATTCTACGCCGAACTGATTGCGAGGCTGGGAATTGCTGAGGACAGCGATTTCCACGTCCAGAACGATCCTCGCCGCTGGCCCGCACTGAAAGAAAAGCTCGACGTATTGTTCCGCACCCGCACCCGTGATGAATGGTGCGCGCTGCTGGAGCATACCGACGCCTGCTTTGCCCCGGTGCTGTCCATGGCCGAGGCTCCGTCGCACCCGCACAATCAGGCGCGCGGCACCTTTATCAAGGTGGATGGCATCACCCAGCCTGCGCCGGCGCCGCGCTACTCGGGTACACCGACTGCAAGCCCCGTGCCCTTGTCACAGGACGCCTCGCGATTGCAGGCAGTCTGGGAGAGCACCGGCTACTCCGAAGCTGAGCTTCAATCCTTGCGGGCCGATGACGTCATCGCCTGAACGCGCCTTAGAAACACTGGAGATATTGCATGTCAGCCCATTCTCGCGAAGTCCTTGTTGCCGGTGTCGGCATGGTGCCCTTTCTCAAACCGAGCGCGGGCGCGACCTATGACGATCTGGGCCGCGCCGCGATACGGCTGGCGCTGGCTGATTCCGGCATTTCCTATGCCAGCGTAGAACAGGCCTATGCCGGATACGTGTTCGGCGACAGCTGCTGCGGGCAGCGCGTCGTCTACGAGGCAGGGATGACCGGCATTCCCGTGATCAACGTCAACAACAATTGCTCGACCGGATCGACCGCGCTGTTCCTGGCGCGGCAGGCGATCGCGTCGGGCGCGGCGGAATGCGTGCTGGCGGTGGGCTTCGAACAGATGAACCCCGGTGCGATTGGCAGCGCCTATGCCGATCGTCCCAGCCCCTTTGCCGATTTCGATACCGCCTGCGATTCGCTGGTCGATGTCGAACTGCCGTTAGCGCTGCGCTATTTCGGCGGGGCCGGCCGTGAGCACATGGAGAAATACGGCAGCACAATCGAGGATTTCGCAAAAATCCGCGCCAAGGCCAGCCGCCATGCGGCCAAGAACCCGCTGTCGGTGTTTCGCACCGAGATGACAGCGGAAGAGGTGCTTAGCGCGCAGGTGATCTGGCCCGGCGTGATGACCCGTCCGATGGCCTGCCCGCCCACTTGCGGCGGCGCTGCTGCGCTGCTGGTATCGCGCGACTTTGCCAAAAGGCACGGGCTTGATCCTGCCGTTAGGATCGCGGCGCAGGCGATGACGACCGACACGCCGGAGACATTCTCGACCAACAGCATGATCGCGCTGGTCGGCGCCGACATGACCCGCCGTGCTTCGGAGATGGTTTATGATGCAGCCGGCATAGGGCCGAAGGATATCGGCGTGGTCGAACTGCATGATTGCTTCGCCCACAACGAGCTGATCACCTACGAAGGGTTGGGCTTCTGCGGAGAGGGCGAGGCTTCGCGTTTCATCGCGGACGGCGACAACACCTATGGCGGGCGGATCGTCACGAATCCTTCGGGCGGCCTGCTGTCGAAGGGCCACCCGCTCGGCGCCACTGGTCTCGCGCAATGCTTCGAACTGACCCACCAGCTGCGCGGCACGGCAGAAGCGCGGCAGGTTGAAGGGGTGCGTCACGCGCTCCAGCACAATCTGGGGCTAGGGGGTGCCTGCGTGGTGACGCTCTATGAGATAGCCGTCGCCTGAATGGCCGTGTCTCGGTCCGCCATCAAAGCGATTGTCCGGCATGCGCGATGACCGGTTCAAGGTGAGCGTGCCTTCGGGCTTAATGACGGGAATGAGGGCGCCTTGCCGATTGTAAGCTTAGGGGTGCTCCATCGGCAGCTTCTGTCACGAGAGGACATTCCTTGTGGCCGTGATGACCGGCCGTGTCTGGGTCGCGAGCTGCCATCGCTCAGTAACTGACTGGAAGGCAGCTTTCCCCCACTCACCGCTCGAAACCCGCTATTGAGCAAACGGCCCCCTGCCAGCCAGACGCCCATCTCATTTAACATTAGATCAGTTCCCAACTCTCATCCAAGCTTGATGGGAGGATGGCGTCATTGATGCGCTTGAGCGCGATTAAGGCGGTCCATTGCTTGTGCAAGTCAGCGGCGAATGCAGCTGCTGTTTCGTATCCAGGGTCTTAATGCCGCCGCTTGAGGTTCCAAGATCTTCCCTGCTGCCTAGGCAGCAGATCGAAGGACTTGGTAACTCCCGCGGCGGCCCGCTGCGGCGGCGCTCCCTGAGCTTCTTGGCGCTTCTTATTCTCCGATTTTCAGACTTGAAGCGATCGTTCGGAATTCAGCAAGATCCTTGTCGAAGAAGTAGAGGCCAGGGGCTTCATACGTGACCAAGAACAAGCGGCCATCAATGACGGCCGCATAAGCTTCGCCCTTACGTTCAACTTCGTCATCTGCCGAGATAAACGTATACTGGAATCTGATTCCGCTCCGCCCATCAATCATCGACGGCTTTTGCTCGCCAATGGACATGTTGTTCGTGCGCCTTTGAGCCCGGTACGTATTCTCAAGCAACGCGGGGATGTCTGTGATCAGCATCCCGGTGGTGACCTTGGGGAGCGGCGCGTGCTTCTTGTCTTGCTCCTTGAAGAGCGGCTGTCCTTCGGGAACACCGCCGAAGAAAGTAACCTTGTTGAGGCTGTCTCCATCAAGGGTCCATATTTCCTGGTACTTGCCTTCCTTGGTACTGAGACGGTTCCACTCTATCGTTGGCGAAGTGGCGAAGGCTCCCTTGGCGATGTCGCTATTGGCGCCCGGCTTGATCAGTTTGTGTGCGCTGACGGCTGCAGGAATTGTCAGTAGGGCGATGGTGGTAATGAGTAGTCGGTTGCGCATTGTCTGAGATCCTATTGGGCAATTAGCATGCGAATTAAGTCGGCGTCTGATGCATCCGGCAGTCTTTCGAGATATTCTTGAAGCTTTGGTTTGGCCTCGGAAGCCTTGCCGGATTTGAGGAGCGTCAGCCCCAGATTCTTGTAGACTTCCGGCCCTTCGTAGCCGGCCGAAAGCGCTTCACCATAGAGTTGAGATGCGGTTATGTTATCTCTCGGATTCCCGCGAAGCTGGTACATTTCACCTCGTGCATAGAGCAGGCTTGGATTCCATCCGTTCACGGCAGCAAGCTCCTGCAGAATATATTCCGACCCGCCAAAGTCATTCAGCTTGGTTTGTGCTGCGAGCAGGCGCGGAAGGTGAGGGGCAATAGCCTTGAAATGACCTTCGGTGGCTTCATCACCCGAGTCCCCATATTCAGCGGCTTCTTCCGTTAGATATAGTGCCCGCTTTAAATTGGATGGGTGCGTATCGAAAAAGCCAGAACTATAGCGGTTCTTGGATTTCAGTTTTCTACCTGCTGCAGTAGCATCCGACTCTTCCATTAAATGTTGCCACACATTGGAGGCTGCAGAGCTTGGATAGGAAGATCCGGCCAAATACTTTAGCCCTAACAGGTCCGCATCTTCTTCTTGCTCGCGATTGAATCGGTAAATCGAGCCAATAAGAGAAACCTCATTGTAGCTTGTGTCGGTGTTGGAAAGGCCACCAAGGACTTGAACCCAAGCCAATGCGTCAGATGTGGACCTGCGATTCTTGAACCCCATGAGGGAATGTCTAAGCTCGAAGTGGCCAAATTCGTGGCCTAGGATCGCGCCTAGCTCAGCCTCGCTTCGGACCCTGAGCAGCAAACCAGTCCAGACCGTCAAGATCCCATTTGCATGCATGGTCGCATTGAAGGCTGGTACTTCCATCACGTAGATTCGAACCGAACTACAGCGATCTTGCCCTACGGTCTGACACAACACGCGTTCGACATAGGAATTGAGAGCCTTGTCATTTACGAGCAGTGGCGACAGCTTCAGTCGCCGTTCGTACTCGTCGGCTTCCATCCACATCCCCCGCTCATCGACGGTGCGGGGCTCATAGGCCGGCGTATATGTGGGGAGGGAGTAATCCTCTTTTGCCGCCAGGCTTGCCGGCAAAAGAGCCAGGTGAGTAGCTATTAGTGTCTGACCCGAAATTAAGTTGAGTGGTATCAGTAGTTTGGCTTGACGCCGCGCTGCATCGTTGATTCTGGAGTTTTGCGAAAAACAATCCGGAGAACTGACGATGTGGACTGATACCACCCGTGTGCAACATGCCC
>JBFEKH010000017.1:0-34886 GCA_041552775.1 Allopontixanthobacter sp.
TCGGCGCGTAATTTTACTGCGCATGGTCGCTCAAATTGAATCATCTTTAGCGGAGCGGTGCAGCAATGTGTCGTAGCGGCAGCGGCAATTAGAAGAAAACTATTCGGCCTTCAAAAGAGCGGACTTTTTCAACAGAATAGGCCCAAAAGCAGAGATCGAACCCGAGCGAATTCTATAAGAACTGACCGGGAGTGCAAAGGAGAAGACGAGCGTCTTCGTGGAAACCGTCTGAGCTGGGCTGCCTTAGCCTGAACAGCCGCAACGGGACCTTGTTCGCAGGCGCACTCAGTTGAAAATTGCCACTCTCCAACAGCCTTGCGACCCATTCCAGAAACTTGCCGAGGGATTCCCCAAGCACCACCTTCACATCCTCGTCCCGTTCATAGATGATTATCTGCCCAACGCGACCTCCCGGCCATGGGTCAAAGTCGAGACCAATATGGTTGCTGGAACCGTCGGCGGTCAGCGGTGTCCAGCGGGAGTTGGTGTATGCCGGATCCACTGCACCTTGCGGCCACGCTGCGCCGCGAAGAAACGGGTAACGGTTGCCGCAGAACGCCGCCAACGTCTTATTCCACTGCTGCCAATCGTCGGCCGCCCGTTCAAGGGGTAGTATTCCCAGTCCGTAGATGTGGCCCCACCGATCATCGTTTGCGCTCGGCAGGACGGAAACTGCCAGCGCGCGCGATCAGCGGATGGATCGACGAGGAGTTGCGATGGAAGGTCCGCCCGATCGAACTCATCGACTCTCCGCGCTGCCAACGATCCCAGATCTGTGACTTCTGCTGGTCTGTGAAAAATATCCGGCGGCGATAACCCATGGCCTACACTCCATCCTATTTGAGAGATTAAAGTGTTGCGATGACAGGTGAACCCACCATCCAAAAGCGGCATTACATCCCCGGCAGCTTGAAGCCAGGTGGCAGGCCCATTCCGCCCTGCATTTCCTTCATCTGTTCGTTCGACACCCGGTCGGCTTTGTCGCGCGCGTCGTTGAAGGCGGCGGTGATGAGGTCTTCCAGCATCTGCTTTTCGGTCGGGACCATCAGGCTGTCATCAATATGGACGCCGAGCATCCGACCTTTGGCGGTGCAGCGGACTTTGACGACACCGCCGCCAGAGGTACCCTCGACCTCGATTCCGTCCAGCTTGACCTGCATGTCGTTCATCTGGGCCTGGATTGTTTCGGCAGCTTTCTGTGCCGCCTGGATCATTTCTTCCATCGATTGCATGGGGGAATTCCTTATGCGTTGCGGCTCCACGGGGGTGCCTGATCATTGATATTCGCGGGTTCGTCCGAAACGATCTCCGCGCCGGGAAAGGCTGACAGGGTCGCGGCGACCAAAGGATCGGCCTTGATCTGCTCCGCTTCTATTTCGCGTGTCGCAGCCGCTCGTTCAAGTAGCGACAGGCCCGGTTCGCCATCTTGCTGCGTAACACTCCAGCTTTGCGCGGCCAGTTTGCCCAGCGTTTCGCGCAATTCGCGTTCAAGATTTTCGGTGAAGCCCTTGGCCATTCCGTAGCGCAATACGCCCGAACGAACCTCGATCGGATAGGCCTGCATCCTCAGCTTTGCGCCTAATTGCATATGGCCGCGCTGTTCCAGCCACGCGATGAACTCCTCCCATTTGGGATAGGGATCGGTGTTGGCAGGTTCTTTTGCATGCGGAGCGGCAGCGCTTTGCGCGCTTGCACCGGACGAAGCAGCAGGTGAAGGCGCATTTGCCGCGACCATGCCGCCCTGCCCCAATTGTTCCAGCTTTTTCGCCAGTTTCCCCGGATCGGGCAAATCAGCGGCGTGGAGCACACGCAGCAAAGCCATCTGCGCCGACACCAGCGGATCGGGCGCGCCGCGAACTTCGTCGTGGCCCTTCAGCAGCAATTGCCACAGCCGGTGGAGCTGTCCGGCAGACAATTTTCCGGCCCATTCCTGCAAGGCGGCACGTTCTTCGGCGGTCGGCGCTTCCGGTTCACCACCGCTGACCTGCGCCACGGTGATCCGGTGGACCAGATCCATCAGCCCGCGCATCAGCGCCAGCGGCTCGACCCCCAGGGCATATTGGTCGCCGATCGCTCCGAGCAAGGCCTTGGCATCGCCGTCCAGTATATTGCCGAGCAAGCGGCGCTGTGCGGTCTTGTCTGCCAATCCAAGCATGTTGCGGACACGGGCTGCGGTTACCTTACCGCCGTCCTCGCTCGCCTTGTCCAGATCGGCATGGGCAATCGCCTGATCGAGGATCGACAGTCCATCGCGCACCGACCCTTCGGCCGCCCCTGCGATCATGTGCAGCGCCTCTGCCTCGGCCTCGACGCCTTCTTTCTCGCAGATCATCGCGAAATGCGCTTCCAACTGCTCGGCATGGATGCGGCGCAGGTCGAAACGCTGGGTTCGGCTGAGCACGGTGACCGGCAATTTGTCGACTTCGGTGGTCGCAAACAGGAATTTCACATGCGCGGGCGGTTCCTCCAGCGTCTTGAGCAGCGCGTTGAATGCATTGCGCGACAGCATGTGAACTTCATCGATAATGTAGATCTTGTAGCGCGCGGAAACCGCCGAGTAGCGCACTGCCTCGATGATTTCGCGGACATCGTCCACGCCGGTATGGCTGGCCGCATCCATCTCGATCACGTCCATATGGCGGCCTTCGGCAATCGCCACGCAGGGTTCGCATTGGCCGCAAGGATCGATGGTCGGGCCGCCCTGCCCGTCGGGTCCGATGCAATTGAGCGCCTTGGCAATCAGCCGCGCAGTCGAGGTCTTCCCCACCCCGCGAACACCGGTCATCAGGAAGGCATGTGCCAGCCGGTCGCGCTCGATCGCATTGGCCAGTGTGCGGACCATCGGTTCCTGCCCGATCAGTTCCGAAAAGGTCTGCGGGCGGTATTTGCGGGCAAGCACGCGGTAAGGCTGATTGTCGGCTGGCGGTGCGACTGCGGTGGGCGAAGCAGCGGGTTTCTCAGCCGAAGCTGGCGCGCCGAACATGGCAGACTGTCCCGCAGCTTCCAACTCCTCGGCAGTCGGGCCATTTTCTTGCATGTCGGGATCAGGTGAATCGGGCATCACACGATAGGTAGGCGGTCCCCGCGCGCTTGTCGAAGGGGGGAATCGTTTTATTGCACGAAATCGGGGAACATCGTCCGAAGCACCAGCCCCGGCCAGTCCGATTGCACAGTCCCTCCGCCCTGCAAATTCCCGCCAGACAGCATGGCGGCAGAGGCGGTCCCGTGATCCATCCCGCCAGTCCCGTTAAATGCCACAGTGCGCCCGACCACCTTGGCGACCATGCTGCCTGGTCCGCCCAACTGCGCCTGGTCAAGGAATAGCAACATCTTGGGATGGGTGAGTGACCCAAAGAGCGGGTGGAAAGCCTTGCCGAGGATATTGGGCTGAATGGCGCCAAATTCATAATTCCCGGCAAAGAGAAAGCCAGGCAGCTTGTCGGCCGAAACCGCGAAATGTTTGGACCGGAAATGGACCAGCCTTTCCGCAAAATCTGTGTCGCTGCCTTAGCGCAGCATCAAAGCGCGCCGCGACTGCAGCGGTGTAATTATCCCGCAGGTTTCGGCGCATGCCGCTGTGCTGTGTATTCTGTTTTTGGCCTGCAAACGTGTCCTGCCCCCGCCCTGCCTCGCGCACTTACCGCAGTTCGCGGGACTGCATCTGATATTCGCGAAATTCCTGTGCCAATTGTCGGCGGCCGGGCAGCGCGACAATGACTTGGGGGTCGGCGGACACGGCTTGCTGCGCCCGAGACTTCAGGCGTGCGCCCAGGCCGAACCGGTTCATCATGCTGGCTGCTTTGAGCGACATCAGCGTTTAGTCTCCGCTATCAAGCCGAAGCATTCGATAACAGACATCACCCTGAACGCATGTCCCATACTGTAATGGATTGTCGCACCCAGTCGGCGCGCAGTGTTCGATCAGGTAAATCGAAAAAGGAGCCGAGCGACCCGCCGCAAATCGTTGTGGCTGCTTCCTTCCGGACCTGACCAGGTTAGCGAACGCAAACGTCCACCCGACTCCCGGGCGGGCATATGGCGTTGGTTAAGCCCGGACGCAACCCCTTTACGGCGCTTGGCAATCACCCAGTTTAACGAAAATTGTCGGCGTAGGTCTGTATCTTGAGGGTTTTCGGCGGCGTCTGGTGCACCCGCGCGGAAATTCCGTGTTTTTCAGCATAGGCCTTGGCTGCTTCCTTGTCCGGGAAGTTGAGCTGTACCTGCGACTGGGTGTCGGCGCTGCCGGTCCAACCCATCAATGGGTCTGGCTTGCGGGCCTCGGACTGCTCGAATTCGAGCACCCAATTGTCGGTCTTCGCCCTACCCGATTGCATCGCGCTTTTCGGGACCTGATAAATACGTGCTGTCATTTTCTTTTCGTCCCTCAAACGCCGGGCGCGAGCCATCCGGCTCGCTTGGCTTCGGCGTAACCGGCCGGCGAGCAGTCGCGCTTGCGAGCCGTAGTCACGGCCCGAGCCTCTAAATCAACCTTCACTTCTTGAAAAGGCGTTCTTCGTCTTCAGGCTGGGCTTTTCGCTCCACGGTTCATCGGGCCAGCGATGTTTTGGATAACGGCCCTTCATATCCTTCACCACATCGCGCCAGCTGCCGCGCCAGAAGCCAGGCAGGTCACGGGTGGACTGGATCGGGCGGCCAGCCGGGCTGGTCAGCTTGATCAACAGCGGTGTGGTTCCAATCATCGGGTGGCTATCGAGCCCGAACAGCGCCTGTACCCGCAATTGCACGGACGGCGCATCGGCCCCGTCATAATCAACCGGGTGATGCGTCCCCGCTGGGGAAGCAAATTCGCGCGGGGCCAAAGTGTCCAGCCTCTGGCGGCTGTCCCAATTGAGCTGGTTCATCAGTGCCTCGGCGATCTTGCCGAGGGGCACCGCGAGATCGCGGCGCCCGGCCAGCAAGGGTGCAAGCCATTGGTCGGCACTCTGCTTCAATCGCCCTGCCGCAAGTGCGGCAATGCCGGTATGCCGGGCGCGCGCCATCAGGCTGGCGGGCAGCAAGGCTGGCAAATCTTCAAGCGCTTTGGCGAGTAGCAATGCGGCCACCGCATCCTTGTCCGGCGACGAATCAGGCCCGGTTGCCAAAGTGATCGCGCCCATCCGCCGTTCCAGTCGCGCTTCGACACGGCGTTCAGCGGCATTCCAGTTGAGCACCGAGCGTTTCTCGATGAGATCGCCGAGGTGTTCTTCCACTTCCTGCCCAGTCAGCGCGGCAGCGGCTGTAATCCGCGCGCCTTTCGCCTGCCCCTGCGCATCGCCGATCACCAGCCAATCGGCCCGCGCCAGTGAGGATGCTGGATCGAGAAAATATCCCCGGCCACCAGTGGCAATCCAGCTTTCGCCCGCAGCATCGCGGCGCTTGGCTACATTGTCCGGCAAGGCATGGGCGAGAAACAGGCCGGGATTGAGGTCGCTGCGCGTTTTGCCCGTGACCAACTGCTTGGCCCGTTCAGCCCAGCGGTCCGCCAGTTTGGCAGATGCGGCGGCGCGGGGCGAACGGTCCCCGCTCCACCCACTCAGACGGTGGAGCAGATCTTCGCCCCGCCCGCCAAGGCCGCGTTCCTGCAGCAGCAACGCCAATCGCGCCGCATCACGCGCCTGTCCGGCCTTTGCGCCGAACAGCACCATTGCGCCGTGAACCGGGTCCATCGGCAGGCTGGCGACCTTTTTGCCCCAATCGGTAATCCGTCCGTCTGCATCCAGCGCGCCCAGCTTGGCCAGACGGTCCCGTGCGGCAGCGATCGACGGTGCCGGCGGCGGATCAAGCCATGCCATCGTCGTTGGATCGGCAGTCCCCCACCGCGCCAGCGACAGCATCAACGGCGTCAGGTCGGCGGTTTCCACATCGGGTGGATCGAACGCAGGGCGTCCCGGATGCGCGGCCTCTTCCCACAACCGGTAAGCCGCGCCCGGTCCCAACCGCGCAGCACGCCCTGCCCGCTGTGCAGCGGCTGCCTGGCTCGACCGGTGGGTTACCAGATGAGTGGTTCCGGCCGCACGGTCGAATTCAGCCCTGCGCGACAGGCCGCTATCGACAACCACCGAAACCCCGTCCAGCGTCAGGGAAGTTTCCGCAATCGCTGTGGCCAGAACAATCCGGCGGCGGCCTTCGCGGTCCCGACGAATTGCGCTGCGCTGGGCTGCGGGATCGACTTGTCCGTGCAGTGGCAGGATCGGGGTGCCGGGCAATTTTGCCTCCAACCGTTCGCGAACGCGCTCGATTTCGCGCACTCCGGGCAGGAAGGCGAGCACATCTCCTTCTTCCGCACGCCATGCAATCATGATGGCAGTCGCCATCGCATCCTCGATCCGCACATCGGGTTTTGCGCCCAGCCATTCGATCCGCAGCGGATAAGCCTTGCCTTCGCTTTCGATCACCCGCGCAGCATCGCCCAGCAGCCGAGCAAACCGAGATCCATCGATGGTCGCAGACATTACACAGACGCGCAAATCCTCGCGCAATATCGCTCGGGTTTCCAGCGCCAGTGCCAGTCCCAGATCGCTGTCGAGGTGCCGTTCGTGCGCTTCGTCGAACAGCACCGCGCTGACGCCTGCGAGTTCGGGATCATCGACGATTCGGTTGACGAAAATCGCCTCGGTCATCACCAGCACGCGGGTTTTAGCCGATTGCCTGGTGTCGAGCCGGGTCAGATAACCGATGGTTTCGCCCGGCTTCTCACCCAGCATTTCCGCCATCCGCTCTGACGCCGCACGCGCTGCAACCCTGCGGGGGCTAAGCAGGATAATGTTCCCGCTACACCAAGGCTGATCGAGCAATGCGGGAGCGACTGCGGTTGTCTTGCCTGCCCCAGGGGGAGCGATCAGCACTGCGGCGCCGTTGACGGCGAGTGCATCCAGCAATTCGGGCAATACCGTACGGATCGGTAGCGAAGCCATCATCCCGCCCCTTGCGACCGGCTATGGAAATGCAGGCTCAATACCCCCGGGCGACGGCGAATTCTGCCGCCTCGGCCATGGCGGCACGGGCCTTGCCATCGGGAAACATCGAGAGCGAACCAATCGCGCGATTGGCAAAGTGGCGCGCGCGGTCACGAGTCGCCTCGACCGCGTCATATTTGCCGATCAATTCGACCGCTTCGGCCAGGTCATCATTGCTGGTGCGCCGCCCGGAAATGGCATCTTTCCAGAATTTGCGCTCGATTTCGGTGCCGCGGGCATAGGCAAAAATCACCGGCAGGGTCATTTTGCCCTCGCGGAAATCATCGCCCCGGTCCTTGCCCATTTCGGCGGCGTCGGAATCGTAATCAATGGCATCATCGACCAATTGGAAGGCGACACCCAGATTGCGGCCATAATCGTCGAGCGCCTGTTCCTGACGCTCGTCGCATTCCGCAACCACGGCAGCGATCCGGCTGGCGGCAGCGAATAGTGCGGCGGTCTTCGCGCCGATGATGTTGAGGTACCGTTCTTCGCTGGTTTCGATCTGGCGCTGGGCGGTCAGCTGGTCGACCTCGCCTTCCGCAATGATCGCGCTGGCGCTGCTGAGGATCTTGAGAACTTTCAGGCTGCCATCCTCGACCATCAGTTCGAACGCTCGGCTGAACAGAAAATCGCCCACCAGCACGGTAGCGGGGTTGCCGAAAATGATATTTGCCGCCGCCTTGCCGCGCCGCAGGTCGGACCCGTCCACCACATCGTCATGCAGCAGCGTGGCGGTGTGGATGAATTCTACCGAAGCGGCCAATTTGTAATGCCGGTCCCCCTGATAGCCGACCAATTGTGCGCCTGCGAGCGTGAGCATCGGGCGCAGGCGCTTGCCCCCGCCAGAAATCAGATGCCCTGCGAGTGCCGGGATCAGTGGGATTTCGCTCTGCATCCGGTCGAGGATCACGGCGTTCACCGCATTCATGCCTGACGCGGTCAGCCCCAGCATCGGATCGAGCGTGGGGTTATCGGACGGATTGCCGACAGGCTGCTTGCGCGGCAAGGGGACGATTTCTGCGGTCATAATTGGTGTGCAATCATAGTGGTGTGCGACATGGGGGCGGCAAAGTCGCTTGGCAAGCTTGGATTCCGCGTAGCGACCGTGATAAGCGGGCAAGGATGAGTGAAACCAACCCGCCCGCGGCCGCAATTCCGGCCCCTGCAACGCCTGATCCGCAGCTCGCCGCGTTCCGCCGCAGCATCGACAATATCGACGCTGCGCTGATCCACATGCTGGCGGAACGGTTCCGCATCACGCAGGCGGTGGGCGAGTACAAGGTGAAGACCGACCTCCCCCCGTCGGATCCAGGGCGGGAGGAACGGCAGATTGCCCGATTGCGGCTGAAGGCGGAGGAAGCCCAGCTCGACCCGGAATTCTCCGAGAAATTCCTGCGCTTCATCATCAACGAGGTAATCCGCCACCACCAGAAGGCGCGCGGCGACTGACGCCTCGGTCGCGGCTAGGTAGCAACACCGATCCCGACGTCTCTGCAAGATTCAGCAACCGGGACCATAAGGCCCGCATGAATGGATATTCATGCCAGAATGGCGATGAGGCAGCCGGAGCCAGACCAACAGGTCGCCGCACAGCCCCGCGCCTGCGGGTGTATATTCCCGGACGTCTGACCATGCTCGGCGGAAATTACCCCTGCTTACTGGAAGATATCTCGCAAAGCGGCGCCAGGGTGATCTGCACCGCCGACATCAGCAAGGGAGAAACCGGAATACTCCAGAGCATGGAGATCGACGTGCTGTGCAAGATCGTGTGCGCCGGAAATGGGCGTTCCGGTCTGCTGTTCGAAGAAGAGGTCAGCACCTCCACAATCGAGGAAGTGCGCCGCCAGAATGATATTCACCAGCTGACTTACATCCGGGAAGAGCGCGCCTATGCCAGAAGCTGGGCAACGGGAAAGTACAGCTGACCTTGCGCCCCGCAAAGCGTTCCGCAAGCGTCAGGATAATGGAAATCAGCCGGCGCGCGGCAGGATCAGCTTGACCAGCAAGCCGCCCAGATCTTCGCTTTCGTCCAGTTCTACCCCGCCGCCGTAAATTTCCGCCACATCGCGCACGATGGCCAGGCCGAGACCCGTGCCGGGTTTGCCGGTATCGAGCCGGGCACCACGGTCGAAAATCTCTGCGCGGCTGTCTTCCGGGATACCCAGCCCGTCATCCTCCACCCAGATCACGCATTTCGAATTCTCAGGTTCGGCATCGACGGTCACGAACACACTTCCGCCGCCGTATTTCGCGGCGTTTTCGATCAGGTTGCCGAGAATCTCATCCAAATCCTGCCGCTCGATCGCTACCCTCGCATCGCGGTTGCCATCGAGGTCGAACCGCCCACTCGGGTAGAGCCGCTCCACCGCGCGCCGCACGGCCTCCGCGCTTTCCCATACCGGGGTCTGTGCGTGGCCAACTGCCCGGCGGCCAACGGCGCGAGCGCGGGCCAGATGGTGATCGACATGGCGGCGCATGGTGGTCGCCTCGCGGATCACCGTATCGGGCAGATCGGCGGCCTTGGCGGTGGCCGCATTGTTGATCACCGTCAGCGGAGTCTTCAGCGCATGGGCCAGATTACCCGCGTGCGTGCGCGCTTCTTCCGCCTGTTTCTGAGAATGGGCGAGCAGCGCGTTCAATTCTTCGACCAGCGGCTGGACTTCGAGCGGCAGCGGATCGGTAACCCGGTTCGATCCGGTTGTACGGATGGACTGGATTGCCTCTTTCACACGGCGCAGCGGGCGCAGGCCGTAATAGCTTTGCAGCATGGCCATCACGAACAGCCCGAGGCCAAGGACCACAAAACTGTATACCAGGATCGAACGGATCCGGCTGATCTGGAAATCCAGTTCTTCGCGCGCGGAAGCAACCGCGAAGGTCCATTTCGTATCGCTATCGGGCAGGATTACCGTGCGTTCGACAATCCGGATCGGCTCGTCGTCAAACTGGAAACTGTCGTAGAAATGCGGGTCGTCATCATTATGCGGCGGGCCCAGTTTCAGGGTCCTGTCCCACAAGGATTGGGACGGCTTAGTTTCCAGCGAATAGGACCCGAACCCTTCGCGCCCCTCTGCACTGATTTGCCAATAGAGGCCGCTGCCAGGTTCGAGAAAACGCGGTTCGCCAATCGGGCGATTGAAGAACACCTCGTCATCCGGACCGATTTCCGACACCACGATCATGGTGTTGAGCAGATAGCCCAGTTGCGCGTCGAAATTATCCTCGACCAGATTGGTCAGCGTCCGGTCAAGCGCCCAACCGCCGCCCAGCAGCAGCACGCTGATCCAGCCAGCGGCGATCATCATCATCCGACGCGACAAGCTGCCAGTATGCGGCGCGGCCAATGCTACGTTTGGCTCGATTCGCGGGCTGCTGTCGGTACGCAGAGTGTCGCAATGGCTTTTTTCTGCGCCCATCAGCAAACCGGTTTCAGGAAGCGCGCGGCGCGTCGGCCGGATCATCGAGGCTGTATCCCAGCCCGCGAATGGTGGTGATAACTTCGGCACCCAGTTTCTTGCGAATACGGGTCACGAACACTTCGATAGTGTTGGAATCGCGGTCGAAATCCTGATCGTAGATATGCTCGATCAACTCGGTCCGGCTAACCACCTTGCCCTTGTGATGCATCAGATAGCTGAGCAACTTGTATTCCTGCGCCGTCAACTTCACCGGTTCACCATTGAGCGTGACCCGGCCAGAACGAGTATCCAGCCGGACATCGCCGGCGGTTAATTCGGACGAGGTATTGCCCGATGCACGGCGGATCAGCGCGCGCAGGCGGGCGATCAGTTCTTCGGTCTGGAACGGTTTGGCGAGATAATCATCGGCGCCTGCATCCAGTCCGGCGACCTTGTCCGACCAGCTGTCGCGCGCGGTAAGCACCAGCACCGGGAAGGTACGGCCTTCCTTGCGCCACATTCCCAGCACGGTCAGCCCGTCGATTTCAGGCAGGCCAAGGTCGAGGATCACGGCGTCGTAATCCTCCGTACTGCCCATGTAATGCCCGTCTTCGCCATCGGTGGAAAGATCCACCGCATAACCGGTTTGTTCGAGGGTAGATTTCAATTGCAGGCCGAGGGTAGGTTCATCCTCGACAATCAAGATCCGCATGCTGACCAATTCCCCTAATAATTCGCGCTATTCGTTTTTACGCCCGTTGGCTTCAGCGCTAAGTGGGCTTTTGTGAGAAACGCGTCAACTCACGCGGCTGTTGATGAATGTATGAGATGATTTGCCTTGCTGGCAGGCCCTTCAGGCACGGCTTAACGGCTGCGTTGGATAATCCGGCCGGAACGCGCATCCACATCGACAAAGCTGACGCGCCCGTCCCTGATGAACTTAAGGCGATATGCCATCGCGGTCGAATCGTAAGCAGGGCCGAGGTATTCATGACCCTGCGCCTTCATCGGCGTGACTACCTGACGTTCAATCTCACGCAGGGGCAGCACATTGCCGGCCTTCATTTCCTTGCGCGCTTCGCCCTGATCGTTGCGCGACTGCGCATTAGCGGCCGGCGCGGTAAGGCCGGTCAACAATACGCTTGCTGCGATCAGGGGAAGGATATTCTTGGTCATTATGCCTATGTGTCTAAATGTGAACCATTGAACAAGATGTGAATGCTCACAATTACCGCGGTTCACATTTAGACATCAGCAAAATTTCCAGCAGACCCTAACGTGTCATCTCGTATTTTACGGTCACGTTCACGCCCGTGCCGACAAGCCCAGGCTGTACCGGAGTTGATTTGGCATCTGCGGACATCACTGCGCGTTCCATCATCGGCATTGGCTGGTTGCCACTGATGCTCTCGCTGACTTCCAGCAGCCGCACGCCGGTATATCCGGCCCAAGCGGCATATTCCAGCGCCTGCCCCTTGGCCCGCTCCATCGCAGCCTTGCGTGCCTGCGCCTTTGCTCCGGTGTCATCGTCGATCGAGAATTGCGGCCCGCCCAGATCGGTTGCCCCGGCTGCGACCAGCGAATCGAGCACCCGGCCCGTATCTGCCACCTTGCGAAGGATCACGCTGACCCGGTTGGACGCGGAATAGCCGCGAAACACCTGGCGCTGGGTTTCATTGTCATAATCGTAGCGTGCGCCAAGGTTGATCCCGGTTGTCTGGATATCATCTTCGGAAATGCCGAGCGCCTTTATACGCTTGATTACCGCATCCATCTCTTTCGCATTCATGCTCATCGCAGCTACGGCAGTTGGTGCCTCTGTCGATACGCCCGCACTGATGGTGGCGATGTCCGGCTTGGCCTTCACCGTTTCGTTCACGGACAATTCTATGACCGGCCCCGCAGACGGGATCTGGATTTCGGCGGCCGCTGCCGGGGCAGAGATGGCGGCCAATGCGGTGAAAGCAAGCAGATGATTTCTCATGGGGGGGAAGCTCCTGTTGAATGCAGCCATTTGGCTCTGCACCCATTACGCATGACTGAACGGTCCGGTTCCAAATGTGTGTCAGGAAGGTGGACCCGCCACGCGCACAAGGCTAAGCGCCGCGGCCATGGCACAACCACCGATCCTCAGCTGGGAAAAACTCGGCCTTCAACAAGGCGGCCGCTGGCTGTTCGAAGGGCTGGACCTGCATGTCGGCCCACGCGACCGGCTGGCGCTGATCGGACGCAATGGCGCGGGCAAGACGACGCTGTTTCGCATGATCATGGGCCAGGTCGATGCCGACAAGGGTGAACGCAAGGTCAAGCCGGGCACCAAGATCGTCGTGCTGGAACAGGAACCCGATTTCGCGCCCTATGAAACGCTGATGGATTTCGCGCTGAGCGGCAAAGACGCGCCGGCGGAATATGAAGTGGAAGCGATCGCAGGCCAGCTCGGGATCGACATGACGACGCCTACCAAGGGCGCCAGCGGCGGGGAACGCCGCCGCGCTGCAATCGCACGGGCGCTGGCGATGGAACCTGACCTGCTGCTGATGGACGAGCCGACCAACCACCTCGATCTCGCCGCGATTGACTGGCTGGAAGACTGGCTGACCCGCTACAAGGGGGCATTCATAGTCATCAGCCATGACCGGACCTTCCTGAAACGGCTGACCAATGCGACGATCTGGCTCGACCGCGGGATGCTGCGCCGCAAGGATGTCGGTTTCGGTGGCTATGAAGCGTGGGAAGAACAGGTCTATGCCGAAGAAGCGCGCAATGCGCACCGAATTGATGCCAAGCTGAAAATCGAAGCGCATTGGCTGGAACGCGGCGTGACCGCACGGCGCAAGCGAAACCAGGGCAGGCTCGAAGCATTGTACAAGATGCGGGCAGCCCGGGCCGCCATGATTACGCCGGGCGCCACTGCCAAGCTTGGCCTGTCGGCGGATGATACCAATAAATCAAAGTCGGTCATCGTCGCGGATAAGGTTACGAAAAGCTACGGCGTCCGACCGATCATCAAGGATTTCACTCTGCGCATCCAGCGCGGCGACCGGATCGGTGTCGTGGGATCGAATGGCGCGGGCAAGACCACGCTGCTCAAATTGCTCACCGGCGAAATCGAGCCTGACAGCGGCACGGTGACCATCGCCAAGACGCTGACCGGGGTGATGATCGACCAGCAACGCAGCCTGATGACGCCGGACAAGACCGTCCGCGATGTGGTGGCTGAAGGCGGCGACTGGATCGATGTGCGAGGCGTGCGCAAACATGTGCAGGGTTACCTCAAGGAATTCCTTTTCGACCCCGCTCTGGTCGATACCAGGATCGGTACCCTATCCGGCGGCGAACGATCACGCCTGCTGCTCGCGCGTGAATTTGCCCGCAAATCGAACTTGCTGGTACTGGATGAACCGACCAACGATCTCGACCTGGAAACGCTCGACCTGTTGCAGGAAGTGATCGCCGATTACGAGGGCACCGTGCTGATCGTCAGCCATGACCGCGATTTTCTCGACCGGACTGTCACCATCACCCTGGGGCTCGACGGCACGGGAAATGTCGACATCGTGGCAGGCGGCTATGCCGATTGGGAAGCGCAGCGGACGAAGCACACGGAATCCGGCAAACCCAAGGCGGCAAAGGCGGATGCCTCGGCCGCGCCCGCGCCCGCTCCCCCGAAAAGCACCAAGCTGAGTTACAAGGACCAGCGAGATTATGAACAGCTCCCCGCCCGGATCGAAGAGCTGGAAGCCGCGATCCTCAAAGGCGAGGAAATCCTGTCCAACCCGGACCTGTTTACCGCCGATCCGCAAAAGTTCGCCAACATCAGCAAGGGCGTCGAAAATGCCCGCGCTGAAAAGGATGCGGCAGAAGAACGCTGGCTGGAACTTGCGGAGATGGTCGAGGGCTGAACAATTCGTCGAGTTTTTCAAACCGTTTGTCGCTGTCATCATGCGCGCAACCGAATTGTCTTGATCCTTTGCCCGTCTAGGACAAACGTTACATTATGACGACACACGAAGGCCTCGTTACCCCGCCCACCCGGCATCAGAACAATATTCTGGCAGTCAATGAGCGTAAATTGCTTACCTGGCTCTGCGCCCATATGCCGAAGCTGGTTACGCCTGATTTGCTGACTTTGCTGGCCTTCATTTCTGCAGCAATCGTGTGCGCCGCATATTGGTTGAGCAATTTTGACAGCGCCTGGCTGTGGCTGGCGGTTGCGGGATATGTCGGGCATTGGTTTGGCGATTCCCTAGACGGGAGCATCGCCCGATATCGCAAGATCGAACGGCCATCTTACGGATATTTCATCGACCACAGCAGCGATGGATTGACGACATTCATGATGTTGGGCGGGTTCGGGCTCAGTCCGTACATCCGCATAGATGTCGCCCTGTTTGCGGTGGTCGCATATCTGCTCTTGTCAATTCACAGCTTCCTGCTTGCCAAGGTCAGCGGCGATTTTCCGATGTCACATGCCGGTATGGGACCGACAGAAGCGCGGATTCTCCTGATTACGCTCACAATTGCGATGTATTTCATCGGTCCCGATAAACTGGCAATTGACCAGTTTTCGGCCTTCGACCTTATTTTCGTCGGCCTGACCTGTGTATTGATGCTGATGTTCGTCACCGGCACGGCGCGCGTCGGGCGTTTGCTGGCATGGCGCGATCAAGCCGCACGTAACTCGCGGCCGAAATAGGCATCCAATCAGCTTATCCGGTAATAATCGGCCACCCGTTCCAGTGCCAGTTTGAGCACCAGCTTGCCGCTGCGTGCGGGCCACGAAAGCTCCTTTTTCGCATCAGGCAGGCTCTCGCAGCCACAAGCAACCCGCCACAATATGTCGGACAAGCCGCCGCCGGCCGCCGTCGAAGCGCGCTTTGACCGCGATCTGGCGCTCCGTGGGATTCAGCCCGCTGTCGCCGCTGCCCTTGATCCGCACCGCATCCCACCGCATCGTGACGGACGGGCCAAAGCTGGCCCGTTCGTAATCCGCGCGGAGCCGCTCGCTCGCATCATACAACCTGTCGTCGAGATGGCCGCGGGCATGGAGCCATGCGAACGGCGATTCGGCTAGGTTGACGGTAATGCTGCGCCCGCCCGGTTTGGGGGGCTGGCCCCGGCGCGGACCTTCGGCAGTTTACTCGCGACTGGCTAATTGGCGGCGCATGGCAGTTCCCCTTGGTGATTTGATCGAGAATCAGCGCTTGCCAAATCGAACCACTTGTAGGAAAATGAAAAACCCATATGGTTAAAAGGAATTGTGCGTGATCAACCGAATTCGCGACATTCGCCAGGAAAAGGGCATGACCCTGGCCAGTTTGGCGGAAGCATGCGACCCGCCAACAACCGCGCAGACCATCGGGCGGCTCGAAACCGGGATGCGCAACCTGTCAATCAAATGGATGGACCGGATTGCAGCTGCGCTGGAGATCGAGCCGGAATTGCTTGTGCGGTCGGAATCTGCCGTCCCTCCCCAGATTGTAGCAGTACTTAATGAACACGGCGCGGATGCGCTGCGCAGTCCGCGCGATGCCATCCTGGCGACCGATCTTGGCGGCGATATGCCGTTGATGGTCCTTAGCGTGGAAGAGAGCACCGGCGAATACCGTCCCGGCGATCAGCTGTGGCTGCGGCAACTTGATCCGGCCGAGGCTCCGCGTGCGATCAACCGCGATGTGCTGGTCCCGCGCAGGGGGGGCCGCTTTGCCTTCGGACGACTGATTGACAGACGGGGAAGCATGGTCGGCATCCTGCCGCCCGGCGCAGGACAGAAACAGCAGATCGTGGACGACCCGCCGTGGATTGCCGTGGCGGAAATGCTGGTCCGCAAATTATGAAGCGCGTCCTGTCCATCGCGACATTATACCCCAACTCCCACACTCCGCGCTTCGGCACCTTTGTAGCCCGCTCGATGGAGGCTCTGGCGGAGCGTGGTGACTGGGATGTGACAGTAATCAACCCCATCGGGATCCCGCCAATCCCGTTCGGAAAATACCGTCCACTGGCCGCCGCTGTAACTGACGCCATGGAACACGGTGTGCATGTCTACCGGCCCACCTTTCCGTTGATCCCGAAGCTGGGGGCAAGGTTCAACCCGGCGCTGATCGCACGATCGGTGATCGGTCTTGCAAAACGGCTGCACGCAGCCAGCCCGTTCGATCTGGTCGATGCCCAATTCTTTTATCCTGACGGCCCTGCGGCAGCGCGGATCGCCCGCGCTTTGAACGTGCCGCTGTCGATCAAGGCGCGCGGTTCCGACGTCTCCTATTGGGGAGAGATATCTCACGCACGGCGCAAGATGGTTGCCGCTGCAAATCAGGCCGCAGGTCTGTTGGCGGTGTCAGATGCGCTGGCCGATGACATGGCCTTGCTGGGAATGGATCGCGGCAAGATTACCCTCAATCGCACCGGCCTCGACCGCGACCGTTTCCGCCCGCTGGATCATACCAGCCTTCGCCGCCGACTGGGGCAGGAACTGGGCGTGCCGCTGCCGGACGATCAGCCGCTGCTGGCCTCGGTTGGGGCGTTGACCCGGCGCAAGGGGCAGGAATTGGTCATCGCCAGCCTACCGCAATTGCCTGGCGCGCATCTGTTGGTCGTGGGTTCAGGGGAAGAGCGCAGCAGGCTGGAAGCATTGTCCAGCAGATTGGCTGTGAATGACCGCGTACATTTTCTCGGCTCCGTGGATCACGACCTGATGCCGATTATCCTGTCAGCTGCCGATGCGATGGTGCTGCCATCGTCCAACGAAGGCCTGGCAAACGCCTGGGTCGAGGCCCTCGCCTGCGGCACACCGCTGGTCATCTGTGACGCCGGTGGTGCACGCGAGTTGGTCACCAATGCCAATGCCGGATTGATCGTGCAGCGCAGCGTAGAGGGTGTGACTAACGGAATCCGGCAGATACTCGCCAATGCGCCAGCACCAGAAGCCGTCGCGAAGAATGCGGACCGGTTCAGCTGGGCTGCAAACGCAGCCTCACTCGCTGAATATTACAGCGGCATTATTCGCACCTAGACCGCCGGTCAGGATTCTCCGCGAGCAATCCGGTCCTGTTTGTCCGCAACATTTTCTTGCGGAATGAAGCTGTTCGATGTGACGCCCAGCCAGATCAGGATCGGCGCCGCCATATAAACCGAACTATATGTACCAACGAAAATTCCCAGCGTAATTGCGGCCACCAGGCCGAACAGGCTGGCCGGTCCGAACAGCAGCAGCGGCACCAGCGCGATCAGCAGCGTAAGAGACGTCATGACTGTACGCGCCAGTGTTTCGTTGACCGACAGGTCGAGCAATTCCGGCAGCGGCATCTTGCGGTATTTCTTCAGATTTTCGCGGATGCGGTCATAAATGACGATCGTATCGTTTAGCGAATATCCGATAATCGCCAGAATCGCGGCAATGATCTGGAGGCTGAATTCCATCTGAAACAGCGCAAACATCCCCAGCGTCAGCGACACGTCGTGGACTAGCGCAAACAAGGCCCCCACGCCGAACTGCCATTCGAAACGGACCCAGATATACAGCGAGATAGCAAGCATTGCAGCAAGCAGCGCCAGGATCGCCTTGTCGCGGAATTCCCCGGCAACCTTGCCCGAAACGGTATCGTTACCGTCCCGAATCACGTTTTCATACGATCCTTCGATCGTGGCGATAACCTTGTTGCCGATCGCAGTGGCTGCCCCGGGCGTATTCTCGGCTGATACTGGCAAGGCCACGCGGATCGAGACCTGGTTGGCCGCGCCAAAACGTTGGATCACCGGGTCGCCATAACCCAAGGCGCCGATCTGCTCGCGCAGTGATGAAATCGGCGCCTCGTTCAGTTCGGAAAAGGTCAACCGGACTTCCTGCCCACCGGCGAAATCGACGCCGTAGTTCAGGCCTTTGGTCATCACCAGCGCCCAGCTCGCCGCAATCAGCAAGAGGCTGACCACGTAGAACGGCATCCGATATTTCAGGAACTTGATGTTCGTGTCGTCAGGGACGAGTTTTATCAGTCGCATGATCCCTTATCCCCTTAGATGTTCAAGTCTTGTGGACGCGCCTTGCGCAGCCAGCCAGCAACCCACATGCGCGTCAACGTGACGGCCGTGAAAACGCTGGTGAACAGGCCGATGATCAGGACCACGGCAAAACCGCGGATCGGACCGGACCCGAAGATGAACAGCAGCACGCCGGCGATGAAGTTGGTAACGTTGGCATCGTAAATCGCCCGGCTGGCTTCTTTATAGCCATTTTCCACCGCGGCGACCACGCGCCTGCCGCGCTTGCGTTCTTCACGAATACGTTCGTTGATCAGCACGTTCGCGTCCACCGCTGCACCGATCGTCAGCACGAAACCAGCAATACCCGGCAATGTCAGCGTGGTGTTGAGGACTGCCATGATGCCGAGCAACATGAGCACATTCACCACCAGCGCCGCTGTGGCATAGATCCCGAACCGCCCGTAGGTGAAGACCATCAGGAGCACCACGAGCAGCGAGCCAACGCCCATCGCCAGCAGGCCCTTGCGGATCGAATCCGCACCAAGGTCCGGCCCGACAGTGCGTTCCTCGACCACAGTCAGGTCCACCGGCAACGCGCCAGAACGCAGCGAGATCGCCAGTTCATTGGCGCTTTCGGTAGTGAAATTTCCAGAAATCTGCGCGCTTCCGCCCCGGATCGGTTCGTTGATATTCGGTGCCGAGAGAACCTTCCCGTCCAGGATGATGGCAAAGGGTTTACCAACGTTATCCGTGGTCAGCTTCGCAAATTTGGCGCCGCCCTGCTGATCGAAAGTGATCGAAACAACCGCCTCGTTCGTCTGCGGATCAACCGATTGCTGCGCATTCGTCAGCGAATCACCCTTGATCCCGCCAAGCCGCTGAACGGCAATAGAGCTACCGGCGAGGTCGCCTCCCTCAGCATAAGGGAAAATCTGGCTGCCTGGGGGCGCAATGCCCTGTTGCACGTCGGATGGCAGCGCGGTCTGGTCGACCAGCTTGAATTCGAGCTTCGCAGTCTGGCCGAGAAGCTTCTTGAGCTGTTCGGGATCCTGCAGGCCGGGAACCTGGACCACGATACGCGTGTCGCCCTGGCGGATGATCGTGGGTTCGCGGGTGCCGAGCGCGTCGATCCGCTTGCGGACCACTTCGGTCGCGCTGTCCATAGCATCGGTTACCGCGTTGTTGATGCCGTCGGCGGTCGGCTCAAGTACGAAGCGCGTTTGGTCGATGACCGACAGGTTCCATTCGCGGGTCAGCCCATTGCCATTGACCAGCGGCAGCAGCAGTTCGCGTGCCCGGTCAACATCGCCGGAACTGTCCACCATGAAGCTCAGTTGGCTATTTCCGGTGGATACATCGCCGATACGGATGCGCGGGCTGGCCTGCCGCATGACCGAGCGGACCGATTCCTCCATATTTTCAAGCCGCTGTTCAGCAACCTGCTCAGGACTGGCTTCGAGCAGGATGTGACTGCCCCCGGCCAGATCGAGTCCGAGATTCACCATCGGATCGGGCAACGCCTCGGGCCAACGGACGCTGGTGCTCGACAATATGGAGGGGATTGCACAGGCAATTGCGATCAGCGCAATCGCCCATAGCCAAATCTTCTTCCAGCGCGGAAATTCAAGCATCTTTGTGCCTTCGCTCAATCGTTAGCCGCTGAACCAGCGGGCGGAACGATGTCACCAATTGTGCTCTTTACGGCCTTGACGCGAACGCCCTGCGCCAATTCGATCTCGGCATAATTTTCGTCAACCTTGATCACCTTGCCAATCAAGCCGCCCGCAGTGACAATCTGATCACCCTTCTTGATGCCGCTGATCTTGGCAGCATGTTCTTTCTGGCGGCGCATTTGCGGCCGGATAATCAGGAACCAGAATATCAGCGCCATCCCGACGAGTGGCAGGAACTGGATCCATGCAGGCGGCGCTTCGGCGCTGGCAGCGGCGGCAAGAAAATCAATCATTCTGGGGACCTGTTTATCATGAGCCAGCAAAGTGGGGAGAGCCTGACCAAACGCAAGAGCCTCACGTCCATCACCCCTCCCGGCGATAGAAGCGCGCGCCTAGCAGCTAACTTTCGCCAGAGCAACGCGGCAAAGCATGCACCCAGGTGCGCTTTTCACCGCTCACCATGAAGATCCGATGCGGCAGAGGCTTGCCATGCCCCCGCATCCCCCATATAGGCGCCCGCTCCACCGGTTCGGGACGTAGCGCAGCCTGGTAGCGCATCACACTGGGGGTGTGGGGGTCGGAGGTTCGAATCCTCTCGTCCCGACCAGTGGAATTAATGACATTGCCAACTGCCCCCCGGCTTGCTTTCAACCAGAACAATTCCGGCACCAACCACATCATTGAAGTGGCAATTCGGTCGTCGATTTTATCTCTGACAGGGCTACGGTCGAATTAATCTCCTGGACGCCGGGCAGTTTGCTCGACTTATCGAAGAAGAATTTCTCATATCCGTGCGCGCAGAGGCTGGACGCTCAAAGAAATGAGCAAGAACTCTGGAATACCCGTTTCGACTCTATCGAAGGTGGAGCATGACCGGCTCACGCTGATCTACGACAAGCTGCAGCAGCTCAGTCAGCGCCTGAACATCCGGATGTCGGACCTTTTCGCAGAAGGTCAGGAAGATAGCGGGCCTCGCATGACCGGTCGTCGTAGCATCGGAACCATCGACAATGCGGTGCGGGTCACAACTGATAATTACGATTATCATGATCTTTGCACCGACCTGCGCCAAAAACGCATGATTCCAATTCTCACTCGTATTCGCGCGCACAGTGCCAGCGAATTCGGTGATCTGGTCAAGCATCACGGCGAAGAATTCATCTATGTCATCGAAGCTGAAATCGAGATTCACACCGAATTCTATGACCCGGTCGCGCTGTGCAAAGGTCAGGGTATCTATCTCGATTCGTCGATGGGCCACGCCTATGACGTCGCCGATGGCTGCGAAGAAGCTCTGGTTCTGGGAGTTTGCTCCAGCCCGGATGACGGACTGATGGATTCTTGGTGAGCCTGCACGGCTGATCCGCGTCCGGGATGCCAAAGCTCAGCAGAATGTAGGTCCTCTCCGGCCAGTATGCGGCTCCGCTCTGGCGCATGAAATGGGTCCCGGCGTGTCTAATATTGCCAGGCTGGCCATTTACAGCTGACGGATGGCATAAACTGGACGTGGGCGGACTTTGGCAACTTGTCGATTAAATCGAGTAATCAGGAAGTCCGTTGATTTGTTTCCTTTATGGTTACTAAATCTTGAGGTTCTTTGAGTAAGCCCTTCAGTTCTGACAGGGCAATTATCATGGTTCGAAAGATTACTGACGTGCTGATTGCCGGAATGCACAATTCCGATGATCCGGACCTACTCGCAAACCGAGCGTCAGGGCCAATTCGATCTCTTGGCCGCCCGAAGGGCAAAGAAAGCCGCCATTCAAACGCATGGTCGTTGAATTCCAAACGCGCGCGGATTGCCGTTTGGGCAATAATCATCGGGATAATCTTTGGTTCGATCGAATTTGGTGAACCCCTTGAGGATGCGTTTCGCGCAATCAGGTCGGAACTGAGATCCCATCCCGCTGATCAAAGCGTTCTCGTAGTTGAAATCGATGACAAAACGTCAAACGAACTCACCGCTGAAATCCCGTCGCGAGAAAAAGACGCCGTACTGATCGACACGCTTTTTGCGAACGGTGCAAAGACGGTTCTGTTCGACCGCGCCTATGCCGATCTCGAAGAGCCGACCGGCGACAAAGAACTGCTGAATGTTCTCAAGCGACACGCTGGCAAGGTGTACTTCGGAACCCATCCGGCAATCCAGCAGACCACCAGTCTTGGTGAAGAGCTTGTCCCGAACCCGTACTTTCGGAGCGCTGTAGGATTGGCGTCAATGGAAGGGGCCTTAGGCCCATTTGGCCTGTCCGCCAAATTCACAACAAGTTCGCTGATCGAGGGCAGGCAGGTTCCAACATTCTCTGCGAGGCTAGCAAGGATTGGCGTTCCCGCACAGGATTTCCGGGTTGATTTCGCAACGGATATCAAGACCATCCCGCGTGTAAGCTACGTCGATGTAACAGAAGGGCGTACGCCAAAGGCGAGTATCGAGGGCAAGGATGTCGTGGTTGGTGCAGCAAGTCAGTTTACGCACGACTTTCATCGCCTTCCTTTCGGGGGCCTTGCCCCCGGAGTGTACTTCCACGTAATCGGAGCGGAAACGATCAAGGGCGGCGTCCCCGTCAACCTTGGTTGGATTCCTGCATTTTTGCTGGCCTGTGGTGCCGCAGTTTTTCAGGCAGGTCGCAATCGGCCTGTGCGCCAACTGACCATTGCAGCAGGCGTGATAATGTGCGGGAGCGCTCTGGCGCTCGATTTTGCGAAAGTCAGCATCGATATTATGCCGGGCCTCGTTGTACTTGGAATAAGCGCACTTCGCCTGCATAATCTGGCGAGATCGTCGTTTGACGTGACGACCGGACTTCCAAATTTGTCGGTTTTAAGTGGCGCCAACAGGCGCAAGCATCACGACGTCTATGCGATCAAATTGCGCAACCATGCTTCGATTGCTTCAACGCTCAACGCAGCAGAGCTTTTAAACTTTACGACCAGCTTCATCTCACGATTGCGCGCATCGGATCCGGGCGCCGAATATGTCCACAACAAGGACATAGTTGCTTGGTCTCGGCCATCGATTCCTCGCGGAAGCCTGGATGGACACATTGAAGGTCTCCATGCCCTGTTCCAGACAGGCATTCCGATTGGTGATGTGAGAATCGACGTCACCACTTCGATTGGTGTCGACACGAACCACAGTTCATCCATGCGAGAACGGCTCGAAAACGCCATTCAATGCGCGGAAGATGCAGGGAGAACGAATAATGTTTTCCTTGTTGCAAGTCACGACACCGTAGTCGATCGCGCTTGGCATTTGCAGATGCTCTCCGAGCTCGACGATGCGATAGTATCAGGGCAGTTTTACGTTGCGTTCCAGCCGAAAATTTCACTGAAGACCGGTTCGATGGTCTCAGCCGAGGCTCTGGTTCGGTGGGACCACCCGAAGCGTGGCGCAATCGATCCAGCCCTGCTCGTCAAAGCTGCGGAATTGCACAACCGCATCGAGAAACTGACATTCTTTGTCCTGGATAAGGCACTCGAACAGGTCAGTCGGGCCAACGAATTAAGCCCAGCGTTCAAGGTTGCGGTTAACCTGTCTTCGCCGCTGCTCCAGAAGCATTCCATAATCCACCATATCGAGAAACTTCTTGCCAAACACCGGGTTCCGCCAGGCAACCTTATCCTCGAAGTTACAGAAACGGCTCCCTTGAGCGATGATCCACGCGCCTCCCAAACACTCGCAGGATTGAAGAAACTCGGCGTTGAACTGTCAGTCGATGATTTCGGTACCGGAAATGCCACCTTGGAATATCTGCGGCGGATCCCCTGTGAAGAGGTCAAGATCGACCGGACATTCGTAATCAACATGCTTCGATCCCCGGGTGACCGGGCATTGGTGAAAACTGCTATAGACACCATTCATTCGCTCGGGCTGAGGGCAGTGGCCGAAGGCGTGGAAAACGAAAAGGTCTCAAGCATGCTTGAAGAAATGGGCTGCGACCAGGCTCAGGGCTACTATTACTCGAGAGCGGTAAGCATGGATGTCCTCCTGCCGCAATTGTGGCAACGAAGGCGTGCTATTGGATAACGCTTGCAATCTCTTTACTATTTGTTAACCATCTTTGTTCGTACATTAGTGCGCAACAGGAGATGAACAATGGCGAAGAAAACCAACCGTCCGGCTCAGGGTCGCGGCTTCTGGGAAACGGTCCGAATTATGTTTGGCAGCGGTCGCTAAGGCTGACGCAATCCAACGAATACATTAACCCCGGCACTGCCGGGGTTTTTTGTGACCTTGTCGCCTTTTGAAGACTATGAAGCCAAGCGCAGCGGGTGCCGACTGCGGGCCGCTCTGGCTGAACCCGCCGCCATTAGCGTTCAGATGCTCTCCATCAGTGCGGTTTCGCCAAGCCAGCTGTCACTATCGACCGCGTTTGCGAGTACGAAGGCGACGTCGCCGCGTGCGGCCTCGCCGCCTGTGTCGACATCATTTCCAAGCCGGATATCCCTGGTTCCGTCTGCATCGGTCAGGCTGACCGGGCGGACAATCGCATAATTGAGGCCGGATGTCTTGAGATGCTCGTCGGCATCATGCTTCGCCTGTAGATAATGTTCCATGTCGCCGCCCTGGTCGGGATTGTCCGCGCCAACACTGCTCAACATCACGAAGCGGCTCACGCCTGACTTCATTGCCAGATCGATCAGCCGCATTGCGCCGTCGCGATCCACTTTATCGGTCATCTCTGCACTGGTATCGCCGCCGGATCCCGCCGCGAAAACGACTGCTTCGCAGCTTTCGCAGGTATCATGCTGCAAATCCGTCAAATCGCCACGACGCACCTCGACACCCAAAGGCAGCGAACTGGTGTCGGAGCTTTCGCGTACCAGCGCGATGGGACTATGCCCGCGCGAGCTAAGCTCGCTCACAAGTCGTATGCCGGTTTTGCCGGTCGCGCCGGCTACAAGAATATTCATATCATTCTCCAATTTTGAAGTCAGGTTCAGGAATGTGCACAATTGAGGTTCCGCGTGATGCACGGCCAGACATTAGGGAAGGTAGATCGCTTTCACGTTCACGAATTCCTTCATGCCAAAGCCGCCATGTTCGCGTCCAAACCCGGAATCCTTGACGCCGCCAAACGGCATGTTCGGATCGGCAGTTCCAAACGAATTGATCCGCACCATGCCGGTATCGAAATGGTCACGAGCAAGGCTCTGAGCCTTTTCCTCGTCCTTTGTGAATATGCCGCCGCCCAGCCCGTATCGGCTGTCGTTTGCGATCCGCATCGCGTCTTCATCATCCTCTGCCCTAATGACCGCGGCGATGGGACCGAATATTTCATCGTCGTAGGCTGGCGTGCCCGGCTGGCAATTGGCCAGCACGGTTGCGGGAATATACCGCCCCACGCCGCCTTCGGGCTCCACGCCGGCACCGGGAATGCCGCCGCAAAGCAGCTCGGCGCCGCCATCGAGGCTGTCCTTCACCTGCTTCGACAATGTGTCGTATTGTTCCTGACTGGCGACCGGGCCGAGCTGTGTTTTCTCAGCAGTCGGGTCACCCATCCTGATCGATTTCATCTGTTCGACAAAAGCATCGGTGAATGCATCGTACACGGCGTCCGTCACGATGAAGCGCTTCGCTGAAACACAGGTTTCGCCATTATTATAAAGGCGCCCTTGCACACATGTTTTCACGGCCAATTCGACATCTGCATCCTCGAGCACCAGATAGGCATCGTTGGAGCCAAGCTCGAGAACGCTTTTCTTGAGGTTCTTCGCCGCTTCCTGTCCGATATGACGGCCAGCGCCATCACTGCCGGTCATCGTCACGCCGCGGACCAGCTTGTGGGCGATAATCTGATCGGACACATCATGATCCACCAGCACAACATCGAACAGCCCATCCGGTAAACCGGCTTCCGCGCAGATATCGCGCAGCATCAAGCCGCTGCCGGTGCAAATCGATGCATGCTTCAGGACAACAGCATTCCCGGCCATCAAATTGGCAGCCAGAACGCGGATCGGTTGATAGACCGGGAAATTCCATGGCTGGATGCTGTAGATCACGCCGATGGGTGAAAAGGTCACGATACCGCGTTTCTTGCCGCCGCTATGCTTGCGCTCCTCATCGGCCAGTTCCGCCGGACCATTGTCCGCAGTATATTCGAAGATACGCGCGCAGATTTCGACTTCGGCCGCGCCATCGCGAAGGAGTTTGCCTGTTTCGCGGGTCATCATCGCGGAAAGTTCCACTGACTTCTTGCGCATCGCCTTTGCAATATCCCGCAGATAGGGAGCGCGTTCTTCGTGGCTCTTGGTCTTCCAGTCTTGAAAGGCTGAATGCGCCACCGTAATCTTCTCGAACGCTTGGGGCGCGTCCTTCAATTCGTAAGTGGTAATTTCCTTGTCGGTGGCGGGATTGACTGTGGTGATCTGTGGCATGTCTAGCTTTCCGAATTTGTGCGAGCATCGAACTGGATGCTGTGGCGGAGGCACAACGTCCAATTCTGGATCGCCGTGCAGGGTTCTACCCAAAGGAACGGGGCGCAGCAGAGACTGTTCCTGCAAAGCCGGAATTGCGCGGATCTCCAAACTGGTTGTCATCCATTGAAGGTTTGATGGCTCGAACAGGATTGATGGTTGCTGGGAGCGTGCAATTTTGGTTCGTATTTCCATCCCACGAGAGAGGACACTGGGTCCGATTCCCTTGAAATAATTTTCCGGCGCGAACCCATTTGGTTATCTGACAGCGCGAATCACCCTGTTGGAGCAAGCCCATGCCAATTCTCGAATCGCTTATCGGCCCGATCGCCTCGGTCATCGACAAGATCATCCCTGCTCTGCCAGCTGAAAACTGGACCATTTTTGGGTAGAGTTTTCTGTCGTATTATTCCTTGGCTGGACGAGGAGTTTTGGCATGAAGGCAACGAAGTTCACGGACGAGCTAACGGCGATCATCTAGCCGATTATTTAATACTTGTAGCTCCGGTTTTTGGCCTTGTAGCGCTCGCTAATGTTGTGATTGATTTCGTGAGCAAAAAAGCGGCTCGCGGTTGGTGCAATACTGCACTGTTGGTTGCGGCTTTGATATTGCCGCCCGGTGTTGGGTTTGCCGTCTATTTCTGTCTCTACCACTCGCCGATTCACTTCTCAGAAGGTCGAAAGACATTGTTGGCCAACGAAGTTCATTTTGGACGGTTTTTGCTGGCGATGTCTACGGCCTCCGCAGTGGTCGTTCTGTTTGTTTTTCTTGCATAACCATTTGAATCAATGGATTCAAAATTGATTTCGACCACATTTCAAACCCTGTCGATTTTGACGGTCCCACATAATTTGCTGTCAATTTTCACAGCAAATAGAGCGAGATTGTTGAGCAGGCCAAATCTAGACTAAAAGGCTAACCTCCGGTTTCCACCGGTGAGGTCAACTAGTCCATATTAAACATAAGATGCGCCTAGCATGCATGAACGTCAGCATGGTTGTCGTGTCCGGAATAACCGCCTTTATTTGGTTTACGTAAGAAGCCGCCTTCCCGCGTGCATCAGGCAAACCCGTCAATAGCCCGCACCTCTCCCGGCATTTCGGCGCTATGCCCGGCCGTCGTCACGCGCTATTCGGGCCGCATGACTGAAACGATTTATATCCTCAACGGGCCCAACCTCAACTTGCTCGGCTTGCGCGAGCCGGAGATTTACGGCTCCGACACGCTCGACGATATTGCCGGGATGCTGGAAGACCGCGCCCGCGAATTGGACCTGCAGGTCGATGTCCGCCAGACCAACCACGAAGGGCATCTGGTTGACTGGCTGCACGAGGCACAGGCGGAGGGCGCGAAGGCTGTGCTGCTCAACGCCGGAGCCTATACCCACACCTCCATCGCGCTGCTTGATGCCATCCGGGCGATCCGCACCCCGGTGATAGAAGTACACTTGTCCGATCCCAAGACCCGCGAACACTTTCGCCATTTGTCCTATGTCGGGATGGGCGCCGTACAGACGGTGGAGGGGCTCGGAGCGCGCGGTTATATCGTCGCGCTGGAAGCTGCGGCCAAGCTGTAATCAGCCCGATTTACTCTGGCCGGATAATGGCGGCGGGGCGGTAATCTGCCGTTTAAACTGCCCCTTCCCCCCTTGCCAGTGGCGCGCCAGCAACGCATAGGCAGGCGCTTAATTCTAACAAGAGGCATTTCATGTCCGACACCAAAACCGCCGCTGGTCGCAAACCCGGTATGAATGTTGATACCGCGTTGGTCCGCGAACTCGCCGATATGCTTGGCGAAACCGGGTTGACCGAAATCGAAGTAGAAGATGGCGAACGCAAAATCCGCGTCGCGCGCGGCGCGGTCGCTGCGCCGATGGCTGCCCCCGCATCGGTAGCTGCTGTGCCTGCTGCACCCGCCGCAGCGCCCATAGTGGCAGCTGGCCCGGACCACTCGGACGCACTCAAATCACCAATGGTTGGTACCGTTTATCTCGCTGCCGATCCCAGCACGCCCAATTTCATCAAACCGGGCGACAAAATTGCTGTTGGTGACACTTTGCTGATCGTCGAGGCCATGAAGGTGATGAACCCGATTGTTTCCGACCGTGCTGGCACAGTGGTGGAAGTGCTGGTCGACAATGCGCAGCCGGTCGAATTCGACCAGCCGCTGGTCTTGATCGCGTAAGACGAACAGACATGGGAATCAGCCGAATATTGATCGCCAACCGCGGCGAAATCGCCTTGCGGATACACCGCGCAGCGCATGAAATGGGTATCGAGACGGTGGCGGTGCATTCCACCGCCGATGCCGATGCCATGCATGTGCGGCTGGCCGATCACGCAGTGTGCATCGGGCCGCCGCCTGCGGGCGAAAGCTATCTCAACATGGCAGCGATTATCTCCGCTGCCGAAATTTCCCATGCCGACGCCATCCACCCCGGCTACGGCTTTATGTCGGAAAATGCGAAATTCGCCGAAATCGTCGAAGCGCATGACATCAAGTGGATCGGCCCCAAGCCTGAACATATCCGCACCATGGGCGACAAGGTCGAGGCCAAGCGAACCGCTGGCGCGCTTGGCATCCCCCTCGTGCCCGGTTCAGACGGCGCAATCGAAGATGTCGTCGAGGCTGCCAAAATCGCCGAAGAAATCGGCTATCCGGTAATCATCAAGGCAGCATCGGGCGGCGGCGGGCGCGGCATGAAGGTCTGCACCGGCCCGCACGAGCTGGAAACTCTGATGAAGCAGGCGGGCAGCGAGGCGAAGGCCGCGTTTGGCGATGCCACTGTTTATCTCGAGAAATACCTCGGCAACCCGCGCCACATCGAATTCCAGGTATTTGGTGACGGTGAAGGCAATGCAATCCATCTGGGCGAGCGCGATTGTTCGCTGCAACGCCGCCACCAGAAAGTGCTCGAAGAAGCGCCGTCGCCAGTCATATCGGACGAAGACCGCAACCGGATGGGCGAAACCTGTTCCAAGGCCATGGCCGACATGGGTTACCGCGGCGCTGGAACGATTGAATTCCTTTGGGAAAACAATGAATTCTACTTCATTGAGATGAACACCCGCTTGCAAGTGGAACATCCGGTGACCGAAATGATCACCGGCGTCGATCTGGTCCGCGAACAGATCCGCATTGCCGATGGCAAGCCGCTATCGGTCAAGCAGGAAGATATCGAATTCAAGGGCCATGCCATTGAATGTCGGATAAACGCCGAAGACCCGTTCACCTTTGCACCCTCGCCGGGCCTGGTCACTGCCTATCATGCGGCGGGCGGTATGCATGTCCGCGTCGATAGCGGCCTCTATGCCGGCTATAAAATCCCACCCTATTACGACAGCATGATCGCCAAGCTGATCGTCTATGGCCGAAACCGCGAAGGCTGCATCATGCGCCTGCGCCGCGCGCTGGAAGAAATGGTGGTCGAAGGCGTAAAAACCTCGATCCCGCTGCATCAGGAATTGCTGAAGCAGGACGATATATTGAACGGCGATTACAGCATCAAATGGCTGGAAGAATGGCTGGAAACGCGGGAGGCGTAAGCCGGCCCGCGTTGCATATCACTGGATTGGCCATATCACTGGATTGGTGGCGTGTAATCGTCGCTGCGTAGCGTGATGATATAGGCGGCCAGCACATCCCCGTCTTCTTCGACCACTTCGAAGTTCATATTCTCCGGGAAATTGTGTGAATTCCTGAGGTAGCCCGACAGCGTTTCGCGCGTCAGCCCTTGCGCATTGGCAATCATCTCGAAGGTAGGCGACATCGGATTAGGCGAGATCTCGCCCGGCTTGATCGCATGACAGCCCGAACACAGCGCTTCGGACAGTGCATAACCAGCTTGGGCTGGTCCTGCTAGCGGGGCGCGAGCCGGAGCAACTGGAGCTGGCTCCGCTTGCGTGGCTGGCAGGCAAGCCGTGAGACAAAATGCGGCGAGCGCGAGGACAATGGAAGATTTCATTCCCGCAGCATAGCAGCTTTCCGCAATTCGCAGCAATGCCGCAAACAGCGCGCAGAGCGGTCCTTCGCCGGTCAAAAATCAGAAGCCCAAAATCGCTCGGCTTTGGAGAAAAAGTTGATGTCAGCTAACGACCCAACTGCGGCCATGGCAAAAAAGTGCTCAACACAATCAGATAGTTCTGCGAAAAAGGGCATAGTTTGATGACACTTATCGCCCCTCTTTGTCTGACAGGGCGGACATCTCGACAGGTTTACTGGCTCGTCGTTGCTCTTGCTTTCGTCGCTTGGCTGGTTGCCTTTGCAATTCAGGACTTTTTTGGCGGTGCTGTATCTATTGCAATAATCCTCTTTTTTGGCGCGGTTTTCCTTCTGCACACTATTCGAAGATTACATGATGCAGGTATCTCGCGCTGGTGGGCCCTACTTATGTTTTTTCCTTTTGCGATAACATTCAATGCGGCTTGGCTAAAAATAGGCTCGATTGACCTTCACCTTTTCGATCTTTCGTATCTGATCAGAAGTGCACCGATACTCGTAGCGATCATACTTCCCTCTGCTAATCGACTAGATGTTTCTAGGACAAAAGAGGGCCACGCGACCAAGCTTGGCTAGCCCTCTTTCCACCCAAATCCAGACATTCACCTGAGCGGCACACCCGGCTCATGCTTGGCAGTGCGAATAGTCAGCGACGTCTTGACGCTCGCGACATTCGGTGCGGGTGTCAGCTTCGAAGTCAGGAATTCCTGAAAGCTCTGCAGGTCTCGGCTGACGATTTTCAGGATGAAATCGATCTCGCCGTTCAGCATATGGCATTCGCGCACTTCGGGCAGCTGCGCCATGTGGTCTTCGAATTCGCGTAGCGCGCTTTCGGCCTGGCTTTTCAGGCTGACCATCGCGAACACCGTGATTGCAAAACCAAGCTGCGAAGCATCCAGATCGGCGTGATAGCCGCGAATAACGCCTTCTTCTTCCAAGGCACGCACACGGCGCAGGCACGGCGGCGCGGTCAGACCGACACGGTGGGCCAGTTCCACATTGGTTACGCGCCCTTCATTCTGCAATTCGGCAAGTAACTTGCGGTCGATTTCGTCAAGATTGGCCAACGCATGCGTCCCCTATAGTGCAACAATCGGATAATACCGTCTGCCGGTAATGAAAGCCCCTTCATGACCGGCTTCACGCTAATATTATTATTCCTGCCAGTAATTGTCCCGCTTTGCAACGCACTCGCCGCTAGTATGGTTGCACACCGGGAAACTGTTACAGCACTGATAGTTGTAGATTGCGCGTATCGGGGGCTGGCGGAACTCGTCCTCCCCGGCCAACAACGCGTTTCTTTTCGCCCAAGTCGCTTGCCGGAGAACCGCATGCTATTCGATGACCGCCTTGCCACCGTGCTGCGCCACCGCGCCACGGGTGAGCGTGCGGCACGGACACAGTTTCGGCAGCTACTCGATTTGCTGGGCAGCAGGCCTACTGCGCAACCGGCTAAAGAGCCTGCGGGGCGGCGTGAACAGCAATTGCTCGCCTCCGCCTGGCTGCGGCTGGGCGCGCTGGGCGAGATGCTACCAGCGAGCGAACGCGCAGCCATGATTCGCGAACCTGGCCTGCGCTTCCGAAATCCCGAACTGGCCTTGCACCTCGCCGAAGACGAACCTGACGTAGCCGTTGCCGCGCTGGCCCGCGCTGAGTTGTCGGACGCGGAATGGCAGGACCTGATCCCGCGCCTGCCAGTGCGTGCGCGCGGGTTTTTGCGCCTGCGCCGCGACATGCCTCGAAGTGCAGCGGTCTTGCTCGACAGGCTTGGCATCCACGACCGCGGCCTACCCCTTCCCCGCCCGGAGTTGTTGCTGGTTGAGGCCGCCGAACCTGATCTCCCAGCAAAAGAAATTATCGCTCCGTTGCCCCCGCAGGCCGCCAATTACGGCCTAGCGGGCGATATGGCAGAAGAGGAAGTCCTCGAGCCGGCAGACAGCGAAATTGGCGCCCTCGTCAAACGGATAGAGGCATTTCGCCACTCTCGGCAGACCGAACGCGCCAGCGGCCAGTCGCCGCGCTTGCCTCTAGGTGACAAGAGCGCGGACCTGCCCCGCCTTGCCGGCTTTTCCTTCACCAGCGATGCAGATGGACGGATCGACTGGGCAGAGGCTTCAGTCGCGCCAATGATGATCGGCAAGCGACTGGGCGATGAAGGCATCACCCCGATTGCCTTCGCCCGGCATCAAGCGCTGCGAAATTATGCGATGATCCTCGAAGGTGCAGCGCTGATCGCGGGCCAGTGGATCGTCGATGCCGCACCTCGCTTTACTGTGCCCGGCGGCCGGTTTTATGGCTATGCAGGTAAATTCCGCCGCCCAGCCATCAATGCCGCTGGTGCTGCAGCTGGCGAGGATGGCGCAGTCGACAGCGAAGCCGACCGGATTCGACAGTTGCTCCACGAATTGCGCACCCCGGTAAACGCAATCCAGGGCTTTTCGGAGATCATCCAGCAACAATTGTTCGGCCCGACCCCGCATGAATATCGCGCACTGGCAGCCAGCATTGCGGGCGACAGCGCACGGATCCTGGCGGGTTTCGAAGAACTGGACCGGCTGGCACGGTTGGAAACCGGCGCGCTTGAGCTCGAGCATGGCTCAGCCGACCTGCGCGCCATGGTCGAACGCACCACCGCGCAATTGCAAGGCGTAATGGCACCCAAGACATCCGGCTTTGAACTGACTCCAGGGGCCGGCCAGTGCCGGATCGCCCAGTGCCGGATCGCAATGTCGGAAGGCGAATGCGAAGCGCTTGGCTGGCGGCTGCTGGCGACCCTTGCCAGCTCTGTCGGTACGGGCGAATTATTGGAATTGGCGTTTGAGGAAGAAGGCGGGCTCGCAAAGCTGCGCTGTGACCTGCCGATTAGCCTGAGCGCTTCGGACGATGTCTTTGCCGCCAGCATGCGGCCCACTGGAGGATCGCTAAGCGCGGGCGTGTTCGGCGCCGGTTTCGCCCTGCGACTGGTCCGCGCAGAAGCCCGGGCCGCTGGCGGGGAGCTGGTACGCAGCAAAAATTGGATAATCCTCACTCTACCGCTATCAATCGGCGAGGCAGAGAATTCTGCGGAAGCAACGGGCAAAGCCTGACGCGCGGCGCGGCAGGGTAATCGTAATCTTTCCGGTCTAGGGCGAATAGGCTCAAGCCTGCTTTTGAAGGAGCGAGACGATCTTGGAGCGGTCAATTTCAGATCCAACCCGCCCCGTTGCCCATGCACGTTTTCCGTCCGACTGGGGGCAGCGCAGCCTGCTGACGGTCGACACCGAGGAAGAATTCGATTGGGATGCGCCCTTCACGCCCAACGAACATGGGCTCGACCATATTGGGCGTCTGGCCAAATTCCAGCAATTTTGTGAAGGGATCGGCGTCCTGCCGGTCTATCTGATTGACTGGCCGGTGGCGACTTCCTCGCTGGCGATCGAGATTCTCGGCGAGGCGGCAAAATCCGGCATGGCCGAAATCGGCATCCAACTGCACCCCTGGGTCAATCCGCCGCACGACGAACAGGTCAATTCCTTCAACAGTTATGCGGGCAATTTACCGCCTGAGCTGGAGCGGGAGAAATTTCTCCGTCTTCGCGACAAAATCGCCGAAAATTTTTCTACTGACCCGATGATCTACCGCGCAGGCCGCTATGGCCTCGGCCCCGCCAGTGTCGGCATGTTGCGCGATGGCGGAATTGCGATCGATAGCTCTGTGCGCAGCAAGTTCGATTACCGCCCCGGATATGGGCCGGATTACACCAAGGCTCCGCTCGTGCCCTATTGGCTGGACGAGCCGCAAGGGGTGCTGGAATTGCCGCTTACTTCGGTATTCTGGGGCGTATTGCGAAGGCAGGGTGACCTGCTGCAGCCATTGGTCGGCCGCTATCCGCACCTTGGCGGCGTCCTGTCGCGCCTGTCCTTGCTGGAGCGTATCCCGCTCACCCCTGAAGGGGTATCCGCCGAGGAAGCTCTGCGAGGGATAGATATCGCGCTGGACGACGCTCTGCCGCTGCTGGTCCTGTCGTTCCACAGCCCATCGCTGGTGCCTGGCAACACGCCCTATGTGCGCACCGAAGAAGACCTCGACCGATTCTATGAATGGTGGCGGACCATCTACGCCTATCTGGAAAAGCGCGGGGTGCGCCCCACCAGCGTGGCAGAAATCATAAAATCCGTCGAAATCTGACGACTTTTGCGGATTAACCACCAAATGCGGCATCTTGGTGCTTGCCACCTGCTTTAACCCAAGCTAGGCGCGGCACCGCTGAACGAGATCCTGAGGGCCTGTAGCTCAGTTGGTTAGAGCTGGCCGCTCATAACGGCTAGGTCGGGGGTTCGAGTCCCTCCGGGCCCACCGGATGCCAACTTGGATGGATTTCGTGCTCGAAAAAGTGTCGGGGAGTGGCGCAGCCTGGTAGCGCATCTGTTTTGGGAACAGAGGGTCGCAGGTTCGAATCCTGTCTCCCCGACCA
>JBFEKH010000018.1:0-34113 GCA_041552775.1 Allopontixanthobacter sp.
CATCGCCTGGCTCCGGCCGACGAGCGGCAGGCCCTCCCCGGGCTCCGCCGGATCGCCGCGCCGCGTTTCACGTATGCCGGTCGCCTGTTCTACAGCGCGAACCAGATCGTCGAGGTCGAAAGGCTTGGGAAAATATTCAAATGCGCCGGTATCGGTTGCCCGGATCGCCGTATCCAGAGTGTTCTGCGCCGACAGGATAATGATCGGCATATCAGGGTGACTGCCGCGCACTGCGCCCAGGCTTTCGATGCCGTCACCATCGGTCAGCATGACATCGGTCAGCATGGCATCGAAACGCTGGACAGACAGATGCCGGTCCCGTCCCACGATGCTGTCGGAGGTGGTGACCGCAAATCCTTCATCCTCCAGCGCGGCAGTGACCACGGTGGCGATTGAATTATCGTCCTCCACTAGCAAGATATGTCCGCGCATCGATCCCACCCTTATTTCGCCACCGGCAGATTGATCCTGAAATGGGTCAGGCCTGCCTTGTCATCGCGGCTGTAGGCAATGCGCCCGTCCATATCCGCCAGTAACTTCTTGACCAGCGCGAGGCCAAGACCTTGTCCGCCTTTTTTCGCGGTCACGAATGGTTCGAACATCCGGTCGGCCAGAGCGGGATCAACCCCCGGCCCGTTATCGATCACGGTAATTTCGATAGGTACGCGGATCGATCGGCCCAGCCGGATTGCACTCATGGCCAATCCGCTGACGAAGCGCGTCTTGACGTTGATCTCGCCGCTCTCCAGCCCCGAACACGCATCGCACGCGTTGGACAGCAAATTGATCATCACCTGTTCCAATGCGTCCTGACTGGCCAGAACCGGCGGCAGGGACGGGTCGAATTCCTCGCCCAGGGTGACGTTGTCCGGCGCGCCAGCACGAACCGTTGCCAACGCATTGCGAATGGCCTCGTGCAGGTTGAATGGAGCCACGGGCTCGCGCGTGTTGCTGCCCAGTTTCTGCATCCGGTCAACCAGCCGCGCGATCCTGTCGACCTCGTCGGATATCATCGCCGCGAGAGGCCGGTCTTTCTCGTCCACCCTGCGGGCGAGCAATTGGCCGGCGCCGCGGATCGCCGCGAGGGGGTTCTTGATTTCATGGGCCAGGACCGCAGGCGCGCCGACCATGTTTTCCTTCTCGCCATCTCCCGAGACATCATCCCGGCTGCCATCGGATAGCGACATCACTCTCCAGCCAGGGTGCGATGCCATTGGCGATACCGTCAGGTTAAAGCGTTTGCGCTCTCCGGCCACTATGGCGATTACCCCGCGCGCGACCAATTGTTGGTCTTCAATTTCCAGACGCTGCTGAATGCCGACATCGCCGAAATCGACCACGTCGGTGACCAGCATTCCTGTCAGGCGGTTGCTACTGCGTCCGAACAAGCTTTCCGCTGCAGGATTTGCCTCCGCAATACGCAGATCGCGGTCGAGTAGTAGCACGGCAAAAATCATCCCGGCCAACTGGGTTTGCGCTGGCGGACGCGGGCCCGGTTGAACTGAACGCCCCACCTTCGCCGGCTCAGATGTCATGCTGCCAAGCGGTCCATGAAAGGGGTATAGAAGCGCTCAAGCTCGCCGATCACCTTGTCCGGATCGTCCACGAAATTCACCTGGTTGCGGAATTCGGCAGAGCCGTGCATTCCCTTGGTGTACCAACCCAGATGCTTGCGGGCAACTTTCACGCCGACTTCGTTACCGTAATGTCCCAGCATCCCGCGATAATGCTCGATCAAGACCGAGAATTGTTCCTCGTAACCGGGGCTTGCCAATGCTTCGCCGGTGCGCAGCCAATGCATGACCTGGCCCAGCAGCCACGGTTTGCCATAAGCGCCGCGACCAATCATCACGCCGTCTGCGCCGGATTGCTCAAGAGCCGCGGCAGTGTCCTCGACTCCGCAGATGTCGCCGTTGACGATAACCGGAATGGACACCGCATCTTTGACCTTGCGGATGAAACTCCAGTCAGCCGAGCCTTTGTACATCTGGTTGCGCGTGCGCCCGTGAACGGTGATCATCTTGACCCCGAGATCCTCGGCGATTTTCGCCAGTTCGGGTGCGTTCAGGCTGTCATGGTCCCAGCCCATCCGCATCTTGACCGTTACCGGAACGGATACCGCCTTCACTGTAGCTTCCATCAGCTTGGTCGCGAGCGGGACTTCGCGCATCAGTGCCGATCCGGCGAGGCCATTGGTAACCTTGCGCACCGGGCAGCCGAAATTGATGTCGATGATCGCTGCTCCGCGGTCCTCGTTGAGCTTGGCTGCCTCGCCCATCGAAACCGGATCGCAGCCAACCAACTGCATTGAAACCGGTTCTTCAACCTGGTCCCACGCTACCTTTTGCAGCGATTGGCGCGTTTCTCGGATCATCGCCTGGCTAGCGACCATTTCAGTTACGTTCAGGCCAGAACCATAGCGCCGCACAAGAGTGCGAAACGGCAGATCGGTGACGCCCGTCATCGGCGCGAGCACGACCGGGCAATCGATCGCAATCGGACCGATGTGGATCGGCTTGAGGGCCGGCGGCGGAGGAAGCATGGTCATCTGCAATATGTGCCTAAAATTTGGGCAGCGCATAGTGCATTGCAGCATGGGGCGCAAGCCGCTAGCGCCGGTACGATGACGCAGGTTCCCCACTCCAACACGCCGGAACGTAGCGGCTTTGCCGCGATCATCGTCGCCGCTGGCCAGGGACTGCGCGCCGGACAGCCATTGCCAAAGCAATTCTCGCTGTGGCGGGGCAAGCCAGTGCTGCGCCATTCGGCGGAGGCGCTGGCCGCCGGCGGGGCCCATCCGATTATCGTTGCGATCCCTGAAGGTGCGGTTGAAATTGCCGAGGCGGCCCTTTCGGGCATTCCCGGCATTCGGGTGGTGACCGGGGGTAAGACCCGCCAAATGTCCGTCGCAAACGCCTTGTTTGCTCTGGAGGCTACCGCGCCCGAATTCGTGCTGATCCACGACGCCGCGCGCCCTGTGCTGCCTGCCGCCGTGAAAGATCGTTTGTTGGCTGCATTGGCTGATTTTCCAAGCGCGATCCCGGTTCTGCCTGTGGTGGACAGCCTGTCGGTCGATTCTTCGGGCAAGATGGCAGGATCGGCGGACCGTGACAGCCTGCGCCGTGTGCAAACCCCGCAGGCTTTTCGCTATGCCGACATCCTGGCCGCGCACCGCGCGTGGGACAGCGATCTACCCGCAGGGGATGATGCGCAGGTCGCGTTGGCTGCGGGCCTCGAAGTGGCGCATGTCCTAGGTGACGAAGCGCTCAGGAAATTGACTTTTGCGGAGGATTTCATGACGGAGCTCCCCCCGGTACGAACTGGTATGGGGTATGACGTGCACAGGTTGGCAGCGGGCGAGGAATTGTGGCTTGGCGGCTTGTTGATTCCACATGACCGCGGACTGGCTGGGCATAGCGATGCCGATGTGGCCCTGCATGCGGTGGTCGATGCCTTGCTCGGGGCGATTGGCGAAGGGGATATCGGACAGCATTTTCCGCCCAGCGATCCGCAATGGAAAGGTGCAAGTTCGGCTCAATTCGTCGAACATGCCGCCGGTCTGGTGGCCAAGGCCGGATACAGGATTTCAAATGTGGATTTGACGATTATCTGCGAAGCGCCGAAGATTGGTCCGCACCGTGATGCCATGCGGATGAAACTAGCGGACCTGCTCGGCGTTGACACTAGTCAGGTGAGCGTGAAAGCAACAACCACCGAGCGGCTTGGCTTTGCTGGCCGCGAAGAGGGAATTGCGGCGCAAGCCATCGCCACTGTTCTGGTATTATAATAGGACGCTAATACGATGAATTATTTAAAGATACTGGCCGGCACCGCAGCAGCATTGGCAATGGTTCAGGCTCAGGTCGCATTTGCGCAAGCGCCCAAATTGCCATGCGTGAAGCAAGCCGATCTGGCGGATGCGGTTGTCTATGCGATGCCTTCCGTGATCGGGGCGTTCCAGGCCAAGTGCGGCGCCACCCTGCCCGCAGACGGTTTCATGAAGAAGCAGGGCGCCCAATTGAGCGCCAATTACGCGGCCCGGCAGACTGCCTCATGGCCCGGCGCCCAGCGCTTGCTGGTCCAATTCACATCCAGCGGAGCGGAGCGCAGCCAGGACGGGATGGCGGATATGATCGCGAGCCTTCCTGGTGACGCATTGCGCCCGTTCGTAGATGCCTTGATCCAGCAGGAAGTATCCAAGAAAATTCCGCTCAAGGACTGCCGCAATATCGAGCGCGGAATTTCCTATCTTGCGCCCTTGCCGCCCGAAAACATGGGCGGCCTGGTCAGCTTCATCGTTAGAATGGCCGATGTAAAGAAGCCAAATCTCTGTGAAAATCCAGCACCATGACGCAGTCCCTTCTCCCCGGTGAAATCGAAGCACTGGCGCGGCGAGTGGTGGAAGAAAACATCGCTGCCGGACGCAAGGTTGCATTAGCCGAGAGCTGCACCGGCGGCCTGGTTGCAGCAGCCTTGACCGAAATCCCAGGGTCGTCGACCGTCCTCGACCGCGGTTTCGTGACCTATTCGAACGAATCGAAGATCGAGATGCTGGGGGTTTCGAGCGACATTATCGAGACTTTCGGTGCAGTTTCCATCGCCTGCGTCTGGGCCATGGCAAATGGCGCTCTGGAAAAAAGCCACGCCGATGTCGCGGTGGCGATCAGCGGCGTTGCCGGGCCTGATGGCGGTACGGATAAAAAGCCGGTCGGTACTGTCGTCTTCGCACGGGCGATCCGCAACAGTACCGGTGAGCCCGAGGGCGAACTCAAATTTTTCGACGTTGGCAGCCGCGCAGAGGTACGCCTTCAGGCGACGCTGTGCGCGCTGGAATTATTGCTGCCGTAAAGCTGGCGCGCCCGTTCTTCGAATGCTGCGACCATCTTGCGGAAAGCACGGTCGAAATACTGGCCGGCCAGCGCCTCGAAGACCCGGTTCTTGAATGTGAAGTCGACTGAGAAATCGAGCTTGCACCCGCCGTCAGGCAGGGATTCGAAATGCCAGCGATTGTCGAGGTCCCGCAAAGGGCCATCGACATATTGAACATCGATCGCTTCGGGGCGCTGCTTTCTGACTTTCGAGGTAAAGCTTTCGCGCAGATTCTTGAAGCCGACGACCATGTCGGCGGTCATTTCAGTCTCGCTGTCCGACCGGACCCTGGTGGCGACCACCCATGGCAGGAATTCGTTGTAGCGTGCGACATCGGCAACCAGGTCGAACATCTGTTCACGGCTGTACGGCAGCACCCTGGTTTCACGGATACCTGGCATCAGGCAGTCTGAGTCTTGGCCAGTTTCGCTTCGCGTGCGGCACGCATCTGGGCAAAGTCATCCCCTGCGTGATAGCTTGATCGGGTCAGCGGGCTGGATGCAACCTGCATGAACCCCTTGGCCCGGGCAATCGCGCCAAATGCATCGAACGCCTTGGGGGTTACAAAGTCTTCTACCTTCGCGTGCTTCGGGGTTGGCTGGAGATATTGGCCCATCGTCATGAAATCAATGTCGACGGTGCGCATATCATCCATAACCTGGTGGACTTCCAGCCGCTGTTCACCCAACCCCAGCATGATACCGGACTTGGTAAAGATCATCGGGTCATGGCTCTTCACTTCCTCCAGCAAGCGCAGCGAAGCGTAATAGCGCGCGCCCGGCCGGATCGTGGGATACAGCCGCGGTACTGTCTCTAGATTGTGATTATAAACGTCCGGACCGGCTTCGCAGATTGCTTCCACCGCAGGACGCATCTTGCCGCGGAAATCAGGAGTCAGGATTTCGATAGTCGTATTGGGCGTTTCGCGCCGCAAGGCTTGAATGACCTTCACGAATTGCCCGGCACCGCCATCGGGCAGATCGTCCCGGTCGACGGAGGTGATGACGATATGTTGAAGCCCCAGCTTGGCCGCTGCCGCCGCAGTATGTTCCGGCTCAAGCGGATCGACGATCCGGGGCATGCCGGTCTTCACATTGCAGAACGCACAGGCGCGGGTGCAGACATCGCCCAGGATCATGACCGTGGCGTGTTTCTTGGTCCAGCATTCGCCGATATTCGGGCATGCGGCTTCTTCGCAAACAGTGTTGAGGTTGAGGTCCCGCATCAGCTTGCGGGTTTCGTGGTACCCCTTGCTGACCGGTGCCTTTACCCGGATCCAGTCGGGTTTTCGCGCGCGCACCTGACGCTCGTCAGTTGGCGGAGCTACATTGTTCGGGGCGCTGGCAATATCGTTCATGTGGGGCATTTAGGCCCACCGAGGCCATGCCGCAAGACGCGCCGGAAAATTGGCGTAACTCTGGTCGCAGCCCGGCAGTGAACAGGATCACGATGGCGGGGAACCGTGTTGCAACCTGATTGCAGAAGTGTCTGAACGCGGCTAGCAGCGCGTGCACACGCATTATCATGGTCCCTTCCCTTACGTCGCCTCCGTCAAAGCCGGCTCTCGGGAAGCGATCCGGGATGGATTATTCAAATGCCAGAATTTGCCAATTTGCTGGAAGGTTACCGCCGGTTCCGCGCAGAAGGATATCCCAAGCAGCGCGAGCGGTTCGATCATCTTGTCGAACAAGGGCAGTCACCCAAATTGTTGGTGATCGCCTGTTCCGATAGCCGGGTCGATCCGGCGCAGATTTTCGACGTCGATCCGGGCCAGATCTTCGTCGTGCGCAATGTCGCTGCGCTGGTCCCTCCGTTTGAGACTACGCCGGGCCTGCACGGTGTTTCGGCCGCGCTGGAATTTGCAGTCCAGGTCCTCAAAGTGCGCCAGATCGTGGTCATGGGCCACGGCATGTGCGGCGGTACCAAGGCTGCCTTGACCCAGGAGTTGCGCGGCGCTCCACCGGGGGAAGGCGGCTTTATTGCCAACTGGATCGGGTTGCTGGATGACGTGCGCGGCCCGGTTGCAGACAAATTCGGTATCGAATCACGCGATGCAGAACGTGCGATGGAGCACGCTGCGGTACAAGTCAGCTTGAAGAATTTGCGCAGTTTTCCTTGCGTCAGGCAAAAGGAACGTGACGGCGAACTCAAATTGCACGGTACATTTTTCGCCATTTCGGAAGGCGTCCTGCACATTCTTGATGAAGCAACCGGCCAATTCGGTCCGGCAGACTAAAGCAGTTTGCTGCTTGCGCGGCTTGATACTGGCTGTATCGCGTGTGCGATGTCACACGAAACACTGCACAATATCGCCCTGTTGATCGACGCCGACAATATCGATCCGGCGGGTATTGATCCCGTACTTACCGTCATGGCCGAATTGGGCCAGGTCAACATTCGCCGCGCCTACGGCAATTTTGCTAAGCAGGCGCTGGTCAATTGGGACAAGATCACCAACAAATTCGGCATCCGGCCGCAACAGCAATTCGACGTATCGAAGGGCAAGAACGCAACCGACATGGCGATGACGATCGACGCGATCGACCTGCTCAACCAGGGCAAGGTCGATGGCTTCGGAATCATGACATCCGACAGCGATTTCACTCCATTGGTAACCCGGCTGCGGCAGGATGGAATCATCGTCTACGGATTTGGCGGAGAGAAAACCCCGGAATCCTTCCGTTCCGTCTGCACGCGCTTTATCGAAATTGAAAAGCTGATTGCAGGCAACGCAGCCGACAATGCCGGTCCCACATCTGACAGGCCGACAAAGGGTACCAGCGCTGTCGATGCCGAGTTGCTCGAACTGCTGGGAGAAGCCTGGCGAGCGGCAAAGCGGGATGATGAAGGTTTTGCCGCGATCAGCGAAGTAGGCAACATCGCCGGAAACCGTTCCAGTTTCGACGTCCGCAATTATGGTTACAAACGGTTGTCGGACATGTTCAAGGCGCTCGACAATTTCAAACTCGAACGGCGCGAGAACGGGCAATTTGTGGTCAAACGCCTGCGCTGAGGACAAAAGAAAGGGCGCGAACCGAAGCCCGCGCCCTTCTTTGGTGAAAGCATTCCAGCTTACATCCTGTGTTACATCGCAGCAGCGGTTTCCGCCGGCGCGCCTGCTGCCTTCTGCTCTGCATAGACTGACCACAATTTGGCAATCGGCGCCCGCTTTCCGGTAACCTTGGCGAACGTCGCCTTGGCTTCTTCGATCTTGCCCTGATCGACCTGCGCGATCCCGAGGCGGGTCATCACACGGGGCGTGTCGGCACCGGTCTTGGACAAGGCGATCGTGTACATTTCTTCCGCTTGAGCAGCTTTGCCATAGCTGAGGAACGCGTCGCCAGCGGCGGTTGCCGTAAGCGCAGTTGAGGATGGCTTGCGCGCATCGCGTTCAAGTGCCGGCAATTCAGCCTGGTCGGCACTCAGCCGTCCCTTGGCCGTGCTACGGCTTTCAGCAACAAACACGTCGCTCGTATTCAGCAGACCTGCCGCCAGACCTGCTTCTACCGTAGCGTTGACTTCGGCAGGCAGGCGGCGAGCATCTGCGACTTCGATGTAATCGACATAATCGCGTTCATTACGCAGGCTGCCGGTGCGCATTGCCAGCCGCATTATATCGAGCGTTTCCTGGCTCTCGAAATCGTTGAAATTGCGTTCGATCGCAATGGCATCGCCCCAGCTGTCACGGCCCGGGAACATCTTTGCGTTCATGCGGGCAAAGCCGGCAGCGGTATCGGAAAAGCCGTTCTTGTATGCGATTGCAATTCCGCGCTGCAACCATGCCTGATCTACGCCGTTTCCAGCAGCAACCCGCTTGTTGATTTCGGCTGCAAGATATTCGAGACCCTCGGCATACTTGTCCTGGCTGAAATAGGTTTCCGAGATGATCGCCTGCGGATCGCTGCTGCTATAGCCGGTATCAATCGCTGCCTTCAGTCGCGTGCGTGAAGTTTCCCAATCCTTGTCCTGATAGGCAAGTTGCCCGGCAAGGAAGTTGTAATCACCCAGCGCTTGGGCCGGTATCTTTCCGCTTTCAAGCATCATGTCGACGCCCTTGCGCTGAAGGGCACGGTCGCTGGTTGCGCGTCCGAAAGAATAGATCAAATTTCCCGCTGCAAACCGGTCATCGGGTGTCTCGACAGCCGCTACCATTCCTGGAATTCCTGCGGTAATCGCCGCGTTATCCTTCGGTTCGACCTGATACATGTCGTTGATCGGCGAATATGCGGCGACAAAGCCCTTGGAATAATTTGCCTTGGGAGCCTCGGCTTCCTTGCTCTTCTTTTCCTTCTTGGCGGCAAACGCCGGCGTTTCCAGCGCGGTCACGCCGAGAGTGGTGCCGGCGACGAGGGCAATCGCCAGCGCAAGCTTAGATCCGCTGCGCGCGGCGCGCACGGCTGGGTTGCGAGTGAATGAAAACATCGAGGTATCTCCCGGGATTGAAATGAATGGTCTGTTTGACCTGAATACGAATTCGGGCGGCACTTGTTCCGGTACACACCCGTTAAAGGGGGTTTGCAGCAATCGGCCTGAATGACCATTGAACACAACCGGAAGCGCTCTGCCATACCGTGAAGCCGCTGCATACCAGACAAATGTGGAAAACCCGCTCATTTTGGGGGCCTTTAGGGGGGTTTTGGTGGCAGTTACGTTCGCGATGGCCTATCTTGCCTGCAACAACACAACACGCCCTGAAAACCCCGCATCCTTATACAATGCCCATGATCGGGACGCGGCGGGCCCATAACGAAAAGAGTCCCCTTGAGCGACGATATCGAAACCCTCACCCCACCGGTTCCTTCGGGCGAATATGCCAAGATCGACATCGTCGATGAAATGAAGACCAGCTATCTCGATTACGCGATGAGCGTCATCGTGAGCCGCGCCCTGCCCGATGTGCGTGACGGTCTTAAGCCGGTGCATCGGCGCATCCTGTTTGCCAGTGACGAAGGCGGCTTTGTCGCCGGTCGAGCATACCGCAAGAGCGCGAAGATCGTCGGCGACGTCATGGGTAACTACCACCCGCATGGCGACAGTGCGATCTACATGGCGCTGGTCCGGATGACCCAGCATTGGTCGATGCGGGTGCCGCTGGTCGATGGCCAGGGCAATTTCGGGTCGATGGACCCGGATATGCCGGCATCGATGCGGTACACCGAAGCGCGTCTGGCAAAGGTCGCGAACAGCCTGCTGGACGATCTCGACAAGGATACTGTCGATTTCGTCGAGAACTACGATGGTTCGCGGATGGAGCCGACTGTCCTCCCTGCCCGCTTCCCCAATTTGCTGGTCAACGGCGCCGGCGGTATCGCGGTCGGCATGGCGACCAATATTCCGCCGCATAATCTGGGCGAAGTAATCGACGGCTGCTTTGCCTATATGGACAATCCCGGGATCACCTCGGAAGAATTGTTCGAAATCATCCCGGGCCCCGATTTCCCTACCGCACCGCTGATCCTCGGTAATGCCGGAGCGCGGGCTGCCTATACCACCGGGCATGGCTCGATCCTGCAGCGATGCCGTCACGAAATCGAGACCAAGCGCGGCGACCGCGAATCGATTGTCCTGACGTCGATCCCCTATCAGGTCGGCAAATCCGGTCTGGTCGAGAAACTTGCCGAGGCTGCGAAGGACAAGCGGATCGAAGGCGTCTCCGACATTCGCGACGAATCCAGCCGGATGGGCGTGCGCGTCGTGATTGACCTCAAACGCGATGCGACCGCCGAAGTCGTCCTCAACCAGATTTGGCGACACACCCCTGCCCAGTCCAGTTTCCCGGCCAACATGCTGGCAATTCGCGGCGGACGCCCTGAAACGTTGATGCTGCGGGATTTCATCCAGGCATTCATCACCTTCCGCGAAGAAGTGATCACCCGCCGGACCAAGTTCGAACTGAACAAGGCCCGCGATCGCGCGCATATCTTGCTCGGCCTGGTGGTTGCCGTGTCCAATCTTGATGAAGTGGTTGCGATGATCCGCAGCTCGCCCAATCCGGTCGAAGCACGCGCAAAGTTGAGCGCCAAGGAATGGCCGATTGGCGAGATCGCGCAATATATCAAGCTGGTCGAATCGATCGAACCCGATGCCGATCAATCGGGCGGAACATACCGCCTGTCGGACCGGCAGGTCAGGGCAATCTTGGAACTGCGCCTGCACCGCCTGACGGCGCTTGGCCGTGACGAAATCGGCGACGAGCTGAAATTGCTGTCAGATGCGATTGCCGGATATCTGGCGATCCTGGCCGACCGCGTGAAACTGTATCAGATCATGCGCGAGGAACTTCAGGAAATCCGCGATAATTTCGCGACCCCGCGCGTGGCCGAAATCGCCCCGGCGTGGGACGGCCTAGATGACGAAGACCTGATCGCACGCGACGAAATGGTCGTTACTGTCACCCTCGACGGGTACATCAAACGCACCCCGCTATCCGCCTTCCGCGCCCAGCATCGAGGCGGCAAGGGCCGAGCTGGTATGGCGACCAAGGATGAGGATGCGGTGAGCGAAATGTTCGTCACCAGCACCCACAATCCGGTCCTGTTCTTCTCCACCGCTGGCAAGGTCTACCGCATGAAAGTGTGGAAGCTGCCCGAAGGCGGGCCGACCACGCGCGGTCGTCCGATCGTCAATCTGCTACCCGCACTGGGGGAAGGCGAGACGATCCGTACCGTGCTGCCACTGCCGGAAGACGAGGCAAGCTGGGGCGCGCTGACCGTGGTGTTCGCCACGGCGCAGGGCAATGTCCGCCGCAACAGCATGGACAGCTTCACCAACATCCCGAGCAATGGCAAATTCGCCATGCGGTTCGACGATGCCAGCATCGACAGACTGATCGGCGTTGCCCTGCTGGAAGCTGGCGACGATGTGCTGCTGGCGACAAAGATGGGCAAGGCAATCCGGTTCAGCGGCGAAGATGTCCGCGAATTCGTCAGCCGCACCTCGACCGGTGTTCGGGGAATGAAATTCAAGGAAGCAGGCGATGAAGTCGTCTCCCTCTCCATCCTGCATGGCGGTTCGGCCACGCCGGACGAACGCGATGCCTACCTTCGGGTCGCTCCGTGGAAGGCAGACGATGGAGCGCCTGAATTGTCACCCGAGCATGCCGAAATGGCCGAAGCGGAACAGTTCATCCTGACGGTTTGCGCCAATGGTTATGGCAAGATGTCGTCCGCTTATGAATATCGCAAGGCAGGCCGCGGCGGCATGGGCATCACCAATATCGACAACATCGCCCGCAACGGGCCAGTGGTCGCCAGCTTCACCGCAACCAAGTCCGACCAGTTGATGCTGGTAACTGATCAGGCAAAACTGATCCGGATCAGTCTCGACACCATGCGGGTAATCGGGCGCAACAGCGCGGGAGTGAAACTGTTCGACGTTGCCAAGAAGGAAACCATCGTCGGCGCAGTCCGGCTCGATGAACAGGAAGAACCTGAGAACGAAGCCGAAGAAGCCATTATCGAGGAAATGATCGGGCGGGAAACAGAAGAAACCACTCCGCTGACCACGATTGATCGCGATGCCGACATCGGTGAGGAAACGGAAGATTGAGCCTGCAGGTCGAACCCTTGGGATCGACCTGCGGCGCTCTGGTGCGGGGCGTTGATCTGAATGCCCCGCTGAGTTCGGCGATAATCGGCGAAATTCGCAGCACCTGGCTGAAACACCGGGTCATCGCCTTCCCGGATCAGGTGATGGACGATGATGCGTTGGAACGCTTCACCGTGGCCATGGGCGGATTTGGCGAAGATCCTTTCTTCGATCCCATCCCGGGGCGAAAAAATATCGCTGCGATTCTGCGGGAGGCGGATGAACAGTCTCCACTGTTTGCGGAAAACTGGCACAGCGACTGGAGTTTTCTGTCAGCACCACCGGCAGGGACCTGCCTGCTGTCCTTAGAAATCCCGCCAATGGGCGGCGACACTTTGTTTGCCGATCAGATCGCGGCGTTTGCGGGCCTGCCCGAAGCCCGCAAGGCAGCGCTCCGCGGATTAACCGCCATACACAGCGCCCGCGGAGCCTATTCGCCGGCCGGCGCCTATGGCGAAGGTGACAAGGGCCGCAGCATGGCGATTCGCCCGAGCGAGACCGCGATGGCAACGCAGACCCATCCGCTGGTCCAGTGCCATCCCGAAACCGGCGAGGAGGCGCTGTTCAGTTGCGCCGGTTACATCATTGGCATCGAAGGAATGGAAGACAGCGATGTCTTCGCTTTGCTGATGGAATTGCTGGCATGGCAAGGGCGCGACGAATTCGTCTATCGCCACCATTGGGAACCGGGAATGCTGGTGCTGTGGGACAACAGATCGGTCCTGCACAAGGCCACGGGTGGTTATGAAGGCTATCGCCGCGAACTTCACCGCACCACGATTGCCGCGTGGCGCGGTTGAGGATTATTCCTCGCGCAATTCATGCCGCAATGTCTGGATCACGCCGGTCGCGATCAGGAACTGGCCCAGATAATAGATCGGCCAAATCAACCACGAAGTAACTTCCTCCGGCAGTTTTCCGCCCAGCCGTGCGAAGATCAGCAAGTCGGAAATCACAAACAGCACCGCACCAGCGCCCACGCGGTAGCGCGGAAAACTGCTGGTCCATGCCAGTCCGGCCATCCCGCCAAGGGCCAAGGCATAAAGCGAGACCTGCATCGCTCCGTCCATCCCGGCAACCAGCGACCATGAAATCACCGGTGTCAACAGCAGCAGCGCAACCGCAAACAGTTTCTGGCTCGGGGTCATGTTTGCCCTGCGGTGCCGCAAGTAGAGCGCCATCGCCGCAACATGGCTGAAAAAGAATGCCAGCCCTCCAGCTTGTTCGTCCAGTTCCATCGCCATGTCACCGACAGCGGAAAGCGCCATTACCAATGCCAGCAAACGCGCTTCGCCATTGATCTGCCGCATGGCCGCATAAACGGCGAGCAAGCCTACCGCCGCACCTTTCAGCAAGATCAGCCAGGTCCCACCGATCGCCTCATCGCCGAGCACAAAGAAGCCGATTGCGGCCGCAATGCTGGCCAGAAGCCAGGGACGATGTTCGATTAATCCACGTTTGGGCATGATTCCTCCCTGCTCGCCCTGCCCTAGCGCTTGCGCGGCCATGGTAACAAGCACTAGGTGAGCGCATGGATTACGATATACACATCATCGGCGGCGGACTGGCCGGAAGCGAAGCTGCCTGGCAATTGGCCCAGCGCGGGCTGAAAGTCCGGCTGTCCGAAATGCGCGGCGGCGGCGATATGACGCCCGCACATAATACCGACGGGCTCGCCGAAATGGTCTGCTCCAATTCCTTCCGGTCGGATGATGACGAGAAGAATGCGGTGGGTCTGCTCCACCACGAAATGCGCCGTCTCGATTCGCTGATCATGGCAGCCGGAGAAATCGCGCGGGTGCCCGCCGGGACCGCGCTGGCGGTGGATCGCGACGTATTTTCCGCGGCGGTACAACGTGCTCTGGACGAACATCCCAATGTCACGGTGGTGCGCGAACGGATCGACACATTGCCTGACAGCGGATTGACCATTGTTGCCACCGGCCCGCTGACCGCAGCATCGCTGGCCCAAAGCATCGGTGCCGCAACCGGACAGGAAGCGCTCGCCTTTTTCGATGCGATCGCCCCGATCATCCACCGCGACAGCATCGACATGGATATTTGCTGGTTCCAGTCTCGCTGGGACAAACCAAGCGCGGGCGGCGACGCGGACAGCGTTGGCAAGGATTACATCAATTGCGCGATGGACCGCGAACAGTACCTCGCCTTCCACCAAGGCCTGCTCGACGGCGAGAAGACGACCTTCAAGGAATGGGAAGAGAACACACCATATTTCGAAGGCTGCATGCCGATCGAAGTCATGGCGTCACGAGGGGTCGAGACTCTGCGGTACGGACCGATGAAACCGGTCGGGCTGGACGATCCGAAAACGGCCTGCGCTGAATTCCCGCAAGGCCGCTGGCCTTATGCGGTTGTCCAATTACGGCAGGATAACAAGCTGGGCACGCTGTGGAACATGGTTGGTTTCCAGACCAAGCTGAAACACGGCGCGCAGGTGGAATTGTTCAAGACCATCCCCGGCTTGCAAAACGCCGAATTCGCGCGATTGGGCGGATTGCACCGGAATACCTTCCTCAATGCGCCGATGGTGCTGGACCGGGAATTGCGCCTGAAACAGGCACCGCATATCCGTTTCGCTGGGCAGATCACGGGCTGCGAAGGCTATGTGGAAAGTGCGGCTGTTGGATTGATGACGGGCCTTATGGCGGCAGCGGAGATTTCCGGGCGGACTTGGCATGCACCCCCACGGACCACAGCGATGGGCGCACTTCTGGCGCATATCACCGGCGATGCGGAGGCCGAGACCTATCAGCCGATGAACGTGAATTTCGGACTGTTCCTGCCATTGCACGATGTGAACAAGAAATCCCGCAAGGAAGCCTATACTTCGCGCGGCAAAGAAGATTTTGGTGAATGGATGCAGGTTGGCGAGTTGGTCGCCGCCTAACAGCGGCAGGTCGGCTTGGCTTTTTTCTTGGGCGTGGTGGTCGCGAACTCCGCAAGCGTCAGTTCGCGGTTCCGGTTGCTGTCGGCCATGTCGAACCGATCTGCTGTAGCCACCGCCCATGCCTCGAACGACAGCAGATTGTTCCCGTCCTTGTCCAGCTTGCGGAAGGCATTGGTGCGAGAAGACAGCATTTCATTGCGCGAGATGATCCGGTCACGGTTCTGGTCATAACGGAAGAAGCGGCGCTGCTCGCGGGTCAGTTCCGTGGCCTCCGGCGGGGCAGGACCGGTCAGGTCCGTGATGTCGGCGACAGGAATTTCCGGCTCGGCGGGTTTGTCCGGCAGCGCGAGCGGCGGCGGGGCGCCCTGCTCCACTTCGGCGCGGCCCTGCCACCAGAACATGCCGACACCGGTCTAGACCAGCACACATAACCCGCCCAAAAATATCCGGTTCATCTACGAAACTCCCCTGCGATTACCGCAGCATCGGCTACTTGCCGAACAAACCAAGCCGCATTGCTGTCAACAGGTTACGGCGGCCCTGCATCAGTGGAGTACCGCCGGCAGCCAGCGAAGCCCGCGCCAGTCCGTCCAGCACCAGCAGCGGCCGCATGGAGCGCGGCAAGCGAACCGGATCGTCGCCCAATGCAAGGCCCGTCGCGACTACTTCGGCCTTCTCGTCAAGATCAGAAGTCTTCGCCGCCAGATCGGCCAAGGCCCAGCGCTGGCCGGCCAGCATGACCTCCGCTTCGCAATGCTGCGATCCTGCAATCCTGGCTACTGCTGCCAGCGCGGCTGCGCGTCCATTTGCGAAATTCTCGGCGGCGCTGGCGAGCAAAGGCGGCTCGGCCAGCAATTCCTCCCACCCATCGACGAGCGAGCGCAAGGCAGGTTCTTCGCCCTGCCAAACCTCGCCGAATGCCGCCAGCAACGGTTCGCCTTTGGGGCGGGCTTCTGGGGCCTTAGCCAATTCATCGCGCCACCATGCCAAGCGCATCTGGGCCAGCAGCGGTTCCTTGATCGAACGCACGATCTCCGCCAACCGGAGGTCGAATTCCATCATGATCAACAGCGGTTCGCGCGAAGCCGCAGGGGCATAGGCCATCGCAAGCTGCTGGGCATCGGGTAGTGCAGCCTGATCAAAGGGGGTCATCGGCCCACCTTCGCCTGCCTTTGTACCGATTGGCAAGCGTTACGCGTGATAACAGACCTTCTTTGCCGCTTCGACAATCGCCGCGCTGTTGAGCAGGGCGATCTTTTCCAGATTGGCAGCATAAGGCAGCGGCACATCGACATTGCATACCCGCAGCACGGGCGCGTCAAGATGATCGAAGCCATCTTCCATGCAGATCGAGATGATTTCCGAAGCAATCGAGCAGGTCGGCCAGCCTTCTTCCGCCACGATCACGCGATTGGTCTTGGCAAGGCTGTCCAGCACGGCCTGCTTGTCCAGCGGGCGCAGGGTGCGCAAGTCGATCACTTCGGCGTCGATGCCTTCTTCGGCCAGTTTTTCCGCCGCTTCGAGCGCCATGCCGACGCCGATTGAATAGGACACGATGGTCACATCGGATCCTTCGCGCATGATCCGCGCCTTGCCGATTGGCAGGACGTGATCGTCCAATTCAGGTAATTCGAAACTGCGTCCGTAAACCAGCTCGTTTTCAAGGAACACGACCGGATCTTCACACCGGATCGCGGCCTTCATCAGGCCCTTCGCGTCGGATGAATCGTATGGCGCGATCACGATCAGCCCCGGTACGCTGGCGTACCACGGGCCGTAGTTCTGGCTGTGCTGCGCGCCGACCCGGCTAGCCGCGCCATTCGGGCCGCGGAACACGATTGGGCAGCGCATCTGGCCGCCCGACATGTAGTTGGTCTTCGCCGCGGAATTGATGATGTGGTCAATCGCCTGCATGGCGAAATTGAAGGTCATGAATTCGACAATCGGGCGCAGGCCGCCCATCGCCGCGCCGGTTCCGATGCCGGCAAAGCCGTATTCGGTAATCGGCGTATCAATCACCCGCTTGGGCCCGAATTCCGCGAGCAGACCCTGCGTAACCTTGTAGGCACCCTGATATTCGGCAACTTCCTCGCCCATCACGAACACCCGGTCATCGCGCCGCATTTCTTCTGCCATCGCGTCACGCAAAGCATCGCGCACCGTGACGGTCGCCATGTTGGTGCCAGCAGGAATTGCCGGATCTTTTTTCGGTTCAGCCTTCATCGGCTGGGTGATTTCAGCCTTGCTGGGTTCCTGTCCGACATCCTTGCCTTCGCCGGGTACCTCCACGGCTTGAGCAGGAGCGGCTACGGGCTCGGCATCGCCATCGTCTTCGCCCGAAAGCATCGCGATCACTGTTCCGACAGCCACGTTTTCCGTGCCTTCTGGGACCAGGATCTTGCCGACGGTACCTTCATCGATGGCTTCGAACTCCATCGTTGCCTTGTCGGTTTCAATCTCGGCGAGGATATCCCCGGGCCCGACCTTGTCGCCTTCTTTAACCAGCCATTTGGCCAAGGTGCCTTCCTCCATCGTCGGAGAAAGCGCGGGCATTTTCAGTTCGACAGCCATCAGTAGGACTCCACCAGCACGTCCGTATACAGTTCGGCTGGATCCGGTTCGGGTGAGCTTTCGGCAAAATCGGCGGCCTGGGCCACCCGGGCACGAATGGCCTTGTCGATTGCCTTTATTTCTTCCTCGGACTTACCGCGATCGGCCAGTTCCTTCTTGATCCGCTCGATCGGGTCATTGTGTTCACGCTGGTCCTGCACTTCTTCGCGCGTGCGGTACTTGGCCGGATCGGACATCGAATGCCCGCGATACCGGTAGGTGTTTAGTTCCATCAATACCGGTCCCTTGCCTTCGCGCACGTGGGCAAAGGCGATCTCGGCAGCGGCGCGCACTTCCAACACGTCCATCCCGTTCACATCCATGCCCGGAATGCGGAAAGCGGTGCCGCGGCGATAGAATTCAGTTTCGGCTGAGCTGCGCTTCACCGCAGTACCCATGGCGTAACCGTTATTCTCGATCACGAATACAATCGGCAGGTTCCACAAAGCAGCCATGTTAAAGGTTTCATAGACCTGACCCTGGTTGGCCGCACCGTCGCCAAAATAGGCGAGACACAGCCCGCCGTCTTCCCGGTATTTATGCGCCAGAGCGAGGCCGCCGCCCAGCGCAACCTGCGCGCCGACGATGCCGTGGCCGCCGTAGAATTTATGCTCGGTCGAGAACATGTGCATCGACCCACCCTTGCCCTTCGAAATACCGGCTTGGCGCCCTGTCAATTCAGCCATGATGACATTGGGATCTATGCCGTAAGCGAGCATGTGGCCGTGATCGCGGTAGCCAGTGATAACGCTGTCCAGCCCCTCGTTGAGCGCCGACTGGAGGCCAACCGCGACGGCTTCCTGGCCGATGTACAAATGGCAGAAGCCGCCGATCAGACCAAGCCCGTAAAGCTGGCCGGCCTTTTCCTCGAACCGGCGGATCAACAGCATCTGTTCGTAGAAATTCAGCAATTGTTCGTCGGTCGCGTCGAACCGCTTGTTTTCTTCATGCGCCATCTGCAGGCTGCGGAGCGCAAAATCCGCATCGCTTTCGATCGCCTTAACCCGGACAGCGGGCTTTGCCGCCGGTTTGGAAGCAGTTTTGGGAGCGGATTTGGATGGAGCTTTCTGGGCGGGTTTGGCCAATGCTGGTATCCTCAAACTGATGTTATCAGGCTCTGCCTGGCAGTATGCCTGCCATGGTGCAATATGCAGGATGCTATGGCGCAACGATTCCATGCGCGCAACGCCTATGCATACGAAATCCGTAAGGGCACCACTGAGTTGGAATTGATGGGCGGGCAGCCAACCAGCGTTCAAAAAAGAAGCTTATTCTTCGTCCAGGATCAGGACGACTTCATCCTCGTGCACAACGTTGAAATCTCGCCGTAGCCGTTCGCCAACCATGTCGGCATCGGCATTTTCGGGATTGAGCAACGCAACCTGGTTGGCGAGCGCCCCGCGTTCCTTCTTCAGCTTCGCGATATGCGCCTGACGCTGATCCAGGAGTTGCAGATTTTCGCTCCACGCCAACAGGCCGCTGGGGCCAGCAATGGCGAGGCCGCCAATCAGCAGCAGCAGCGCAAGAGCAAGGCCCTGCGTCCACTTTTCTCGGGGCAATCTGATTTTGTGGCTTTGGCGTGTCATCAGGTCTCTAGAATCATAGTTGAGTCGCCGTTTCAAGCGGTAATTGTACTTGGCAGTGAACAACCCGCGGAGCTGAGCCTTTGACAGGCCGCCCGGTGATGGTGTATATAGTTTCCGTTGTAACTACTTTAGGATGATCACATGGCTGACCTGTTCGAAAATCCCATCGGTCTGGACGGCTTTGAATTCGTGGAATTCAGCGCACCTGAAAAAGGCATGCTGGAGCCAGTGTTCGAAGCAATGGGCTTTGCAATGGTCGCCCGCCACCGCTCCAAGGATGTCCAACTGTGGCGTCAGGGCGGGATCAATTTGATCGCCAATTATGAACCAAAAAGCCCTGCCGCCTATTTCGCCGCCGAACACGGGCCATCCGCCTGCGGCATGGGTTTCCGAGTGCATGATGCAAAGCACGCATATGAAGCGGCGCTGGACCGCGGCGCAGAGCCGGCGGAAACGCAAACCGGCCCGATGGAACTGCGCATCCCTGCCATCCGCGGCATCGGACATTCGTTGATCTATCTGATCGACCGCTATGCCGACGAACACCACGAAGGCCTGTCGATTTACGACATCGATTTCATCTACGAAGCCGGAGTTGATAAATGGCCCGTTGGCGCAGGCATGAAGGTAATCGATCACCTGACGCACAATGTCTACGGCGGGCGGATGGCTCATTGGGCTTCGTTTTACGAACGCATCTTCAATTTCCGTGAAATCCGCTATTTCGACATCAAGGGCGAATATACCGGCCTGACATCCAAGGCGATGACCGCGCCTGACGGAAAAATCCGCATTCCCCTAAACGAAGAAGGCGCCGGCGGCGGTGGCCAGATCGAGGAATATCTGCGCCAATATAACGGCGAAGGCATCCAGCACATCGCCTTGTCTAGCGAGAACCTCTACGCATCGTGGGATCAGTTGAAAGCATTCGGCACCCCCTTCGCCAGCGCGCCGCCCGCTACCTATTATGAAATGCTCGAGGAACGCCTGCCCGGCCACGGGGAACCAGTGGAAGAATTGCGGAAACGCGGCATTTTGCTCGACGGATCAACCGAGAATAACGACCCGCGCCTGTTGCTACAGATCTTCGGCCAGACCACAATTGGGCCAGTGTTCTTCGAATTCATCCAGCGCAAGAAGGACGAGGGTTTCGGCGAAGGCAATTTTACCGCGCTATTCAAAAGCATCGAAGCCGACCAGATGAAACGCGGCGCGCTCAAAACTGGCGGAACCATGGCGGCGACCAAGGAGCCCGCGCAATGACCACCCATCCGATCAAACTGGGCGGCGTCCACCACGCGGCCTATCGCTGCAAGGACGCCAAGGAAACGGTCGAATGGTATGACCGGGTGCTGGGGATGGAATACACCTCTGCCTTTTCCGAAGACAAGGTGCCGTCAACCGGCGAACACGATCCATACATGCACGTGTTCCTCGATGCCGGAAACGGCAATGTCCTGGCGTTTTTCGAACTGCCGACACAGCCAGACATGGGCCGGGATGAAAACACCCCAGTCTGGGTGCAGCATCTTGCATTCAAGGTATCTTCCGAAGCAGAATTGCTCGCCGCCAAGCAGCATATCGAGAGCGAAGGCATAGACGTGCTCGGCCCAACGCATCACGGTATTTTCAAGTCGATCTATTTCTTCGATCCCAACGGCCACCGCATCGAGCTGGCAGCCGATATCGGAACCGCAGAACAATATGCCGAATTGAAGCGTGTCGCGATGCCGATGCTGGAAGAATGGAGCCAGACAAAGAAAGCTCCGCGCCACGCCGATTGGCTGCATTCCGCCAACGAGTAACACGGCGACTAACCTGCGCTAATCGCGCAAAGGTCGGAACCAATGGTTTGCGAGCCCGTTGCGTTGCCATACGGGAGATTAATCAGCGTGAATTACGTCGATACGATTATGGGTCAACTGCAAAGCATGGCCGAGAGCTTCTTTGCGTCCCTCCCCAATCTAGTCATCGCGCTGATCGTACTCGTAGTTACCTGGCTGGTTGCCAAATTTGCCATCCGCATTGCCGACGCCCTGACCGGCAAAAGCAGTCTCCGGCCGAGCCTGAAAAACCTGATCGATACGCTGGTCAAACTCGGCATCTGGCTAGTCGGCCTCATGCTGGCGATGATCATCATGCTGCCCGGTTTTACGCCGACAAGTCTGATTGCAGGCCTTGGAATTGGCGCCGTCGCGATCGGTTTCGCGTTCCAGGATATCTTCGAAAACTTCCTCGCCGGCGTGCTGATCATGCTGCGCGAGAAAATGCGAATTGGCGATATCATCGAATGCGAAGGTATTACCGGCAAGGTAGAACACATAACCTTGCGTGAAACCTATGTCCGCAAATTGTCGGGCGAAGTGACGCTGGTTCCCAACTCGATCCTGTTCAAGAACCCCGTCGAAATTCTGACCGACGAGACCCAGCGCCGCCACCAGGTTGTCGCTGGCGTATCCTACGACACCGACCTCGACCATGCCGCCTCCGTAATCAAGAAAGCGGTCGAAAGCATCGACGGGATCGAGACCGACAAGGGAATTGATATCTTCGCCAGCGAATTCAATTCCAGTTCGGTAGATTTCACCGTTCGCTGGTGGGCCGGATCAAAACCGCGGGCCATGTGGGAAACCCGTGACGCCGTCATCCGTGCGATCAAGCGCAGCTTCGACGATGCAGGAATCGAAATTCCATTCCCCTACATCACCCACACCTTCAAGGAACCGGTGCCGATCAAGGGCAACGACTGAGAACTCATCGGCGAATAGGTAAATTGGTGCGCCCGACAGGATTTGAACCTGTGGCCCCCAGATTAGGAATCTGGTGCTCTATCCGACTGAGCTACGGGCGCACTCGCAGCGTCGTTTAGTGCGGTAAGGCCGCACTTGCAATCAGTTCAGATCTTCGGGCGAAGCAATCGGGAACGGCAGCGGCGCGACGGCAATACCCTCGTCCGCAAGGTCCTTGGCTTCTTTCAATGTGGCTTGGCCGTGGATCGTCGCTGCATCCGTCTCACCGTAATGCATCGCGCGGGATTTTTCGGCGAATTTGTCGCCCACCCAGGTACTGCCCTGCAATGCCTTGGCCTGCGCCTTGGCCAGCGCCCGCATTGCCTTCACGACATCTGGAGCCATCTCGGCATTGGAAACCGGTTTGGGCATATCCTGCGGGACGCGCTGGCTGGATCGGCGATTACCCTTCGCCGGGACAGCCGGTGCCATCGGCGCCTTGATGATTTCTTCCGAACCGCATTCCGGGCAGGTTAGCAGGCCGCGATCTCGCTGGGCGGTGAAGTCACCGGTAGACGCAAACCAGCCTTCGAACCGGTGGCCGCTGCTGCAGGAAAGATCGAAAACAATCATGATACTGGCGATTTAGGGATATCGCGGCGATTGGCAAGGCTCGGCAGCTGGCGGCGCACCTCAGCAATCCGGCCAAGTTCGATATCGGCGAAGCCAAGCCCCGCCTCACTGCCCATATCCAGCAGCACTTCGCCCCATGGATCGATTACCAGGCTGTGACCGTAAGTGGTGCGGCCATCCTCGTGTTCGCCAACTTGCGCAGCCGCAATCACGAACGCGCTGGCCTCGATTGCGCGGGCGCGCTGCAGCACATGCCAATGGGCGCGGCCTGTAGGGACGGTAAATGCCGCCGGGACCACGATGACATCACAGCCCTCCCGGCCAAGCGCTTCGAACAATGCCGGAAATCGCAGGTCGTAACAGATCGTCAGGCCCAAACGGCCAAGCGGCGTTTCTGCCGTCACCACTGCATTACCCGCCTTGTAGGCGCTAGATTCGCGCCAGCTTTCGCCGCTTGCGAGATCCACGTCGAACATATGCATTTTGTCGTAACGGGCCGTGACCTCGCCGTAATCGTTCACAAGCAGCGCGCGATTGGCCCAATCGCCCCCGTCCCCCGACACAGCCAGCGATCCGAGCGCGACCCATAAACCGTGTTCACGCGCAGCAACCTGCACCGCAGCCAGCACCGGATTTTCTTCCTCCGGGACGATATGGGGGCTGGCCCGCTTGCGGTCTCGGTCGAGCAAGCCGGACATTTCCGGCGTGAACAGCATTTCAGCGCCGCCCGCTTTTGCTGCAGCGACAGCTGCAACAATTGTCGCAGCATTTTCCGCCGGTTCGGTCCCGGAGGTCATTTGCAGGATGGCTATGCGGGGCATTTGATCAAACTATCCGGCCAGCAATTGGTCGAGCTTGCCGCTGCGTTCCAGCGCCGCGAGCTCGTCCGATCCACCAACATAGGTGTCACCGATGAAAATCTGCGGCACGGTCCGCGCCCCCGGCGCACGCTCGTGCATTTCTTCCTTCTTCGGGCCGCCCATGGTTACGTCATACTCGTTATATGCCTCGCCCTTGCGGTCCAACAGTTGCTTGGCGCGGAAGCAATATCCGCAGCCGAATTTGGTGTAGATGTCGATTGTCGGCGTAGCCATCAGGGTTCCTTTTGAAAATCTGCAGATTTCCCATGCCGGAAAATCTTGCAAGGCGCAGGTCAATTCCTATCTTAGTGGCAGCTGCATGCGCCGCAATGGGCATGTGGTTTCACCGGTGTGGCGCCGCATCATGCGGGCCATACCAATAGAAGTTGCAACCAAGTCAAATTGCTCAATGGAGGATTTGTAACAATGTCTCGTTTTGATTTCACCCCTTACCGCCGTTCAACCGTCGGTTTCGACCGCTTGTTCGACCTGCTGGAAAGTCAGGCCCGCAACACTGCAGGCGGGGACAATTATCCGCCCTTCAATATCCAGAAGCAGGGCGAGGACAATTACCGAATTACGCTCGCAATCGCCGGGTTCAAACCTGCCGATATCGACATAACTGCCCAGCAGAACCTGTTGGTCGTGCAAGGCAAGAAGCGGGACGAGAGCGAAGTTCCGGGTGAAATGCTGCATCTCGGCATTGCCAACCGCGGGTTTGAACGCCGTTTCGAACTGGCCGATTTCGTCCGCGTGGAAAACGCCCGGTTGGAAGACGGCCTGCTGAACATTGACCTCGTTCGCGAAGTTCCGGAAGCGATGAAGCCAAAGAAGATTTCCGTGAATGGCCAAGCCAATCTCGAAATCGTGAAAACCGATGAAGAGCCGCAGGACAAGATCGAACAGGGCGACGCCAACGCCGCCTGATTTTAGTCAATCACCTGAACATCAATTCGGCTCGCCCTGAAAAGGGCGGGCCGTTTTTGTTTCTGCGGGTCTCGATTTTCCGAAGGACAGAACGGTTAACCTGATGGGGGCGAATCGTTAGACCCGCCCCCGCGGCACCGAAATGCCGCCATGTCCGAGTTTCATCGTCCGGGTCGCAGAAGACGATGACGCCCGGGACAAGCTGAAAAATTGTCCCCTCCGAGCAGTTCAACCGCTTCCCCCTCCAGGGAACCTGCCCAACGGCTTAATAATGGGTCATAACGTCAAAAAAAGAAAGAACAGAAATAGACTTGGTTAATATCCGAAGGATTGAAAATTAACTGTGTCATGCCGTGATCGAAGATACCCTGCACCTATGCGAGGGTCTGTTGCCTTCTGATCGGGACTTAAACCAGTCGTCAGACCAGGCGCGATTGCCGCAATGCAGCTTCGATGAAGCCACTGAACAAGGGATGCGGATCGAACGGGCGAGACTTCAATTCCGGATGGAACTGGACGCCAACGAACCATGGGTGGTCGGGCCGCTCGACAATTTCCGGCAGCAGGCCATCCGGTGACATGCCGGAAAAAACGAGCCCATCGGATTCCAAAGCCCCGCGGTAAGCTACGTTGACTTCATATCGGTGACGGTGCCGCTCGGAAATCTCGGTCGCGCCGCCGTAAATCGCGCTGACATGGCTGTTGGCAGCCAATTTCGCTGGATAGGCCCCGAGCCGCATCGTGCCGCCTAGATCGCCGCCCGCTTCGCGTTGCTGCAGGCCTTCCTTGCTCATCCACTCGGTAATGATGCCTACAACTGGTTCATCGGTCGCGCCGAATTCGGTCGAGGATGCTCCGACGTGACCCGAAGCTCGCGCCCCCTCGATGCAGGCCATCTGCATGCCGAGGCAAATGCCGAAAAACGGCACCTTGCGTTCGCGGGCAAAGCGGACGCTGGCAATCTTGCCTTCGGAACCGCGTTCACCAAAACCGCCCGGCACCAGGATCGCGTGAAGAGGTTCGAGTTGGGCAGTGATGTCGCCATCTTCCTGCTCGAAAATCTCCGCATCGATCCACCGGATGTTGACCTTCACCCGGTTAGCCATGCCGCCATGGACCAGTGCTTCGTTGAGCGATTTGTAGGCATCCTGCAGGCCTACATATTTACCCACTACGCCGATGGTGACTTCACCTTCGGGATGGAAATAACGATCGGTCACGTCATGCCAACGCGTCAGATCGGGTTCCGGCGCGTCGGTAATTCCGAACCCGCGCAAGACCTGTGTGTCGAGGCCTTCCCGGTGATATTGTAGCGGTACGGAATAGATCGAGGGCGCATCCAGAGCGGGAATTACCGCTTCCGGCCGCACGTTGCAGAACTGGGCAATCTTGTTGCGATCGCTCTGCGGAATGAAATGTTCGCTGCGGCACAGGAGGATATCGGGCTTGATCCCGAGACCAGCCAATTCCCGAACCGAATGCTGAGTCGGCTTTGTCTTGAGCTCGCCCGCAGCGGCAATATAGGGCACCAGGGTCACGTGCACGCTGAGCGTCTGGAGCGGCTCAAGTTCGTTCCGCATTTGCCGGATCGCTTCCATGAACGGCAGCGATTCGATGTCGCCGACGGTACCGCCGATTTCGCACAATACGAAATCGAGATCGTCGGTTTCCGCCAGTGCGAACTGCTTGATTGCGTCGGTCACATGCGGGATCACCTGGACAGTTGCGCCCAGATAATCGCCGCGCCGTTCGCGCGCGATGATCTGCTGATATATCCAGCCGCTGGTCACATTGTCCGATTGCCGCGCGGATACGCCGGTGAAGCGTTCATAGTGACCAAGATCGAGATCGGTCTCGGCCCCGTCATCGGTCACATAGACTTCGCCATGCTGATACGGGCTCATCGTGCCCGGATCGACGTTGAGATACGGGTCGAACTTGCGAATACGGACTTTGTAGCCGCGCGCTTGCAGCAGAGCCGCAAGGCTTGCTGCCATCAGACCTTTGCCGAGCGAGGAAACCACGCCGCCGGTAATAAAAATGAACCGCGCCATGGGAGTTGGGCCTTAAGGTTCCAAATGGAGTCGGGGCAAGCGAATTGCGGCAGCGAATTGCTGCAATCCACAGCTATGAATGATTTAAGCTTACTGGGTAACGTCCGCGAGCGGGTCGTCAGAAGCCGGAGCGGTTTGCGCGGGAGCGGCTGTTTCAGCAACTGCACCGCTGGGATTTTCACCAGCCTGGCTAGCCAACGGATCATTCTCTGTCGTTACTGTCCGGTCGAGCGTCGAGGAAATATCGTCACCCTTGGTCGCTTTCACTGCCACCGCGGCCATCACGATCGACAGAACGACAAAGCTGACCGCGAGCCATTTCGTCGCCCGCGTCAGAAAATCGGCTGCACCGCGTGCGCTCATCAACCCACCGGGACTACCGCCGCCGCCAATACCGAGGCCGCCGCCTTCCGAACGCTGCATCAAGATAACGCCAACCAATGCGGCGGCGACAAGCGCCTGAACAACGGTGAGGAATAGAAAAAGGGACATGAAAACTGCTTCTCTAAATTGCTTGATCAGGCATGTAGTGCCGAGTGCGCCGGAGGGCAAGCCGTGCGGCTTACCCTGGGCCCACGATTAACACAGATCAATCGGGCAGATCTGCTGCGGCTAGCACGATCCCGAGGAAACTTTCAGCAGTCAGGCTGGAGCCGCCAACCAGCGCCCCGCCAACTTCGTCGGCTGCGAGAAGTTCCAGCGCATTGTCCGGCTTGACCGAACCGCCGTAGAGAATACGGACTGAAGCGCCGGCTTCTTCGCCGCACATGTCGACCAGCAGCGTGCGAATCGCCCGGTGCATTGAGCCGATGTCTTCCACTGTAGGGGTGCGTCCGGTGCCGATCGCCCAGATGGGCTCATACGCTACGGTCAGGACTTCGGCTGCATTTGCCGAAATATCGGGAAGCGAAGCCTTGAGCTGACCGGTTACGAATTCCTCGGCCTTGCCCGCATCACGGACGTCTTCCGATTCGCCGCAGCACAGGATGATCCGCAGTCCAGCAGCCAGGGCTGCATCCGCCTTGGCTTTAACCAAAGCATTGTCTTCACCGTGATTCTGGCGCCGCTCGCTATGGCCAAGAATGACGAATTTCGCACCGGCATCCAGCACCATTCCGGCAGAGACATCGCCGGTAAACGCACCGTCTTCCATATGGTGGCAATCCTGCGCGCCTACGCCGATCTGCTGTACTTCCTTATGGACGGCATGAAGCAAGGTGAACGGCGGAGCCAATGCGACTTCTACCTTCATCAGACGCTGAGAGGCGCGGTCAATCGCACGCGCTTCCGACAGCATCGAACGGGTGCCGTTCATTTTCCAATTACCGACGATATAGGGCCGAGCGGCCATATGTTTTTCCTGAAATCTGATTTGGGAGTTTTGAAGAGTATCTGAATTGTAATCTGGTCTTGCCGAACCCCATATGAGGACGAAGCGGGGTCCGCCTAGTGCGAAGTTGCCTCCACGTCAAAAGACTTGCCAACCTGTTGCGGCAACACCGCAGGACGGATAAGGCGGGCCGACAAATCACCAACCGCATTTGGCAGCGCACCGCGCCTGCCGTCATATTTGGACTTGCCCAACGCCATGATCAGTGTCTTTCGCAAATTTCTTTCGTCCAAAATCGGGATCGCTGTGGCACTTGCCTTCCTTGCCCTGATCGCCTTTGCGTTCGCGGCAATGGATGTGTCCAGCAGCGGCAGTTTCGGCGGCGTTGCCGGCGGCGACCGGGTTGCAGTGGTCGGCGACGAGAAGATCGACGCGAATGATCTGAGCCGGTCGGCTACGTCCGCACTGGATACAGCGCGGCAGGAAAATCCGGTGATTTCGATGCCGGTCTTTCTCCAGCAAGGCGGACTGACGCAGGTCCTCGACCAGATGATCGATCGCTATGCCATTGGCGGTTTTGCGGAGAAATACGGGCTGCGCGCCGGTGACAATCTGGTGAACAGCGAGATTATCGCAATCCCCGCGTTCCGGGGCGCAGACGGTAATTTCGATGAAAGCTCATATCGCCAGGCACTCGCCAGCCGCGGGCTGACCGATTCGCTGGTACGAGCAGATCTTGCAGACGGACTGCTGGCCAAACAGGTTCTGGTACCGGCAGCCTTCGGTTCGGTGATGCCGGATAAACTCGTCAGCCGCTATGCCGTGCTGCTGAAAGAAAGCCGCGAAGGAGCGATCGCCCTTATCCCGAGCGCCGCCTTTTCCCCCAAGGCCGATCCGACGGACACACAATTGCAGGCCTATTACACTGCCAATCGGGGCGATTATATTCGCCCGGAACGCCGGGTGATTCGCTATGCCAGCTTCGATGAAAGCGCGATTGGCGCCGCTGCCGAGCCAACCGCTGCGGAAATTGCCGCGTACTATGCAAGCAACCGTGCCAATTATTCAGCCAGCGAAACCCGTAGCTTCAGCCAGTTGATCGTTCCAACCCAGCAGGCCGCGACTGCAATACGCAGCCGAGTGGAAGCTGGCGGATCGTTGGAAACTGCGGCGCGCGAAGCTGGACTTGCTGCCGCAAATCTGGGCCCGATCAGCCGCAAGGACATGGCGGCCCAGACTTCGGAGGCGGTCGCAAAAGCTGCTTTTGCTGCTGGAAATAGCGCGATTGCCGTACCAGCGCGGAGCGGCCTTGGCTGGCATATCATCCGCATCGACAAAATCGAAAAAATTGCCGGACGCACCCTGGCCCAGGCAACGCCAGAAATCACCGCAGTGGTGCGCGAAGAGAAGCGCCGTTCGGCGCTGGCCGATCTGACCGCCTCGGTAGAAGAACGGCTGGAGAGCGGTGAAGCGCTCGCCGACCTGGCGAAGGAACTTAAGCTTGAAATCCAGACCACCAAGCCGCTGCTTGCGACTGGTCAGGTTTATGGCAGCGATACCGAAGGTGGTCCGCCGATCCTTGCGCCAGCATTGAAAACTGCATTCACAATGGAAGAGGGTGAACCGCAATTGGCTGAAATCCAGCGCGGCGTTACCTTCATGATTTTCGAGGTCAGCAAGATTACCCAGTCGGCCACAGCGCCATTGGCCGAAATCCGTCAGGATGTAGTGCAGGCATGGGTCCGGTCCGAAGGATCAAAAGCCGCCAAGGCAGCGGCGGATCGCATCCTGAAACGACTATCGGCAGGATCGACCCTGGCGCAGGCCATCGCCGTGGAAAAGAGAGCTCTGCCGCCGATCAATCCAATCAAATTGTCCCGTCAGGAATTGACCACCCAGGGAGGGCAGGTGCCCGCGCCGCTCGCACTGCTGTTCAGCATGGCCAAAGGCACCTCCAAGAAGCTGGAAGCGCCGCAGGATGCCGGTTGGTATGTGGTCGACCTGAAGAGCATCGAAGCCGGAACCATCGCGAAGAACGATCCGGAATTCCTTCAGACAAAACGTGAGTTGGGGCAGTTGTTGGCGCGCGAATACGCCGACCAGCTGCGTGTAGCGATGCGCGAAGAACTTGGCGTCGAACGCAATCCGGCAGCCATCGAAGCGGTTCGCAAGCAGCTTGCCGGCGAAAATTGAGCCGCGTATTTTTGAGCCCGTTGCGCCCGATATTTTGAGGAAGCCGAAATGACGGCGGCCATCGGCCATTTACCCCATAATGCCGATAATGCGCTGGCTGCCCTCGCGGCAGGACGGCCGGCGCTTGTCTGGCGCAAGGTGGTGGCAGATACGGAAACCCCGGTCGGCGCGGCGCTCAAGCTGATCGAACCCGGACGAGGTGATTTCCTGCTGGAATCTGTTGAGGGCGGCGAAGTTCGCGGGCGCTATAGCCTGCTCGGCCTCAACCCTGACCTGGTGTTCCGTGCGTCCGGTAATTCTGCCGAGATCAATCGTGTCTGGCGCAAGGATCGCGAGGGCTACGAACCCTCAGGCAAGCCTACAATCGATGCTCTGCGATCACTGGTTGCGGAATGCCGAATCGATGTACCCGGCGCCCTGCCCCCGGCGCTTGCGTGCCTGGTCGGCTACTTCGGATATGAAACGATCGGGCTGGTTGAAAAGCTGCCCCGCGCGCCAGACAATCCGCTTGATCTGCCCGACATGCTTTTCGTCCGCCCAACGCTGATCCTGGTGTTTGATGGCTTGAGCGAGGAATTGTTCGCGATTGCCCCGCTATGGGCAGATCAAGGCGATCCCCGCATGGCTGTCGAAACGGCGGGCGAACGGATCGACGAGGCCTTGCGCCGCCTCTCGCTGGCAGCCCCGATGCCTGCGCCTGCAACCGATTTGCCCGACATGGCCCTGTCACCCGTGATGGCGGACGGCCAATACCGCGATATGGTCCTGCGCGCGAAGGAATATATCGAAGCGGGCGACATCTTTCAGGTGGTGCTGGCACAGCGATTTACCTGCCCCTTCCCGTTGCCTCCGTTGGCGCTTTACCGCGCTCTGCGGCGGGTTAACCCCTCGCCTTTCCTGTATTTCCTCGACCTGCCGGGCTTTGCCGTGGTCGGTTCCAGCCCGGAAATTCTCGTCCGAGTGCGCGATGGCGAAGTCACCATCCGCCCCATCGCCGGAACGCGTCCTCGCGGCAAGAATGCAGCAGAGGACGACGCGGCAGAGGCCAGCCTGCTCGCCGACCCCAAGGAACGCGCCGAACATCTGATGCTGCTCGACCTGGGCCGCAACGATGTCGGGCGGGTGGCCCAGCGCGGCACGGTCGAAGTGACCGCCAGCTATACCGTGGAACGATACAGCCACGTCATGCATATCGTCAGCAATGTCGTAGGCCAGTTGGACCCCGCACATGATGCGCTGGACGCGATGTTCGCCGGCTTTCCTGCTGGCACCGTCAGCGGCGCGCCGAAAATCCGCGCCTGTGAAGTGATCGCTGAACTGGAGCCGGAAACGCGCGGCGCCTATGCGGGCGGTGTCGGCTACTTCGCCCCCGATGGCTCGGTGGATAGCTGCATCGTCCTGCGCACTGCCGTGGTCAAGGACGGCATCATGCATGTGCAGGCAGGCGCAGGTATCGTGGCCGATAGCGACTCCTTGTATGAACTGCGCGAATGCGAGGCCAAGGCCGGGGCACTGATCGCCGCCGCCCGCGAAGCCGCGCGGATCGCCAGCGAACCGGGGTTCGGGCAGTGAGATATTGTGCCGCGCTAATGCTCCTCGCACTCTGCGCCTGCGGCCAGGAACCCGCCGGTCAGCCGGTAATGCGAACCGAAATTGGCAGCGGAAAAGCCGATGTGATCGCAGTATCCTCGCCTGAAGCCGAGGTCGCGGAATCACAGACCGCTTCTGCCTGCACCAGCGTCACCTTCGAGGATGTGGCGCTGACCCACTGCATCGCCGATCCGGCCAAACATCGGGTGTTGATGGACCTCGGGCCAAGTGGCGGCGCACCCTATCGCAGCTTTGCCAAACTGGCGGCTGACCGCCCTGCCGATGCGTCAGCGGTGGCTTTTGCGGTCAACGGCGGGATGTATGACGGCGAAGGCAAACCCATCGGCTATTACGTGGAGAATTCTGAGCGGCGCAAGGAACTTAGCCGATCGGATGGACCGGGCAATTTCCACCTGAAGCCCAACGGCGTATTCTATGGCACAGGCGGCAAATGGAGCATCCGAACGGCAGATGATTTCTTTGCGCGGGTTGGCGACCGCCCGGAATTCGGGACACAATCGGGCCCCATGCTGGTGATCAATGGCAAATTGCATCCCGAAATTACGCAGGACGGCCCTTCCCGTGCAATCCGCAACGGCATCGGAATAGACAAGGCTGGCCGCGCACATTTCGTGATATCGCAGGCTCCGCTGTCCTTCGGCAAGCTGGCACGTTTCTATCGCGATGTCATCAAGACCCCGAATGCGCTATATCTGGACGGCAATGTCTCGGCACTATGGGACCCGGCGAGCGGGCGGATGGACAATGACGTGCCCGTCGGACCCATGATCGTGGTCGAGACCAAGGGAGATTGATGTGACTTACGAACGCACGCTCTATCCGCCTATCGAACCGTTCGAAACCGGGATGCTAGAAGTCGGCGGCGGGCACACGCTGTATTGGGAACGTTGCGGAACGCGCGGCGCGAAACCGGTCGTATTCCTGCACGGCGGCCCGGGATCGGGCTGCGGCCCCGACCAGCGCCGCCAATTCGACCCGGCATTATACGACATTCTGCTGTTCGATCAGCGCGGCTGCGGCCATTCCACCCCCTTTGCCAGCCTCGAAAACAACACCACCTGGGACATCGTGGCCGACATCGAACGCCTGCGCGTGTTGTTAGGTCATGAAAAATGGCAGGTGTTCGGCGGCAGCTGGGGTTCCACTCTCGCGCTATCTTATGCCCAGACCCATCCGGACCGCGTCACCGAGCTGGTGCTCCGCGGGATATTCCTGGCGCGGCAGCGAGAAGCCGACTGGCTCTACCGGTATGGCGCCAGCGAGCTCTATCCGGAAGGCTGGGCCGCGTTCGCCGGGCACATCCCGGAAGACGAACGAGGCGATTTGATTGAGGCCTATCACCGGCGCCTGACCAGTGGTGATCCGCAAGTCCAGCTGGCCGCCGCCAAGGCGTGGAGCACATGGGAAGGGCTGACCGTCACCTTGCTGCCCGATCCGGGTATGATGGAAGAATTCACCGAGGACAGCCACGCCATCGCCATCGCGCGGATCGAAAACCATTACTTCCGGAATGATTGCTGGCTGACGGAAGGCCAACTGCTCGCCAATGCGGGCCGATTGAACGGAATTCCGGGGATTATCGTCCAAGGCCGCCACGATTGCTGCACGCCGCCGTCTGCTGCCTACGACCTGAAGCAGGTCTGGCCGGATGCCGATTTGCGTATTATCCCCGACGGCGGCCATCTGTTTACCGAGCCGGGTATTACCGACGGCCTGATCCGTGCGAGCGATTACTTTGCCGGAAAGTCCGCATGATCCCGGCCCATAGTTTCTGGAAGAATTGATCCCTTGATCCTCGTCATCGACAATTACGACAGCTTTACTTTCAACCTGGTCCATTATCTGATGGAACTGGGCGCCGAAGTGCGGGTGGTCCGCAACGATGCGCTGTCCGCTGCCGAGGCGGTGCGCAGCGGCGCAAAAGGCGTCCTGATCTCCCCCGGTCCCTGCACTCCGAATGAAGCAGGCATCAGTCTCGATCTGGTGGCAGCCTGCGCCGATGCGGAAATGCCGCTGCTAGGAGTGTGCCTGGGTCATCAGTCAATCGGCCAGCATTTCGGCGGCAAAGTCGTGCGCGGCGGGTTGATGCACGGCAAAACTTCGCCTGTAACTCACGACAGTAGCGGCGTTTTTGCTGGCCTGCCCTCGCCCTTTACCGCCACTCGATATCACTCACTGATTGTCGAGGATATTCCGTCCGCGCTGCAAGTAAACGC
>JBFEKH010000019.1:0-33449 GCA_041552775.1 Allopontixanthobacter sp.
CCGATGCCTACTTCGGCCGGGCGGAAACCATCATCAAACAGCGAGAAAGGATCAAGCGAAAAACCATAGAACATCGGCGCTTGCAACACCGCAAGCTTGCCGCATAATATCAACCAACAGATGATCCCAAACACTCACCTGATTTAAGCTGCCAACAGTCTCAAATTATCTGACGACGCACAGCCTTTCACATCTTCCCGGGGTGCAAGAGATTACATCATCTATCGCTCTGTCCGAAATAAAGTCGACAACAGCTCTGCCGTTACCATTCGATCTTGGTGCTGGCTCGAGGTCTTCTGGCCGCGAGAAGGCGGAACGCTGAGATGACCGTGCTGTTACATTAGTCCTTCGATTGCCTTTCCGTACGGATGGTTCATGATCTGCTCGCCAATGAAACCGCGTCACTACCTCTGGTTGTCGATAATCTAATTTAAGTTGTTCGACAATGTCCGGACAAATTATCTAGTCAGTTTCCAGGATGTCCGATCAAGATGATGTCCGTGATAAGGAGTGGCTATGCGTATTGGCTTTATCGGTTTGTTACTGACAGGCTTGGTCTTGACCGGAGCACCCGGACCAGCGGTGGCCGAAGAGGGACAGCAGAACAAGCAGGAAGCGGTTCGTGAGGATGTTTCGGAAGAATTGCGTCTCTGGGTTGATGCGAGGGCCGGAACGGGAAAGCCGGTTCACTGGATCGCCAGTGGCGGTGTTTTTGAATATCCTACCGGCAAAAAACTTTTCGGGATGGTCGGTTTCGATAGTTCCCGAGTGATCTGGCCGACGAAAAAGGGTGATCCCGTCATTCACCTGACGCGCAAGACTTTTGCATACACCGATCCGCGCACAGATGAAATATTGACAGAATATAACGGCAAGCCGGTTACGCCAATCGCCTACCCCTATCAGGTGATCACCTACCGCGTTGAAAACGGCAAGATTTTCGGTGATGTCGAACAGGGAGCAGGGGATGCGATACAGCATATCGCAATGAAAGACGGAATGGGAATTCACTGGATGGGGCGTGATACGCTGGCTGTGACCGCTCCGATCTTTCTCGATTCGCCGCTGCCAGATGGATCGCGCTATGAAGCCTGGGAAAATTATGATTTTTTCCTGCATAGAAACAATAAAGTTGATGAGCCGCATCAAATGAGCTGGCAGCGCTTTGGCGGGCTTCCGACGTGGGCCGGACCGGGCAAGGCGATTTATCACTTGCTGTCGTGGCGCGTCGAGCATGAGAGCGAGTTTCCTGCCGAGCTGCTCAAATGGGCAAAAGCGGAAATGCCGATGTGGCTAGTCCCGCCCGCTGACATGGATGAAGTCCGTGCGCTTCAGCAGGCTCCCGTCGGCGAAGGTTGGGCAAATTAACATAGATAGGATCGAATGATGGGCGGAGTGTCAGAGACGTTTACCGGCGAGCTTCGCTACACAAGTAATGCAGAGGGAAGGCAAGGCGTGGAACGGGGCCGCGAGAGTTTCCGGATCGACATTCACCAGGATGGCTCGCGCGTCCTCGCTGCCCATGCAGAAATCGACGATGCTCCCCCGGTTGTGCGCGATGTCAACCAGCGCATTGGCCCCGACGGCAGGCCCGAGGACAGTTTTGTGCGCATTGCTGTTGATGGCAAATTCCGTGGCAGTGGATGGTTTCGCTTCGGCAAGAATATTGCCGAATGTGAAGCACTGACGACCATTGAGGGGCGGATTTCTCAACGCATGGAGCTTGAGAGCCCTCTGGTCGCATTTGGAAATCACGCGATAATCAATGATGGCTTCCTGCTGAGCCTTTACGACCTGTCGCAGGGTCCTGGCACCCAGCTGATCGAGCATATGTATTTATCTTCGCCCGATCATCGCGGAGCAACGGGACCGATGTTTTTTCCCATAAAACTGGCTATCCAATATCATGGCTTGGAAGAAATAGAGGTTGAGGCGGGACGGTTCGAAGCGCATAAATTCTCCTTTCCCGATGTGCCCGGCTTGCTGGAAGAGCATCCTGAATATGACCTGTGGTGTACGAGTGATGGCAATTATATTTTGCTGAAAGCCGAGGTCGGCGGGTATATGCAGACTCGTTACGAGCTGGGTTCACTCGATCACATCCGGTATGACGGAGCATGACGGTCTGGCTCCTGGTCGCACATATTGCGGTGCTCGGTTACTGGCTTGGATCCGAACTGGTCATAAACTCAACCTATAAATATGTTAGTTACAGCGGCGACATGCCTTTTGGCGAACGTGCACGTTTGATGGATCACGTCATGCACGTGGACCAGCATGTGCGCTATGCGTTGGTGCTGCAGGCGGGCCTCGGTTTCATGCTGGCGATTTCATATGGCTTTATTCCCGGCGGAAATACCGCGTTCTGGGCGGCTGGCATATTGACGATTGCCTGGCTTGCCTTTGTCGAAGCCGTCCATCGCCTGCGCCACAATAATGCTGGCGTTATCTTCGCATCGATTGACCGTGTTTCGCGTTACGTGCTCATCGCGCTATTCATGGCGCTCGCTTTTCAGATAATTGCCGGATCCTGGCCTGCGCCGCTTTGGCTGCGGATTAAATTCGGTCTTTTTGCGGGCATAATGGCATGCGGTGTGGGAATCAGATTTGCGCTTATCGCTCATTTCCGGACTTGGAGAATAATGGCAAGCGATGGCGTCACCGAGGCCCGCAATGATGTTATCAAGCGCACCTATGTAAAGGCGACGTCGGTGCTCGGCCTTCTGTGGATATTCATAACTGCCATTGTAATTGTGAGTATTTGGAAGCCGGTATGACAGAGCCAGAGCTCGCCCAACGCCTGCGCGAAATCTGCGGCCATGGATCGGTTGTCGTCGAGCAGGAAAAACTCGAGGATGCACGTTATGATGTTCACGAAACGGGGTGCGCGCCAGCCATATTGCTGAAGTCGACTGAAGCCGATAGCCTCCCCGATGCAATAGCCGAGATTTCCCGTGCGGGCTATGCCATCGCGCCGCGCGGCGGCGGACTGAGCTATACCGCCGGTTATATCCCGCAGTCCGACCGGACTGTATTGATCGATGTCACGGGCCTAAATCACATCATCGAAATTCGCCCGGACGATATGACGATCACGGTCGAATGCGGCGTTACGTGGAAGCAGATTTATGATGCGTTGGCACCCCATAAGCTGCGATTGCCCTTTTTCGGAACATTTTCCGGCAAGGGCGCCACGGTCGGTGGCGGGCTAAGTCACGGCGCTCTTTTTTTCGGCTCGGCGCGTTATGGCTCGGCGGCCGATATGGTCCTCGGGATGGATGTCGCCTGTGCCAATGGCAAAGTCCTGCGGACGGGGCAGGGCGCTCTGCAGGTCGAGGGCAAGTCCTTTTTGCGAAGCTTCGGTCCCGACCTCACAGGGCTATTTGTCCATGATGGCGGCGCATTGGGCTTGAAGCTTCGTGCTACGCTGCGCCTCATTCGGATGCCGGAGCATTTTGATCATGTCAGCTTTGCCTATACAACTTTCGAGGCGGCTAGTGATGCGTTATGCGCGATTGCACGCGAAGGTGTTGCGGAGGAAGCCTATATCATGGACCCGGCGACGACCGATCATCTCGACATCGATGCTGCGGAAATGCTCCGCTCGGCGAGCGCGGTGGCGAAGTCCGCCGACAATCCGCTTGCAGCAGCAAAAAATTTGCTGGCAATGGGCAAGGCGGGCGCTGCGGTCATTCCGAAAGGACATTATTCGCTTCATGTTACGGTAGCGGGGCTTTCGCGAGAGGCTGTGGCGGCAGACGGGAAATCGGTCGTTCGCATTCAAGAAGCAGCTGGCGGGAGAGAGGTGACTGCGACCATCCCGATGGTAGCCAGAGCGGATCCTTTCGCCAATCTCAATGGTGTGATGGGCCCGGATGGCGGACGATGGACCGCACTCAATGCCAAGGTTGCGCTTTCCGATGTACAGAAGCTTTTGAATGCCTTCAATGTGATGATTGCGCCTTATGCGGATGAAATGGACGGCAAAGGCGTGCGGATCACCCGGCTGTCGTCCGCTCTGTCCAATCATTGCTACAGTTTTGAAACAGTTTTTCACTGGAGAGATAGCTGGCTGCCCCTGCATCGCAATGCGCCGGACCCCTCACATGTGCGGAAATATGAAGAACCCCCTGCCAATCCGGAGGGCCGAGAGCTCGTCGATAATTTACGCCAGAAGACCGTCAACCTGTTCCGTGATGTTGGGGCCGCATCCAACCAGATCGGGCGTGTTTATTCATTTCTGTCCGCACTTTCTGACGAGCCGCGCGATTTGCTTTTGACACTCAAACACTTTCTCGATCCGAAGGGTGTAATGAACCCGGGGGTGCTCGAATTTCCGATCAACAACCAGATGAAATCATAGGGGATACACATAGTATGACTGAGCTTTACGCAATAAATTGTCGCGACAAACCCAATTCAAAAGAGAATCGGATGGCCGGCCTCAAGGCACATCTCGCTCATTTGGATGAAGTTTTTGATCGCGTATCAATAGCCTGTCCGCTGCACGATGAAAGCGGCGGGTTCGCAGGATCCATGCTGGTGATAAGCGCTACTGATTTCGCTGATGCCCGGGCATTCATAGAGGGTGATCCCTATTACAAGGCGGATATATGGGAATCGATCCAGATCGACCGTGTCGGCGTTACGGCTGGTAGCTGGGTAGGCGGTAAGCCTTGGTAATGCGGGTCAACTCAGCTTTTAAGTTCACGCAATAACACGCTGACAAGCTCATCCATATGCGCGCGTTTGCGCCGCATCAGGTAAATCGGACTGATCCACGCACCGTCGCTCAGGTCTCGCCATAATATGCCATTAAAGTCGCGGCACAGCGACCTTGGCAAAATTGCGAGGAAACCTGACTGCGATAGTGCGTGGAGCGAAAATAGCACCGAGGTTGTCATGATCCCGGGTTTGGGCATGGGCAATCCGGCGTTCGAGAATGTTTCCGCGATGATATCGTCAAGCAGGTTGGTGTTGCGGCCGATAATCCATTTCGCGTCCGCAAGGTCGGCAAGAGACTGGGCTTGTTGCAAGGCTTTGTTGTTCGCCCAACCGGCGACACCCCAGGGTTCGCTGAAAACCTGTTCCAGCAATATTCCGTCATCTTGCCCGCCAACCTGCGATGCCAAGGCAATGTCGAGCTCTCCGCGATGAAGTGCGGCGATGAAATCCCGGTCTATTCCCCCTTCGACGTCAATTCGGACATTAGGATAATTCTGGGCAAATTGGGTTAGCCGCTCGCCGAGTAGGCTGGCGGCTGAAATCGGGCTTAAACCGACCACTAGCCGGCCGCGCTCCAATCCCAGTGCGGCGCTGGCGGTATGACGGAGCTTTCCGGCACTGGCGATTATATCTCGGGCATATTCGGCTATGGATTCACCAAGCCTCGTCGCAGTCATGCCCCGGGCTTCCCGCTCGAATAATTTTCCGCCAAGCTCGCTCTCCAGCCGTGACAGGCTTTTTGAGAGTGCTTGCTGTGTAAGGCCCACGCGCCGGGCCGCTGCAGTAAGGCTGCCGGAATCAAGAACAGCTAGAAAGTGAACGAGTTGCCTGTGCTCCATGAGAGAATACAACCATAGTTTGTGTATTAAGACAACCTTTTGTTATTCTTCTCGCGTGAGGCCGCTATGTTCGGCCTCGATGACAACATAGATATTGCGGAGATAGGATATGGCCAGCCTCAAAAGTGTTACAGAATGGGATGAAACTGTTGATGTACTGATTTGCGGTTATGGCTGTGCCGGAGCATCCGCCGCGATCGAAGCCTATGACCTGGAACCTGGCGCCAAAATTCTGATCATAGAAAAAGCACCGGAAGAATTTGCGGGCGGAAACTGCCGCGTCTCCGGTCAGTCCTTGCTGATTTCAAAAAACAAGGAAGCGCTCAAGGACTATCAGAGAAGGATGAGTGAAGCCAATCCGGTCACAGAAGAGTTTCTCGACGAGTGGGCCGATAAAATGGTCAATCTGGAGCCATGGATCCAGAAAATTGCACAAGACGCAGGAGCGGAGTTTCTTCGGGGAACCGGCTTTACCGAGCGTGATGCGGTTCTTGAGTTTCCAGAGTTTGGTGCACGCGATGCGGTCGCTTATACCTCGACAATCCTTCCGATTCCTTCGGGCGTCTGGCTGGCGCTCGAAGCCAATGTCGAAAAGCGAAATATTCCTGTCTGGTTCGAAGCGCCTCTGGTGGATCTCATTCAAGATCCTGATACGCTCGAAGTATTCGGGGCCTGGGTCACTCATAATGGGAAGCGCAAGGCAGTTCGCGCAGAACGCGGCGTGATTATGGCGGTTGGCGGATATGAATCCGACAAGCAGATGCAGCGCGACTATTATGGATTGTCCAACGTCACTCCGCTCGGCACGCCGTATAATCAGGGCGACGGCATCCGCATTCTGCAAAAGGCAGGCGCGGAAATGTGGCATTTGCGGAATCAGGGTCAGTCTGGCGGTATCTGGCCAGGCCTCCACCTCCCGCATCAGGAAACTGCCTATCTGCGCAACTTCATGCTGCCGGCATTTAGTTGGTTTGATATCGATAATACCGGGCGGCGTTTCTACAATGAAGCAAACGAGCTTCAACTAACCCACTACAAAGAGAAGAAACATGGCAGGTGGGTCGATGTGCCCCTCAACGAAGCTTATCCTGTCTATATGATTTTTGACGAAACCACGCGTCAGGCTGGCAAGCTGGTCCTCGAAGTCATGACGTGGAGTGCAGTTGTTACCGCCGAGCCGTGGAGCGAAGACAATAGTGCGGAAGTGGATTCTGGTTTTATCAAGAAAGCAGATGATTTCGCATCACTCGCGCAGCAAATTGGTGTTGATCCGTCCGTATTCGAGCAAGAGGTGGAGCGTTACAACGCATCTTGCGCGGCCGGACAAGATGAGGTGCATGGGCGCAGTGCCGACACATTATTGCCGGTGGCCAATGGTCCTTTCTATGCACTTCCGATCACGCCTGCGATTGTCTGCACGGGTGGCGGTGCCAAACGTGATATGGAAGGTCATGTGTTTGATCACGAAGGCAATGTCATTCCGAGACTGTTCGAAGCGGGAGAACTGGGCTCATTCATTTCCGACCTTTATCAGAACGGTTCCTATCTCACCGAAGCAATGATTACCGGACGCGGTGCAGCCCGTTCCGCATTGGCACTTGAACCCGCAACCCTTCTCGAAGCGGCGGAATAAGCCATGTTAGTCAAAACACCGGCGATAAAGCTAGGCGTAGAAGTTCGCGAGAGCAAAACCGAGGACGGACGATTGATTTTGTCAGGCGTGGCAAATGCGATGCCTTGCACCGTCGAGATCGGGGGCCACGAGCTCGTGCGCCTGATGGGAAAGCTGATTCGTCCGGCCGTTATCGGTCTCGTAATAAAATCGACGTTTAGTTCAGAACCAAAGGACTGAAGTAACGCTGTGATAGAGTTTTTCACCTTACACGAACTCGCCATCCTGAGGTACCTCCATATTCTCGCTATGGTTTTTTGGCTTGGCGGGGAATGGGGAGTGTTTCAGACCTCGTATAAGGTGGTCAATTCTGAGCTGACTGCTCCCGAGCGACTGAGACATCTCGATACGGTATTCCGTATTGATGTCCTGGCGCGGGTCGGCATTGTTTCGCTCTTGCCGCTTGGCCTACATATGGGATATTTGTGGGGACTGCAGCCATATGGCGTTAGGTTTTTAACGGTTGTGTGGATCTTGTGGGCGCTCTGGGTTGCCATCACGCTTCTAGCGTTTCGCGACAAAATGGCGAAAAACAAAACAATATTCGGTCATTTGGAAGATTGGTCGCGTTACGTCCTGATCCCTGCTTTGCTTGTCGTCGGTACCACATCCTTGTTTGGAATGGGGCCTTTTGAAGCTGGTGAAGGACAGAAATGGTACTCGATCAAGCTGATTATATTCGGCGTAGCGATTATCATCGGATTGGTTCTTCGTTATTTTCTACATAGCTGGCCTGGCATTTTTGCTACCTTGATGAAGGGGCCAGATGCCGAAGCCGAAATGCAGCTCGCAAAATCGATCCGCGCGTCCAGGAGGGTTGCCTTCACCTATTGGATCACAATCCTTGCTGCCGGGTTTTTTGGCGCTGTAAAGCCGGTTTAGACCTTACAAGAGGAAATTGGAATATGTACGACGGTAGTTCTCTCATCGCACGTTCGGTTCTCAAGGGGATATTTCTCGTGACTGTTGCAGCAGGCCTTAACGCATGTGCTGTCGCCCCTCTCGCACGAAACAATATTGTGACCTCAACACAGGATGCAGATCGCGCCGCCATTCTCTCGAATGGGGAGCGCTGGATTACCTACTATCAAGCAGGAGAGATCGAAAAGATGCGGGATCTCTACGAGGATGATGCCTTGGTTATGCCAAACGGCTCCCCTCTGCTCCGGGGTTCAGACGAGACCGTCGATTTCTTCGCCCGCAACCGGCGTTCTGGCAATGAAGTGACGTTCCGGTCCGAACCTGAAAATCTGGTGATAGAAGGTGATCGTGCTTATCTGGTAACCCAATATGCAATGCGGATTAAATCACCGGACGGCAAGTTGACCCACATAAAGGGGCGCGCTTTTCTGGTCTATCGCCGGGGCACCGATGGAATGTGGCGTCTCTGGCGGGACATGGACAATAGCGCGCCGGATGTCGCGTTGGAGTTTGATTAAGGCGCCGCTTGGACGGCTCCTTTTGCACCATTCTTACGACTAACCCATGTATGCTCCGCCGCTTATATGCAGGATATTTCCGGTCATATACGATGATCCGGGACCGAGCAGAAACAATACAGGTCCGGTCACGTCTTCGGCGACGGCCAGTCGCGCGAGCGGGATTTTTGTCAAATATTCCTTGATATCAAACCGCAAAGGCGCGTCGGAGTCCACAGTCCGGCCGCGTCCGCCGCGCAGGAACGGCGTATCAACCGCACCGGGGGACACAAAATTTATCCGCACGTTCGGCGCGACCTCCCTCGCTACGCTTTGTCCCATCGCCACCAGTCCAGCCTTCGCTGCAACATAAGGCGCATAACCAGGCTGAGGAATATAGGCCATATCGCTGGTGATTAGAACCACGCTGGCAGCATCTCCATGTTGAAGAAGCGGCACCAGTGCCCGTAAACACAAGGTCATGAGGCGGAGGTTGCCGGAGATGATCTCGTCGATCGCCTCGACCGGCCATTCTGTGATTGGCATTCTCTGTCCGGCGAATCCCGAGGCGATGACCAGTCCGTCTAGTTGTGGCATCACCTTCTTTAGCTGCTCCGCCATCTCGTCGACGGATTTCGCGTTTCTGCCATCGAAAGAGATACTATGAGCGGCCGGTGAGGGGGCTTCGGTGATGGATTTTTCCAAATCAATCGCTACTACATTACAGTCAGCCGCGACCAGTTTTTGCACAAGATCACTACCGATTCCGCCGCAGGCCCCGACAACCGCGATATTCGATCCGCGCGGCGGGCTTAGTCCGCTTGAGTCGTTCATTGATCAGATCTCCGATGATGCAGATTGCCGATTTTTCAGGCCATTCAAAACGGTTTGATGTTGCCGAGGAACGCTGTTCCCAAAAGTAGCAGGTAAACCACCCATACCCACACACGGGTACGATCCATCGTTCGTCGTAAAGGTATTTCCGTTGCGTCCGACGAACCTTCGCTGATGAGCTTGCCGAGCAGCGGGCCTACCGGCTTGAACGCGACGTCGATCATGATGGCTGCAGCGAAGATCAGTCCGAACATTACGGCTTTTGTAGCCAGCCAATGCGGGGCCAACGGGGCGCCTTCAACCAGAGAAATAATGCCAAGCCCGAGATAGAAAATCGTCAAACCAATTTTCAGGACAGATTCGATTTTATTGTCGCGTTTCGCGCGTTCTGTTTGATCGTGAATATGCGCATCCCAGACCAGCCAAAGCCAAAACCCGCCTATTATCCATGCCAAACCAACCACCCAGATGGGCAAGTGCCACCAGCCGCCTGCATCGACCATCGTCAATGTAAGTGGTACCATGAGGGCCCACGCAGAACGCGGGACCATATCGACGTTTACCAGCAGTTGCAGCAAGGCAAGCCTTTGCGGCAAACTCCATTTTTCCCGTTTGCGAAAATGCTGGCCAAGCATGAAAACCCCGACATCGGCGCCCAGCCAGAGAACAAAAAGCAATAAATGGAGAAAAACCAGTATCTGGTAAAAGCTGACGGAAAACTCTGCCATTATTGTTCGCCCCTCCTGTGATGCACGCAAGCAACATTGTGCATGTTATTTTTCTTCAAATCTAAAAACCGTCTTGCATAAAAATATATATCGTGCAAGTTGTCCGGACAAATTATAACAACTATTAATCGAAAGCGGGATTTATGGAACGGAACAAATGGATGAGCGGGGCGGCACTGATCGCCTTCACTGCTGCTGCATGCCCAGCATATGCGGCAGAAAATGCATCGGCAGACGATGTGGCCCAAGAGCAGAGTTCGGATCAGCAGGACGCGCAGGGAGGCGGCTTAAACGTCATTGTTGTTACGGCCCAGCGACGTCAGGAAAGCGTCCAGGACGTACCCATCTCGATCAGCGCATTCGATTCAGGCGAGCTGGAACGGCGGGGCGTAACCAACGCTCTCGAAGTTTCCCAATTCGTTCCCAATCTGGTCGGCATAAACAACACCGGCCTGGGCAGTGCCAACGCTTATTATCTGCGCGGACTTGGCAACACAGAGACCATTCCAACGTTTGACCCGCCTATTGGTACCTATGTTGATGATATTTACCTGAGTCGCCAGAACGCCAACAACCTCTCCTTCTTTGACGTCGCGCGGATCGAAGTGTTGCGCGGACCCCAAGGCACTTTATTTGGGCGCAATACGACGGGCGGCGCGGTTTCCGTGTTTCTTGCCGAACCGGACTTTGAATTCGGCGGCAGCGCGGAAGTGGGTTACGGATCCTATGGACTTTACACCGGCCGTGCCTCGATCGATATCCCGCTCGCCGATAGTTTTGCTGTCAAAGTTTCTGGCTATTACCAGAACGACAAGGGCTATGCGTTCAATACCACCACTGGTGAACGCGCCAACGAAAATGATGGCTGGGGAGTGCGCCTGGGTTTACGGGGAGAATTATCAGAAAATGCGCGCTGGACGGGATCCTATATCCACACTCTTTCGGAGGGCGCCAACATCCTGAACTTCGATTGCGACCCGGCTAACACCGCTAATTGTGATGGACGATTCGTGACCACGGGTCATCGTCGGAATAGCAATTTTGGCGGCCGCTTCACTGGCAAAAAGGACAACTTCGGATACGGCAACAAGACCTCGATGGACTTTCTGTCATCGAACCTAGAGTTGGGCAGTGATAATTTTACCGTCAATATCATCACCGGCTATGTCTATACTGCGCAGGATTATGCACTTGATTTTGCCGACGGCCGCGGACTCCCAAGTATCTCGAATCCGGTGCCTCCGGTTCTCGGCTATACGCTGGGCGGCTTTACCATCGCGAATGAGGGCGCATTTTCGCAGTTTTCGCAGGAGGTAAAGTTCAACGCTTCATTGGGCGATGGTTTGGTCGATCTGGTCGGCGGCGTCTATTATTTTGAGGAAGATAACTTCAGCGACTTTGGTGATTTATTTACCATCAGCCTGCCATTCGCGCCACCGCCGAATGGGTTTCCCCTAATTCTTGCCGACCGAACCTTGCGTAATTCGACGAAAGCATATGCGGGGTTTCTGCAGGGAGATATCAATGTCACCGACCAGATAAAACTGACGGCAGGTATTCGATATACTGATGAAACCAAGCGGTTTTCCATTCGTGACAATCGGGCAAGCTGCAATGACGGAACGCTGGAAGCGACCTGCCTTAGCGATCCCAATCTTGTCGCTGCCAACGGCACGGTAATTCCGCGCCAGCAGCAGATCAAGATTTGGACACCCCGTTTTGCGATAAACTATCAAGCAAACAACGACTTGCTCTTTTACGCCTCAGCTACCCGAGGATTCAAATCGGGTGGCTGGAACGCGCGAGGCACAACGGCAAGCGAACTTTTGCCCTTTGATGCGGAAAAAGCCTGGAGCTACGAAGCCGGCATAAAATCCGAATTGCTGGATCGTCGCCTTCGGGTCAATCTGTCCGCCTACCTGCTCGACGTCAGTGATCTGCAGACCCCGTCTGCCTTCACGCGCGCGAACGGATCTATCGCCTTTATCACACGGAATTTTGCAGATTATGAGAACAAAGGCATCGAACTGGAGATAAATGCAGTTCCGGTTGAAGGTCTGAATATTTTCGTCGCCGCCGGCTATCAGGATGACAAGTATAAACTCGACGCCAATTCACCTATGTTCGATGAATTCGGCATACAATCTGTGGTTAGTCAGATAGCGGTGTGCCAGGCTCAGCTTGCCGCTGGCTTGGTGCCAGGAGGCGGGGGTACTGAAGCTAGTAGCTGCGGGGTCGGGATCGTCGCCGAGGATGGAAACGTGGCAACGCCAGTCCGCTCGCCAAAATTCAATGTCTCCATGGGTGCCAGTTATAACGCAGAGCTCGGTAACGGCCTCTCGTTAACGCCCGCTATCAATGCCAACTGGCGAGACAAAAGCGAAGTCGGAACCAGCAACTTCTCAATTTTCTCCGGCCCTGTAACCAGTTCCACTGGATCCACCTTCCCTGCCAACCCGTTTTCCGGCAACTACATCAGTGGATCTTTTAGCGATTCCCGCTGGATCGTGAATGGAACACTGACGTTGCGTAGTGATACAGGATGGTCGCTGACGGCTGAATGCCGCAACTGTTTTGATGAAGAATCGATTGAGTCTTCACTCGCCAACTACAGCTACCTCAATCCACCAAGGACATGGCTGGTCAAGGGCAGGTTTGAATTCTAGAAGTAATAGATGGAGCGGTCGGATGATCAATATATTCGGCCGCTTCTTTCTTTTAAGTGTCACATTGGAAACGATAGGAAAATGACGGCGCCCGTAGACCAATCCGCCGACGGCGCCCCGGGAGAGTTTTCGCTTGGATGGACAGTTTTGCTCGCCGCCTTGTTGGGCGTGACTTGCGGGGCCTCTCCCATTCCTTTCAATCTCATAGCTTTTACCGTCGAGCCACTGAGCGCCGAATTTGGCTGGTCGCGCACGGAGATCATATTCCCTGCGACAATATATGGTTTGATAGCTTCCTTTCTCGCCCCGTTGTTCGGCTGGATGGCCGATCGGTACGGTGTCAGACCTGTTGCCTTGTGGTCGTTATTCGCATTTGGTATCGCGCTGGCGGCTATTGCACTGACCCCGACAAGCAATGATCAGACGACTTTATACACTTATTACGGTCTCTGGATCATTGTCGGCCTTGTTGGCATCGGCTCGACACCTGTGACGTGGAGCCGGGCAATAAACTTGTGGTTTTTCAAGCATAGAGGGTTGGCTCTCGGCATCATGCTGCTCGGTACGAGCATCGCAGCTCTCATTGTCCCGAAGATCGCCGTTTGGGCAATCGCCGAATATGGCTGGCGCAATATGTTTGCGATAATGGCGCTCCTCCCGTTACTGGTTGCCTTGCCAGTCGCTTATTTTCTTTTTCGTGAACCGACACCGGCCGAGCGTCCCAGTGCAATTGGTGATGCCGACGGAAAATTAACCGGCATGACACTGTCCCAGATAGTCAGAGGTTACCGATTCCACATCATGTGGGTATCGATCGCCATTGTGGCGGGCTGTTACGCTGGCGCATTTATCAACATGCCGTCAATCCTCGCCGACAAGGGCTTGAGCGCTCAAACCGCGGCAAGCGTGATGGGCGTCCTTGGCATCGGAATTTTGGTCGGGCGTTTGCTTACGGGCTTATTGCTCGATCGTTTCTGGCAGGGTTTCGTCGCTTTCCCGTTACTGTGTTTACCGGCGATTACATGCGTGATTCTGCTTGGCGCTGATGTCAGTTTCATGATGGCAGCGGTCGCAGCGTTTTTCCTGGGTTTTGCCGCTGGCGCCGAATCGGATCTTATCGCTTATCTTGCCGGTCGATATTTCGGTATGTTGCATTATGGGAAAATATACGGATCGCTCTATATGCCTTTCGGCATTGCATCAGCGTTATCTTCGATCCTCTACGCCTATGTGCGCGATGTCACCGGAAGCTACGACGCCATATTAATTGTCGCTTTCTTCGGATTCATCATCGGCGGGGCATTGCTGCTTTTGCTTGGGCGCTACCCCGATAATTTTGACGCGGCACCCGAACCAAAATTGGATGCGATTCCCTCATTAGCGTGAAACCACAGGCCAATGACCGCGGCGACGAAGCCCTGAATCCAGTCTCGCTGATCTGCTGAATCGACATACAGAGGCGTTCTTTGAACCCTGCTTGGTCTAATGTGCCTCGATTGGGTCAGGTGGATTTCACACAGCGGACCGCTTTCGTCGACCGATCAATCTTTCAAGCTATCGAGGAAAGCAATCACTTCCGCCCTTTGTTCGTCATTACGCAGTCCGGCATAAGCCATCTTTGTGCCGGGGACGGTTTTCATCGGTTCTTTCAGATAGATATCCAAGGTCGCATTATCCCAAGTCAGTCCGGATGATTTCATCGCGGGCGAATAAGCAAAACCAGCGTGCTGCGCGGCCGGTTTCCCAGCGACTCCCCAAAGATTGGGACCTATGCCATTGCGACCATCTTTTTCTACAGTGTGGCAGGTGCGGCATTGTGCAAATCCGGCAGGTGGCGTCGCTGCCGTTTCCGTTGCTTCGACCGAAGCAGTTCCGGTTTCAGCGCTTTCGGTTTGTATAGCATCCGCATCACGTTGTTCCGGTGCGCTGGCTGTTTCGGACCCACACGCAGCAAGCAAAAGTATCGGGGTGGCGGATAGTAAAATCAATTTCATTGTCATTTCCCTTTTTACAGTTCTGCTCTGCGGATCATCCCACTGTGGCAGTGGAAAGCAACTCTTCGATATTTGCTTCATTATACCCTAATGCCGCAAGTGTTTCATGCACATCTGCGCCTGCCTCCGGCATGGTAAAGCTGCTCGACGGACGTTTTCCGCCCATGGCTATTGGCAATGTGGGTAATTTTGTTTTGGTGCCATCGGTCAAAATTGTCTCTTCCAGGCCATCCCCGCTGTTGAGATGCGGGTCATCAAACATATCCTCGGGGCGGGCGATCGGCGCGAACGGGAGGCCGGTGCCCTCGAGTTTTTCGATCAACTCATCTCGTGTAAAGCCGCTTATCAATTCCCGGATTTGCGGCATGATTCGATCACGCGCGGCGACGCGATTGTTATTTTCGCGAATACTCTCGTCTGCCCAAAGGTCATCGAGACCGAAGAGTTTGCAGAATTTCTCCCACAGCGCATCAGTGACCACACCGATGAAGATCGGATCATCCCTGGTCTGGAAAACGTCGTAAATTGCCCATGCGGATATGCGGGCGGGCATCGGGTCGGCGGCTTTGCCGGTAACCGCCATTTGCGCCATATGTTGACCGACCAGATAGACGGTGGTCTCGAAGAGAGAGCTTTGCACCATTTGACCCTTGCCGGTGCGGTGACGTTCCTCGACCGCTGCAAGAATCGCGATCACCCCGAACATGCCGCCCGTGACGTCGATTACACTGGAGCCGGCGCGTAAAGGCTGGCCCGGAGGGCCGGTCATATAGGCAAGGCCGCCCATCATCTGCGCGACTTCATCAAGCGCCGTCCGGTTCTCGTACGGCCCCGGCAAAAAGCCTTTTTCCGAACAGTAGATCAGTCTCTCGTTGGTCTCCGATAATTGGTCATAACCCAGCCCCAACCGCTCCAGCGCACCGGGCCTGAAATTCTCGACGAGTATGTCTGCGCCATCCGCCAGCTTTCTTGCAATCTCCAGCCCCTTCTCGCTTTTCAGGTTGAGGCAGATGCTCTTTTTGTGCCGGTTGTACATCGGGAAATAGCCGGATCCGGAGCCCACCAGATTGCGCGTACGGTCGCCGCCCATCGGTTCGACACGGACGACTTCTGCGCCCAGCGAGGCAAGGATCGAGCCAACCGCCGGGCCCATCACCATATGAGTGAATTCGACGACCTTCAGGCCGGCCAGAGGCGTTGGTCCCCTCATGCTGCTGCCCTCTCAAATCCGAGTGGCAATCCGGCTTCAGGGGTGAATCCGTACAGTGGTTCGCCGGGCAAGGCTTCCGCGACAATATCACGAACCTTCAAGAGCTTTTCCAGATCGATGCCGGTATCAATGCCCATTGCCTCCAGCATGAACACCAGATCTTCGGTGACGATATTGCCCGATGCTCCCGGTGCAAAAGGGCAACCGCCAAGCCCGCCAAGCGAGCTGTCAAAAGTGGTTATGCCTTCTGCCAGGCCTGCCATCACATTGGCCAGACCCAGGCCGCGGGTATTGTGAAGGTGCAGGGTATTGAGCTTGTCACTACCGATCGCGGACTTCACTTTACGCACCAGTCGCGTGACCTGCGCGGGATTGGCATAGCCCGTGGTATCGGACAGCCCGACTTCGGCGACACCTGCTTCCATCGCTGCTACGGCGAGCCTGACGATCTGATCATCGGAAACCGGCCCCTCCATCGTGCAGCCAAATGCCGTCGAAAGCCCGACCTCGAAATGCGGACGCTGGTCCTCGGGTTGTTGGGCCACCAGATCGGCAATCGCCTTGATCTCCGCGATCATCGACGGATGGTCTTTGCGGACATTGTTGATGGAATGGGTTTCCGACATAGAAAACGGGATAGACATTTTATCAACGCCCGCTTTGATAGCATTTTCCGCGCCTCGCAAATTGGGGATGAGTGCGACGACATCGAGGTTCGGAATGGTTTTGGAAAAGGCAACAATCTCTGCGGTGTCCGCCATTTGCGGCAGCAGCTTGGGCGGCACAAAGCTGCCGACTTCGATCTCGCTGACACCCGCTTCCGCTTCCGCTTTGATCCACGCCTTCTTGGCTTCGGTGGGCATAACCCGGTCAACGCTTTGCAGGCCGTCCCGTGGTCCTACTTCGCTGATCTGAACGGATCGAGTCATTGTTCTGCTCCTAAATATATCCACGGTCTTCTGGTCTGGTCCGCCTTTTGCCATGCAGCGATATCATCGGCCATTTTCAAACTGAGGTCGATTGCATCCAGTCCGTCAAGCAACATAGCCTTGGCTTCCTCGTCAATGGGGAAAGTCCAGCTCTGCCCCTCATTGATGCTGACCTTTTGTTCAGGCAGATCGATTGTCACCGGTAGTCCGCCCTGTTCGATGGTCGCAATCGCTTCACTGTCCAGCACCACCGGTAATATGCCGTTGCGGACACAGTTTCCTGCAAAAATGGGCGCAAAGCTCGGGGTGATAACTGCGCGGAATCCATATTCTACCAGCGCCCACACCGCATGTTCGCGGCTCGATCCACAACCAAAATTCTCGCCGCCGAGAATGATCCGGCTGTCCGAAAAAAACGGGTCATTCATAACAAAATCCGGATCGGGATCGCGTCCTCCAATTTCGGTGTAGCGCCATCCTGCGAACAGCCCGTCGGCTAGCCCTGTCTTGCCCGTGCTCTTCATTTCGCGTGACGGAATGATCTGGTCGGTATCGATATTGTCGCGGATCAGCGGCATCGGCAAAGAGGTTAGTGTGGTAAACGGGTTAGCCATTGGCGATCTCCCGCGGATCCGCAATCGCTCCAGCGATAGCGCTGGCGACAACGGTTTCAGGGCTGGCAATATGGGTTTTGACGTTCGGCCCCTGTCGGCTTTCGAAATTGCGGTTGGTGGTTGAGATGACCCGCGATCCGGCGGCAAAGCTCTCTCCGCCTGCGTAAAAGCACATGGAACATCCACTTTCCCGCCATTCGAAGCCGGCATTCTTGAAAATCAGGTCGATACCTTCCGCTTCGGCCTCGCGTTTGACGCGTGTGGAGCCAGGCACGCAAATTGCCTTCATGCCATCTGCAATTTTTTTACCTTTGAGCAACGCCGATGCACGGCGCAGGTCGTTAAGGCGGCTATTGGTGCAGCTGCCGATAAACGCCGCGTCAATCGGAACGCCCTTGATCGGCTGGCCTTTTTTCAAAGCGATATATTCGAGGGATCGATCGTCCGCCTCGCTCGGCACGGCTGCGTCAATGGCTATGGTTTGCCCCGGATTAGTGCCCCAACTGACCATAGGCGCGACTTTGCTTGCATCAATGTTGATTTCCTGAGCAAAACTGGCTTGCCGGTCGCTGCGGAGCGATTGCCAGCTTGCCACAGCGTCATCCCACAGCGCGCCGCCGGGCGCGTAACGGCGGCCCTTGAGATATGTGTATGTCTTGTCATCCGGCGCGATAAACCCGGACATGGCAGAAAATTCCGTGGCCATGTTGCACAACGTCATCCGCCCTTCCATATCCAGCGCGGTTATCGCTTCACCGGCAAATTCAACGGCGTGCCCTTTCCCGCCAGCCGCACCGTGGTTGGCGAGCAGCATCAGGATCATGTCCTTTGCCGTTGTGCCTTCAGCAAGCTTGCCGGTGAACGTCACTCGCATGGATTTTGGTTTCGCAAGCCGCAGCGTGCCTGTCGCCATCGCATGTTCTGCTTCTGACGAGCCGATACCCCATGCCAACGCCCCAAAGGCACCTTGCGTGCAGGTATGGCTATCGGGCGCGATCAGGGTGCAGCCCGGTAGCACGATACCCAGTTCCGGAGAAATCACATGAACAATTCCCTGATCGGGATCATTCACATCAAACAACGTGATTCCAGCAGCTTTCGCAGCGGCCCGGGTCTCGGTAATAAACGCCTGACCGCCGGGCATCAGCGTCTGGTCCGTGCGTCCCGAACGGGTGTCGACAATATGATCTGTCACCGCAAAAACACGCGCGGGGTCTGCAACCTTGCGGCCCGCCTCTGCGAGCGAATTCAAGGCTGCCGCGCCTGTCCGTTCGTGCAGAAACACGCGGTCAATAGCGATCAGCGCGCCGCCGCCGGGTAAATCAGCGATGACGTGGCTGTCCCACAGCTTGTCAAATAGAGATTGCGACTGGTTCAGATGCTATTTCCCATTTCCTTGTCCACCGCACGCCAGTCTTTTGTCACGAACTTTTCCTGAATAGCGGTGCGGGTTTCCAGCAAACCATCCCGGATCCAATGCCATGTCCGGCAACGGTTTTGACCATCATCGGAAATCTGGATCTGCTCGTAAAGGTAGAGCGACGGATCGCCAGTGCGCTGCCAGTAAAGCATCACGGTGCGGTTATATTGGTCGAGCGGCACTTCTGCAGCCCAGCCGATGATCAAATCATTATCCCACCAGACACGTTTGTCGCGGAACTCGGCAGGAAAATCGCGGTTCTCGGTTTTGCCATTTGCCCATGTATAATAGTTGGATTGATGATAGGGCGCGGTACCATCTTCGGGAAAACGGCACAGCAAGCGTGAGGCATGTTCGTCGATCTTTTCGTTCTGTGCATTGAAATAAGTATATGTACCGTCCCAGACGCCTTCGTGGCGCGCCAGTAGCGGCATTTCTTCCTTAATCCCCATGATTGCGCCTTTACCGTGATTTCAGAGCTAAATGATATTGTTTGGCGGCTCGGGCATTCAGCAGGTCAAGATGCTTCCTTGCCAATTGTTCGGGTAGCAGAACAATTGGGTCGAACGCCTTGGCATGATTCTTGTCCGCATTGTACCACGGCTCAAAAACCTCCGCTGCCCTGACGATCTGCCACGCTTTTGTCAGGTAATTGCCAAAGCGGTCGGGTGAAAGATCGGGGTATAGCCGATCCGCATCGCCGTTCGGCAGATCAGCAAAAACTACTGATTCGGTTTCAAGCTTCTGAGCCGCTTGATTTACCACGGCCTGCCATTCATCCCAGGTCGATGGCGGGTCTCCGCTCCAGTTATCGGAAAGACCATGCCCGGGTAAATCTATCGCAATACTGCCCCGAGGAACGGGTGAGCCAATTGCAGAGGCGGGAGCATGGAGGATAAGTTCGTCTGCATCCCGAGATCCCTGCCAGTGTATCAGTCCTGTAAAATGGTTTGTCTCGATTTGGACAAATCCCTCATCTTGCGCTTCATTCAATCTTGGCCGAGCTGACCTATCTGCCTCCAACATGTGCGCCAGACTGACCGCCTGATGGTCTTCTGGGGTTGAAACCTTTTGCGCGGACCATGACTTGGGCATCTCGCCGAGCCGGTCGATATGCTCTTGTAGCGGATCTCCATCATAGGCGCTGATCAGGCAGGGTGGCACTTTCGCGTCAGCTGCCGGAATATCGCGCGGCGCACTTAGCACTGCGCCATAGCCAGCCTGATAGGCATTCCCGGCATCCAGCATTTCGCGTACCACAGCATCCACGCTCTGGGGGTCATCATGCGCAACCGACAACCGGTGTTCGTTATCGGTCGCAAACCAGGGGAAGAACCAGGTCTGTTCCAATATCCGGTTCCATAACCACGTCAGATGTTCGCCATAGGCCGAAGGATGGAATTCCGGCAGATATTTTTCGCTAAACAGCGCCATTTCCTCTTTCGACCAGATCGCATAGCCACCCACTGCCAGCGTGGTAATCCGATTCGGATGTCGCTTGACCGCCGTAACCAGAATGATTCCACCGGAGTGAAAGCCATAAGCTGGACATTTCTCGATGCCGATGGCGTCCAGAAACTCGATTATTGCATCGGCATATTCATTGATTTCGGGATGACCGGGCAAAGGATCAGATTGCCCGAAACCGGGGGTATCTGGCGCGATACAGGTGAAATGCGCAGACCATTTCTCCATTAGCGCTTCATATTCTTTTGAACTGCGCGGGCTTTGGTGCACCATCAATAGTGGCGGGCCACTACCTGTCTTGCGATAGTGTATACGGCGTATGCTGGCGTCTTTAACGACGTCGATAAAATGGCGTGTGATCATGTTGCCCAATTTGTCCGGACAAATATGTCTAGACAAGTCTTTTTTGCAGATTATTGTAATTTTATCGATTCTGGAGAGAGAAATATGACGCTGATCGGCACGAAAATGGTTGAAGACAGCCGCACTGCGCGCGAAATTTTTGAAGAAGTGATCGGCAACTCGGCGCGCAAGAAATTCGGTTTTGGCGAGAAGTTGGCAATCGTGAACGTCGATGTGCAGCAAGCCTATACCCGGACCGATATGTTCAAGACGGCCTATGAAACCGATCCGAAGCAGATAGACTATATCAACCGGATTTCTGCATTGGCGCGAGCAAAAAATATGCCGGTTATCTGGTCGCGCGTGGCTTACAAGGACGATGCCGGTGACGCCGGCATTTGGGGGACGCGGACGGATAGCGAAGATTCCCTCCAGAATATCAAATATGATTCCGAGCGGCACAAGCTCGACCCGCGATGTGAAATTGGTGCCGATGATCTTCAATATACCAAGCGCATGCCCAGCGCTTTTTTCGAAACCCAACTCGCCAGCTATCTGGTGTGGCACAAGGTGGATACGGTTGTGGTTACCGGCGGCTCGACGTCGGGCTGCGTCCGGGCAACGGCGGTGGATGCGCTGAGTCACGGCTATCGCACGATTGTCCCGATCGAGACCTGTGCCGACAAGCATGAAAGCTATCATTTCGCCAATCTGACCGATCTGCAGATCAAATATGCCGATGTCGAACCGGTGCAGGCAGTGATCGACTGGCTGGAGGCGAGATAGTGAGCGAGGCGCAAAAGTCAGATCCCGGGCTCTACGACTATCTGCCTTGCCGTAACCGGCCCAAAATCGAATGGCCGGACGGGAAAAGCTGCGCGGTCTGGATCGCTCCCAATATGGAATTTTACGAGCTTGATCCGGCGGTCAATCCGCACCGCAAGAGCTGGCCCAGGCCGCATCCCGATGTCGTCGGTTATTCCCACCGCGATCATGCCAACCGGGTCTCGCACTGGCGGATGGCGGATATGATGACCAAGCACGGCTTCCCGGGATCGGTGAGCCTGTCGGTCGCGCTTTGCGACCATATCCCCGAAGTCGTCGAGGACGCTCGCCAGCGTGACTGGGAGTTTTTCAGCCACGGTATTTACAATACCCGCTATTCCTACGGCATGAACGAAGCGCAGGAGCGCGCGATTATCGAGGATAGCATTGCCACAGTGGAGCGCGCGACCGGTCAACGCATTCGTGGATGGCTCGCTCCCGCGCTGACCCACACTCCGCACACGCTGGATCTGATTGCCGAATATGGTCTCGACTATACCTGCGACCTGTATCACGACGATCAACCCACGAATATCAACGTCAAATCGGGGAAGCTGACCGCCATCCCCTACAGCCTTGAAGTCAACGATCATTATGGTTTCTTCATCTACAACATGTCTCCCCGCGAATATGCCGATACGCTGATCCGGCAATATGACCGGCTGGCAGAGGAAGGCGTGCGGTCGGGGACGGTGATGTGTATTCCGCTACACAGCTATCTGATTGGCCAGCCGCACCGGATCGGGCCGTTTGAGGCGGTGCTGGAACATATTGCCGCCGACGGCCGCGCCTGGATCACAAAGGCTGGCGACATTGTGGACGTTTTTCGCGCGCAAACGGGAGGCGCATCATGAGTCTTGATCCCGGCTATCTCGAATATCCCAAACGACGCCGCGGGATGGACCATGACTATTATCCCTATTCGATCATGCACCAGCGCCCGCCCGTCACTTGGCCGGATGAAAACAAGCTGCTGATCTGGCCGGTCATCAGCCTGGAATATTTCCCGATGGTGCCGAGCGATGACCCGTTCCGCGCGCCAGGGCATATGCAGACAGCCTATCCTGACTATCGCCATTATACAGCGCGGGAATATGGCACGCGGATCGGGATATACCGATTACTAGGTGCGTTCGAGAAAGTGGGCGCGAAGATTTCTGTCGCCGCCAACAGCGTGATCGCAGAGCGTTATCCTGAGCTCATCGAAGACATCATGGCTGGCGGTCACGAGATTATTGCTCACTGCACCGACATGAACGGCACCATCGCCAGCGGCATGGCAGAGGCGGATGAGCGGACGCTGATAAACGGCTCACTCGACGTGCTTGAAAAAGCCACCGGAACCCGCCCGCGCGGCTGGCTGTCAATTGCCCGCTCGCAGAGTTTCAATACGGCTGATCTGCTTGCCGAAGCGGGTGTCAAATATATGTGCGACTGGGTGAATGACGAGCTGCCTTATGCGTTCCAGGCAAAGGCGGGAGAAATCACCAATATCCCGCTGAACCACGAATTGTCCGACCGGCAGATCATCAATGTGCAGCAGCAGTCGGTGGACAGCTATGCCCAGTCGATCAATGATGCGGCGATATGGCTGTTGAACGAAGCAGAAACCTGCGGCGGCCGGATGCTTCCGATGCACCTGACGCCCTATATTATGGGACTGCCTTACCGGATCGGTGTCTTTGAAAAACTGGTCGAAGACCTCTCCCGACGTGGCGGCGTCGATTTTGCCCGCGGCGATACCATCGTCGACAGCTGGAAGGCACAACAATGAGAATACGCAACCCCCGGACTGGTGAAGCGGATTATGAAATTGATCCACTGGGTGAAGGGGCGATTGCGGCTGAAGCAAAAAGGCTCCGAGAGGGTCAGATGGACTGGGCCGCAAAAACACCGAAGCAGCGCGGAGAGGTGCTGTGTCGCTGGGCCGATGCCATTGACGCCAATCTGGGCGATATTGTCCCGTCCTTGACGGCAGATACGGGCCGCGCCGGAATCTCGGAAATTGAAGCCATTAGTGTGTCTGGGCAAATCCGGCGCTGGGCAGGGCAAGCGCCTGAGCTTATTGCCGATGGTCAGCCGACCGGCCGGCCGACCTCGCAGCCCGGTATTACAACATCCACTCAGCTGGTGCCCTACCCGCTGATCGGCGTAATTAGTCCCTGGAATTTTCCGATGATCCTGGCCCTCATCGACGCGATCCCGGCGCTGATGGCGGGCTGTGCGGTTCTGATCAAACCATCGGAAGTTACGCCGCGTTTCATCAGGCCGCTGATGGAAATCGTGAGATCAATTCCGGAACTGGCAGGCGTGCTTTCCCTTATCGAAGGTGACGGGGCTACGGGCGCGGCGATGATCGAGCATGTCGATTATGTCTGCTTCACCGGCTCGGTCGCGACCGGCCGCAAAGTGGGAGAAGCTGCCGCAGCTGCATTTATCCCCGCCAGTCTGGAGCTGGGCGGCAAGGATCCAATGATCATTCTCGCTGATGCAGATCCGGAAAAAGCAGCGGCAATCGCGCTCCGTTCGAGCATCGTGAATAGCGGTCAAGCTTGCCAGTCTATCGAACGCATCTATATTGCCAAGGCGATTGCGGATCCGTTTCTCGAAAGTCTGGTTCGGCAAGCCGAAGCGGTGGAACTCAACTATCCTGATATTACCCGCGGTCATATCGGTCCGTTTATCTTCGCAAAACAGGCCGAAATCGCACAGAACCAGCTTGATGACGCAATGGCAAAGGGTGCAAAACTGCTGGCTGGCGGGGCGGTAGAGCAACTTGGTGGCGGACTGTATCTGAAGCCGACAGTTCTGACGGACGTTACGCCCGATATGGATATAATCAGCGAAGAAAATTTCGGGCCGGTTATTCCTGTAACGGTTTTTGACGATATCGAGGGCGCGATCGCGCAAGCCAATGACAGCAAGTTCGGACTGTCGGCGGCGGTTGTCAGTGGCTCGATTGAAGAAGCCGAGAAAATAGCCTCGCGGCTCAACGCCGGGGCGGTTTCGATCAATGATGGTTCGCTTACCTCGATGATCTGGGAAGCGGAGAAATCGAGTTTCGGCTATTCCGGCCTTGGCGCATCGCGGATGGGTTCGAGCGGTCTGACGCGTTTTTTCCGAAAACGTGTTCTTATCCGCCAGTCAGGCGATGCAGCGCAGATTGCTGCATTTGCTGAGGAGAATTTTGCATGAAAGCCTATGAAATCGGTCCGCAAACCGGGCTGGATAGCCTACGCCTTGTCGAACGTGATACGCCAGTGCCCGGCCCATACGAGGTTGCTATCAAGGTCGATGCCGCCTGCCTGAACCATCGCGATCTTCTGACGCTGAAAGGACAATATGGTCCGATGAAAGCGGAAGACCGTATTCCGCTGTCGGACGGTGTCGGCAGGGTGGTTGCGCTTGGCGAGAATGTATCCGGAATTGCGACGGGGCAGAGGGTCATTGCGCCCAATTTTGTCACATGGCTTGACGGCAAATTTACACCGGCCATTTTTGCGCAGGATCTCGGGATCAGCCGGGATGGCTGGCTAGCAGAAACGATAATCTTGCCTGCCGACGCGATTATCGCGGTGCCGGATAATGTGAGCGATGATGTTGCCGCAACCCTCGCGGCCGCCGGCAGCACGATCTGGCATTGCGTCGTTACATTTGGAAGTCTGCACAAAGGCGATCTGGTGCTTACTCTGGGGACGGGTGGTGTATCCATATTGACGCTTCAGATTGCAAAGGCGCTGGGCGCGGACCTCGCAATCACTTCCTCAAGCAATGACAAGCTTGATCGCTGTAAGGCCATGGGGGCGGACTATTGCGTCAACTATCGTGAACATGCGAACTGGGCGACGGCCTTGATGACCGAGACCGGCGGACGCAGCGCTGATATTGTTGTGGATACCGCGGGGCTAAACTCCATCGAACAGAGCATCGCCGCTTGCGCGCCCAACGGCCGTATCGCCTTGATTGGCGGATTATCGAGTGAGCCGGAAAAAGCACCGCAAATGGGCGGTATCATCGGCAAGAACCTGACCATGAAAGGCATTACGGCGGGCAGCCGGGCCATGCTTTGTGATGTTGTTGATCTGATATCACGCGAAAATATTGAGCCGCTAATCGACACAAAATTCACCTTCGATGACGCCCCTGCAGCCTTTGCCTATCTGGAAAGCGGCGACCACATGGGCAAGGTGATGATTACCTTTTGAGTTCGGCCAGTTCGTACCAGGTCATCATATAGCCACTAACGCCGCCCTGCACGAAGATGCCGTCCTCATCATCGGTGATCCAGACATCATAAGGCGGGTGTTCCCCAGCCATGCCGCCGGTACCCGGAACGATGCTGGCATCATCGACAAATTGCAGATGCTTGCACTGGAATGTACCCGCAGGCACCGTCACTTCTTCCTTGCCTATATAGAGGGCACCGATCTTGACCTGTGCGATTTGCGGCGGGGTTGCGCCGCGATGGTCAGGTGAGGGGAGATAGCAATTGAGCAAACGTGACTGGCCTTCCACCCATTCCATTGTCGAGAGCATATAGCCGTCGGAAACAATCGGATGCGTGCCAAAGCCAGTCAATGGCAGTTCGGCTTCCACTTTTTGCGAGAGCCGACCAATTGACGGTCCAAAGCTTTCCATTTCAATATGTTTGCCGTCAAAACGCATCCAGCCGGCACCCATGAAAGCATCACCCACGGTCAGATGGACATGAAGGTTGGTCGGCTGTTTATTCCCGTCCATCGCATAGACTATGTCGCGCATAACGGTCGGTTCGGGTTCTTCGATCTCGCAATGAGCGCGCATGATTACACTGCCGTCACTATGGTGCGTGAACATGAAGGTTTCAAAGCCGCGATTTTGCCCCTCCATCTCCGGCTTGCGGGAGGTATATTCGAGGCGTCCTTCAATTATGCGGTGTTTCATGCGTTGATTCTCCTGATCTTTGTCATGCCATTACATTTTTCTCTTGCCAAGTCCAATTTGTCCGGACAAATTAAGGCTGAATAAGTTAAGCTGGATCAGGTGGGGAAACATCATGGAATTTCTGATGACGAACGAGCTCAGCATTTTGCGCTGGGTACATATATTGGCGATGGTTTACTGGCTCGGCGGCGAGTGGGGCGTGTTCCAGACGAGTTATAACGTAACCAACCGAGAACTTTCGCTGGAAGAACGCAAGCGTCATATGGAGACCGCCTATCGTATCGACATATTGGCGCGCACAGGGATTGTGCTGTTGCTACCGCTCGGACTCCACATGGGCAAGATATATGGCTTTGTGCCATTTCTTGAAGGAACCGGAATCTGGTGGATGTGGCTGTTTTTTGCGGTCTGGCTGGCAATGACGTGGCTGGCATTCATCAAGCGCGAAACAGCAATAGGCATCAAGGTGACCATGCTGGAAGAAAAATTGCGCTATCCGCTTATAGCGGCGCTGTTCATTATTTCGTTCATGGCATTTGGCGGGAGTGGCCCGATTGTCGCTGGGGAAGGGAACCACTGGTATCCCGCAAAAATAGCGCTTTATGCTTTCGCGCTGTGCATCGGCCTGTTTCTGCGTCTGGTGATGCGGCGCTGGACAACGCGGTTTCAAATCCTGGCACAGGGGCCAAATGCGGCAGAAGAGGCCGCACTGGAACGGGAGATCGGGCAAGCGCGTATATCCGCTTATATTTATTGGATCACGATTTCTGGCGTCTGTTTCCTCGGAGCGGTCAAGCCGTTCTGAGGAGCGTCACCAATTAGATTCCCATCATCTCCCGGCTGATCTCCTCAACCGGTTGATCGGGGTTTTCCAATTCCTGCAGCATCTGATGAGGGCCGCGCATCACGCGGTAAATATACTCGCGGATCATCAGGCCGCGTTCATAGGCGGCCTGCTTGTCCGGCGTGTAACCGTCGATATCTCCTCGGTTGATCGTACCCTTGGCCTCCAGAAGCCGTTCAACGGTATCCATTCTTTCGCGCAGCACCGAGACTTCACCCACGACGGCCATTAGGATGGACAGCAACCGCTCGTTTTGCGGGTCGTCAAAGAATTCCGGACGTTTGCCTTTCGCGCGCTTGTTGGCTGCTGCCATCCAGTCAAAAGCTGTATCGGTCATTCTGCGGCCTCCATCATCTCTTTGGAATTTTTCCAGGCACCATAAGCATGCCAATAAGCGGCGCGGCCGTGATCTTCGGTCTCGCCGATCGGCGCTTCGGGGAAAATTTCCCGATCAACCACAGCGCGAACGCCGGTTTCAAAAAGCTCTGAACGATCAAAACCGGCCGAAACCATCTCGTCCTTCATGTCCATCGAGTGCATCGAGGACCAGAATGGTTCGTTGTTATTGAACGCATCCCAATCGCGCAGAAATTGTTCAAATAGCGGCATTTCGTCCGAATATTCCGGTTGTTCAAGATGCAGCATCAAACCGTCATCCGCCAGCACTCGGTAGCATTCCGATAGTATCTTTGGCAGAGCCTTGCCGCTGGTTTCGTGCAGGAACATTGTGGTTTGCACCCAGTCAAAAGCGCCGTCATCCCAGCGCGAGAGATCTTCCGCATTGGCCTGAATAAATTTGAGATTGGTTGCGCCGAGCGATTGAGCGCGGGCGTGTGCAAAACGTAATATCGGCCCTGCTGTATCAATCGCTATCACTTCACAATCCGGAAAGGCGAGTGCCAAAGGCACGATATTATGACCTGTGGTACAGCCGACATCCAGAACGCGGCGCGGTTCCCAACCGGGCCGTTGCTTCTTGATCCACTCCACGAGCGCCTGTCCGCCGCCATCGTTTAGTGCGCCGAGACCGCCGCCTGTGGTGGCAAAAATACCGCAATCATAATTGACGCCGGCTGACACGTCGCCGGGAAGTTCTTCCCCGTGATAGCTGCCCGGCATGCAGTGAATATCCACGGCGCTCTGGTAGCGCGGTATTTCTATTTCAGGATTGAGTTCAAGGGTATCGCGCCTTTCATTAAACTGACGCGCTTTTGCGTTCAATTCGTCAATCTGGCGCAAGGTTATCGCGCGTCCGTTTTGTTGGCGCATTTCCATCGAGTTGCGTTTGACCGCCGACCAGAATCTGTGGAAATGATCCTTGTTCATCGCATGACGGATCTCGAACCGGTCTTCGGGATCGCGGCCATGTTCTTTTTGAAAGGCGGGAAGTACGCGTCTTTCATATGTCAGCTTATTGCCCGCGCCGAGCGGGCCGGCGAGGAATTTGTTGAAATTTGCGAGAAAGTCAAACCGCGCAATTTCGTCATGGGATGCAACCGGCGATACGCCGTGCCGCGCAACCGCGTTATAGGGGGGAGCTACATCGAGCTTCTGTTCTTCACTCATATCAGGCCATCCTTGATCATGCGTTCGATCGTTTCCTCTTGGGTCCGGAGGAAATAATCGCGGTCCGGGGTTGCAATTTCATTGTTCTGGATCAAACCATCGGCTTTTTGTGGCGAACTTCCGGAATAAGTTGCAGCGAACAGCTCCAGTCGCTGCCGCGCGAGGAAATTCGTCATGGCCGGTTTGCGCCTTGCAGCCCGTAACGCGCCGAGATCGATATCGGCAAAAGCCGTGAACGTTTCACCTGTGTTCGATTCGGACAGTACCCGGCCCTTGTAATCGACCACCATGCTGTTGCCGTCAGCAGAGGCGAGGGGCATGGTGGATAGTTCGATGCCCGCTGTGTTGGCTGAGACAACATAAGCCATATTTTCCTGCGCGCGGGCGCGTTTTCCAATATCCTTTGGTGTGTCCAGCGGCGATCCGATTTCCGAACTGCAATGCGCAAACACTTCAGCACCCCGGAGCGCCAGTGCCCTTGCGATCTCCGGATAGAGTATCTCTTCCGATGCGATGGCCGCGAGATTTCCAATCTCGGTTTTCGCGACCGGAAATACACCGTCCAGCCCATAGATATCCAGATATTTTGACCAGACATCGTGCGGCGTTGGCGCGAACATGCTGTTCAGCCGTCGATAGCGCAGGACGACATCACCAGACGGCGCAACAATGAAACTCGCTTGGAAATATAGTCCTGGAAAATTTTTGTCTGCTTCATAGGCATTGCCCGCGATGAACATTTTGAGTCGCTGCGCCATAGCGCCCAGCGCCTCATATTCCGGTCCATCCACTTCCAGTGCTGCCTTGTCGGCAAAGTCCGAAATGGAAATCCGGCCCGGATAGCTGGTCAGAAGATATTCCGGTAGCACCGCCAGTTTGACCGGGTTGCCGGCATATTGCTGGATGAAGATAGCGGCGGAACGGATTTTGCTTTCCAGACTGCCTATCATGTCCAGCATTTGCTTGCGCGCAGCCGCTTTGTCCGGCGTTTTCTCTATCGAACGCGCGGCCAGCTGCATCGCGACGGCGGCATAGGTTTTTGTATCTGTCATATTATTCGCTTTACCATTTTTTCGTGTTGCCGCCAAAGCGCCTGAGGATGCGGAGACACATATCGCCGCTGCCATGATCTGCCTGCGATCAAAATTCATAGCTGTTTCGATACCCACTTCTACAAGCCCAGTGATCCCGGATTCATCAGTCCTTTGGGGTCCACTGATTTCTTCAAATCCAGCAGCAGCGCATCTGCCGCCGGATCGAGGCTGTCGCGATAGCGATAGGTTCTTCCGATCTGGAAATGCACCGCACCGTTTTCGTAGAACAGATCAACCAGCGCCTGTTTCATTTTCCGGGTCATTGCCCAGGCTTCCGGATTGGCAGCCAATTTTGGCAGTTTTGCCAGATGGGCTTTCTCTACCGTAACTTCATGCAATGGATTCGCGGCATCGGGCCAGTACAAGCAAGGTTCGATGATCATGCCCGACCCAGCGACAGCAGAAACCAGCGTGCCTGTGAATATATCAAGCGCATCCATTTCAGCACGATGCTTTTCGAACAGCGCTTCGATCGCTGTATAACAGGCTACCGCTTTGGAGTGCGGCAATAATCCGTGAATCGGTGCCCAGCGCTGCCCTTCGGGGCCGAGCATCGAGTTGAGCGGCCCGAACGGATTGGCGCGAATGATTTTCGGTATGGTGTTCTCGGTTTCGGTCGCGCCATTGGCCAATGCCATTTTGCGGGCGCGTGCCAGATCATCATCCGCAGCCGCCTGAATGCGCCCTTCGGTCAGGACATGCAGCGAGAATTTCGCTTCATCCATGAAATTGCGACCGGCGGTCACCACCTTCGCGCCTTCCTTGATCGCGCCCCAGACCGACCCCTGTTTCTTCATCATATTGCCAAGCGCTTTGGCATCGCTTCCGAGGCTATCACGTTTCATGCGAATGGCGTTCAGGCTGGGGTCAAAGCCGAAACATTCGGTCGCGACGCCAGAACGTTCGATCTCGGCTGCCGCTGTCAAAGTGTCTTCGTGGGTTTCAAAGGAGAAGCTGGCATAACCATGAGCTTCCGCCTCCGGGATCAGACGCATGGTTATTGTCGCTTTGATCCCCAGCGCGCCGGTGTCGGCGAGAAACAATCCGGTCAGATCCGGGCCGTAAGGCCGCGTAAACTCGCTTCCGATTTTCAGGATCGTGCCATCGGCCAGAACCACGTCCATCGCGATGCAGCTTTGCGCCGCCGTCCCGTAGCGCCCCGATCCCCAGAACAGGCAGTTCTGGCTCATACCGCCGCCAATATTGGCTATCAGGCCGGATAGTGTACCCCAGAAAGGCGTCCGCAAACCTTTGGGTTGCAGTGCCTTGTAGAGTTGTGCCCAAGTGCATCCCGCCTCTACCGTCACGGTCATGTCGGTCTCGTTGATATCGAGGATCCGATCCATTGCGGCCAGATCAAACACGACAGCGCCGGGCTGGTTACTGGTATAACCTCCCGTATAGCTCATCCCTCCACCACGAGGGATTACCGGGACATTTTGAGACGTGGCTGCCGCAACGGCCGCAGAGAGTTGTTGCTTGTTCTTCGGACGTACTACGGCCAGCAAATCTGCACCGCGTTCATATACGTCATGGGCATAGAAATTTAATGTGTCGTCATCGGTCAGAATTTCGGCGCCAGATTCGGCAATCAAATCGGTTGCATTTGTATTCGCTTTGGTAGCCATCAGGTTGGCACTCCTTCTACATCATCAGCAATTGTGGGGTCGCTATCCGGAAAACTGTCAGGATAGCGACCGAGCAGCAGCAGCACGCCGCCGCCGATAATAAAACCGAAAATTGCCACTGCCAGAATCGGATTATAGCTACCGGTATTATCTCGTACGCTGGCATAAATAATCGGGGAAAGGGCAGAGAAAAGACCGAACGGCATGTAGAGCATGCCATAGATTTTTCCATAATGCGCCATCCCGAAATAGCGGCCTGTGAGATACGCGATCAAGTCACTCTCCGCCCCTGCTGCGAAGCCGAGCAGAAATCCGGCCAGTGCTGCGGCAGGAAAAACAATAGTGTCGCCCAGCAACAAATAACAGGACAAGGCCGGCAGGCACAGGAGCGGAAATGCGACGAACCCCTGCCAGAAACGGTCGAGCAGCGCGCCAGTGATAAGGCGGCCGGCGAATATTCCCAAGCCGAGAACGCCCATGACCGAGGCAGCCGTTTGTGCATCTAGCCCCCGGTCGGACAGCATGGCTGGCATATTGATAAACGCACCGCCAAAGGCTGTGGATATCAACGCAATCGATAGCCAGATCAGCCAGAACCGGTAATCTCTCATTGCTACGCCGAGAGTGACGCCGGTAAGATTTCCGCTTTCGCTTAATATAGCCTTGGGACGTTCTTCAGGTCGTGGCTCGCGGAACAAAAAATAACCTATCGGCAAGGCAATCGCCAAAGGCAATATCGCGACGATTGCAAACATTTCGCGCCAGCCGTAATTTTCAATCGCCCATACCGCGAGCTTGGGTACCACAATCGCGGCAAAGCTGGTGCCCAATAACAAGATGCCCAGAGCCAAGCCGCGATTTTTGTAGAACCACAAATTAATAGCGCGGCTCCAACTCACCGGCGTTGAGCCGATACCGATCAGGCCGACAACCACCCACAGTGCGTAGTAGATATAGAGTGTGGAACTTGCTTTTGCCGTTGGTGTCAGTGAAATAGCCGCGAACGAAAACCCAAAAGCGAGCAGGGAGTAGAGCGCTACTTTGCGAACGCCATATTTATCGGCAAGGGACCCGAAAAACGGTGCTAGCAACGCTGCAATGACGCCGAAGATAGTGATTGGAAAAAGGATCTGTGTCCGGCTCCAGCCGAACTCCGCAATCATCGGTTCGACGGTGAACCCGATGACATTATACGGCAATGGAGATGCCCCGCAGGCAACCCCCAACACCCCGGCAAACAGGATGGTCCAGCCCTTGGAAAATTCATTGCGGGTTTCCATGCTATCAGCCATGCTTACCTTCAATTTCATAACTTGTCCGGACAACTATAGCTCAATTTTGCTACGATGCTACAAAAAGTCGAGCATGCAGCTATTTATCTCGTTTGCCTTGTAGGAAACCCCGATTTTCTGTCGAAAACCATTTGGAGCTGAGGTAGAAATAACAGACAAATCCTGTCAATCAAAACTCAAACCGGCTTTTGGTAAGAAAATTGTGAGAGGCATTACTCGACGGAATTTGAGACAAGCCGTCCCAGATAAAAAGGGGGGCCGGTCCCCAGACCGGCCCCCTAGGGAGAAACTGTTTGTCGTGACGGCGCTATTTTTCGCCTTTTGTCGCTGCCCGTTCCGCGTCGATCATGTTCTTGAAAACAGTCCACGTCGTTTCGTTTGGCCGCGGATCATCTCCTGGCGGCGGCACGGTATATTCG
>JBFEKH010000020.1:0-30357 GCA_041552775.1 Allopontixanthobacter sp.
CGAACAGGCCAAGGGCAAATCATCCGACATAGTCGGCGAAGCCAAGGAATACACGGCCGAAGCCAAGGTCAAGGCCTCTGAACTGGCTGCCGAAGCCAAGGTAAAGGCTGCCGATCTGGCACATGAAGGCAAGACAAAGGCAAGCGAAGCAATGGCCTCGCTGAGCAAGATCGTCTCGGAAAATGCCGGTACGCTCGACGAGAAACTCGGCGCGAAATACGGCGATTACGCCCGTACCGCATCGCGCAGCCTGCAGGATACGGCAGCAAAGCTGGACGCCAAGAGCGTCGACGAATTGGGTGAAGACGCCCGCGAAGCCGTGCGTAAAAGCCCGGCCGCAGCCGTCGGTATTGCCGCAATCGTCGGCTTCATGATTGCACGCCTTTTCCGCGGGAAAAGCGACTGATTACTCATAGGGCGCAGCCAGCGGCAGGCCATCGGTCTGCGCTGAGCAGCACCCGGGCGTTAGGGGCGTGAATGTTGGATGACAGACTGCCCGATGGGCGTGATGACGATACGGAGCTGCCGGAAGCGGAGAAATCCATTTCCGACGGCTCCTTGTCGGATGATATTGTTGCGCTGATCGATGACGGCAAGACTTACGTCGAAGCTGAAATCGCCTTCCAGAAGACCCGACTTGCCTTCGCCGCCGATCGCGGGAAATCGGGCATGTTGTTCGGTGTTTGCGCCTTTGCGGTGCTGCATCTGGCGCTGGTTGCCCTGGTTGTAGGGGCAATCTTCGCGCTGACACCGCTGATAACCGCCTTAGGCGCGACTGCGCTGGTCGTCGGGATACTATTGGTTGCCGGATTGATCCTGGCGGCAAAGGCGAAAAATCGCTTTACGCGCTTGGTCGAAGCCTATGAAGAGGCAAAGAAATGAAGCGGCAGCTCGACCTTAAACTGAAGGAAGATCGCGCGTTGCGAAATGCTGCCCGGGACTTGGTCGCTGCAGATCTCGCCAATTTACGCGCCGACCTGGCTGGCAGGGGATTTGGCGAACGAATTGTTGACCGCATCAACGAAGGCGCGGTCGATCTTTTCGACGAGGCGGTTCAACTCGCCGATAGCAATCGGGGCGTGCTGGCAGCTTTGTTTGGTGCAATCCTGCTGTGGTTTGCACGCAATCCGATCATCGCGCTTTTTACCGACGATTATGACATTGATGACGATGTCGAGACCAATGATGAGGAACCGGACGCAGCCGACCCGGCCTGATTGCTGGTATGTATAATCACAGCCTGAAATCTAAATTGAAACGCCAAATTATTCTAAACTGGAGACTTCACCATGGACACCGCTGACAAGACACCTGCCAACGGCGCCGGAACACCGGAAGACCAGAAACGCGCAGAACTACGCGAGAAGATCGCAGCCGGCGAAGCACGCCAGGCCGAACGCTCGCTGGGTGATTATGCCCGTGACGCCCGCGAAAACGCGACCGGATTTGTTCGCGAACACCCGATCGCCATGGTTGGGGCCGCGCTGGCTGTCGGCGTTGTGTTGGCTGCGATCATTCCCGGACCGGGCCGCCGCCTGAGCCAGCGTGTGGGCAAAAAAGTCGGCAGCCGTGCCACAACGCTCGCGACCATCGCGGCTGAACTGGGCATCGCTTACGGAACAAGTTTGATGAATGCCGCCGGTAATGCCGCGCAGACCGGTCAGGACAAGTTGGAAGATTTCGGCGACGTCATTGGCGACAGTGCTCGCACAGTTCGGCGTGAAACGTCGCACCGTGTTGCCAAGGCGAGCGATGGTGCCAGCAGCCTGAAGCGTGATACGGCGAAGAAGGCTGTGCGGGCGGTACGCGAACTTAGGGGACGTATCTCGTAGGTATTGGGCCGTTGAGGCTTGCTAAGCGCTCGAAAATCCGTATTTGCGCCGGGCGACCCTCCCCGGTAAAATGAGAACAGATAATGCCAGCATCGGATACCAAACAATTATTGCACCTGGTCATGGGCGGCCGCGTCACTGATCCGCGTACGCTTGAATTCCAGGACCCGCACAGTGTGCATGTGGTCGGAATTTATCCGAGCTATGACGAAGCGGAAGATGCGTGGCGGACACAGGCGCAAAGAACGGTTGACGACGCAGAGATGAAATATGTCATCGTGCATCTTCACAAGCTGCTCGATCCGGAAGCGTCCGGCAAATAAACAAAAACGCCCCGGAGCTGATCCGGGGCGTTTTGCTTTCAGGGATCACGCCGCCGCAGAGGCGGTGCATTCCGGATCAGATGAATTCGATCTTCTTCACGTGATAGAACTTGTCGCCCGACGGCACCGACACTTCGATGTCGTCGCCAACATTCTTGCCAATCAATGCCTTCGCCAAAGGTGAGTTATACGAAATGCGGCCCTTCTTGGCGTCCGCTTCGGTCTCGCCCACGATCTGGTACTTGATCGGCTTGTCATCTTCATCGAGCAGCGTAACGGTCGCGCCGAACACAATCCGGTCGCCTGACAGCGTGGTCGGATCGATGATCTGCGCGCGGCTGACCTTGTTTTCGATGTCCGCAATATAGGCTTCGACCTGGCCCTGACGTTCTTTTGCAGCGTGGTATTCGGCATTTTCGGACAGATCTCCATGCGCACGCGCAGTCTCGATCGCTTCGACAATTGTCGGGCGCTCTGCGCGATAAGCCTTGAGATCGGCAGTTAGCCGTTCGTAACCTTCTGCAAGCATCGGAACACTTTGCATGAAAACCTCATTCCATTTTTAAGGCGTATTTTCCGACAGTTAGAGATATTGCCGCTCCTTAGGAGGCGACAGACATCTGTCTGGATTGTCATGAAAAGACGCGGTTATTTCAACTATAATAGTCCTGCAGCGACCGGACTTCAAGCTGACTTGCATTAATTGACACGATTGCCTGCGCTGCCGCCAAGGAAGCTGCCGCCGTGGTGTAGTACGGAATCCGGCTTGTCAGCGCCGATGCGCGGATCGATTTGCTGTCAATATGGCTCTGCCAGCCTTCGGTCGTATTGAACACCAGATCAACATCACCGTCGATCATCCGGTCGACAATATTGGGCTGTCCTTCGGCCACTTTCTTCACCCGTTCGACCGCCAGCCCCTGTCCGGACAGGTAGGCCTGCGTGCCGCCGGTAGCGATCACGGTGAAGCCATGTTCGATCAGCGCCGCCACCGCAGGTACGATCACCGGCTTGTCGCTGTCCTTGACCGAGACGAACAACACGCCCTTCTCCGGCAAGGCGACCCCTGCCCCCAATTGCGATTTGTAGAACGCAGTGGCGAAATTGCGGTCGATGCCCATCACTTCGCCGGTCGATTTCATTTCGGGGGTCAGGACCGGGTCCGCACCGGGGAATTTGGTGAAGGGGAACACCGCTTCCTTGACCGCCATGTAATCGAGATCGCGCTTGAAGGCCGGGAATGTGGCCAATTTCTCGCCCGCCATCACCCGTGCCGCAATTTTGGCGACCGGCTGGCCAATGGCCTTGGCGACGAAAGGCACGGTGCGGCTTGCACGCGGATTGACCTCGATCAGGTAAACCTCTCCGTCTTTCACCGCGAACTGGATGTTCATCAGGCCGACGACATTCAGCGCCAGCGCCAGTTCCTTTGCTTGCCGCTCCATTTCAGCAACGATGCTGTCCGGCAGGCTGTAAGGCGGCAGGGTGCAGGCGCTATCGCCGGAATGCACGCCGGCTTCCTCGATGTGCTGCATTACGCCCGCGACTTCGACCTGCTCACCGTCACACAGGGCATCGACATCGCATTCGATCGCATCGCGCAGATACTGGTCGATCAACACCGGCGAATCGCCGGATACGAGGACCGCGGTAGCGATGTAATTGTCGAGCTGCGCTTCGCTGTCGACAATCTCCATCGCGCGGCCGCCAAGCACATAGGACGGGCGCAGCAGCACCGGATAACCGATCCGGGCCGCCACTGCGCGGGCTTCTTCCCGGCTGCGGGCGATGCCGTTTTCGGGCTGTTTCAGCTTCAACTGGTTGACCAGCCGCGCGAACCGTTCGCGATCTTCCGCGAGGTCGATGGCGTCGGGCGAGGTGCCGAGGATCGGGATGCCCTCATCCTCCAGCGCCTGCGCCAGGCTAAGCGGGGTCTGTCCGCCGAACTGGACGATGACGCCGACCAGTTCGCCATTGCTCATTTCGACGCGGAGGATCTCCAGCACGTCCTCTGCGGTCAAAGGTTCGAAATAGAGGCGGTCGGACGTATCGTAATCGGTTGAAACCGTTTCCGGATTGCAATTGATCATGATGGTTTCGAAACCTGCTTCTTCCAGCGCAAAACAGGCATGGCAGCAACAATAATCGAACTCGATGCCCTGCCCGATCCGGTTCGGACCGCCGCCGAGGATCACGATCTTGCGCCGGTCGCTGGGCCATGCCTCGTTCTCCGGCTCGCCGAAGCTGGGGGCCTCGTAGGTCGAGTACATATAGGGCGTAATCGCCTCGAATTCGGCGGCGCAGCTGTCGATCCGCTTGAACACCGGATGTACGCCCAGCTTCTGGCGCAATGCGCGCACTTCTTCCTCTGACGTGGCCCCCGCCATGGCGCGCAGTGCATCGTGCAGCAGGCCGGAACGGCGCGCCTGGGTTTCGCCCAGTCCGCCCGCAACGCCGACCGACCGCACGGCCAGGGTGGCGAGGCGTTTGTCGGAAAAGCCCATGGCTTTCAGCTTGCGCAGGCCGATGGCATCAATTGGCAGGCCCTCGTCGGCAATATGCTTTTCCGCCGCGATGATTGCTTCGATCTGGCGCAGGAACCAAGGATCGTAGAATGTGATCTCATGCACTTCCTCCACGGTCAAACCTTCGCGGAATGCCTGTGCGACCTGCAAAATCCGGTCGGGTGTGCGCTTGGCCAAGGCAGCGGTGATGACTTCGCGGCTGACGCCTTCCAGCTCTACCACGCGGTTGAATCCGTCGAGGCCGGTTTCCAGCCCACGTAAGGCCTTCTGCATGGATTCCGCAAAGCTGCGGCCGATGGCCATGACCTCGCCAACAGATTTCATCGCGGTGGACAGATTGTTTTCGGCGCCCTTGAACTTTTCGAAGGCGAAACGCGGGATCTTGGTGACCACATAGTCGATCGTCGGTTCGAAACTGGCCGGGGTTGCGCCGGTTATCTCGTTGGTCAGCTCGTCCAGCGTGTATCCGACCGCAAGCTTGGCCGCAATGCGGGCAATCGGGAAGCCGGTGGCCTTGGATGCCAGCGCTGAGGAACGCGATACGCGCGGGTTCATCTCGATCACGATCAGGCGGCCATCGGCGGGATTGACCGCGAACTGGACGTTGGAACCACCGGTTTCGACGCCGATTTCGCGCAAGACAGCGATGCTGGCGCTGCGCATGATCTGGTATTCCTTGTCGGTCAGCGTCAGCGCGGGGGCCACGGTGATGCTGTCGCCCGTGTGGACGCCCATCGGATCGACATTTTCGATGGAGCAGACGATGATGCAATTGTCGGCGCGGTCACGCACGACTTCCATCTCGAATTCTTTCCACCCGAGCAGGGATTCCTCGATCAGCACTTCATTCGTGGGGGATGCATCGATCCCCTCGCGCACGATCTTCTCGAACTCCGCCTTGTTATAGGCAATGCCGCCTCCGGTACCGCCAAGCGTGAAGCTGGGGCGAATGATCGCGGGCAGTCCGGTGGTTTCCAGCACCCGGACTGCATCATCCAGATTATGCGCAATACCGCTGCGCGCGCTTTCGAGGCCGATCCTGTCCATCGCCTCGCGGAATTTCTGGCGGTCTTCCGCCTTGTCGATGGCTTCAGCATCGGCGCCGATCATGGTGACGCCGTATTTTTCGAACACACCCATTTTTTCGAGGCTGAGCGCGCAGTTCAGCGCCGTCTGCCCGCCCATCGTAGGCAGCACCGCGTCGGGGCGCTCCTTCTCGATAATCTTGGCAACCACTTCGGGCGTGATCGGCTCGATATAGGTCGCATCCGCCATATCCGGATCGGTCATGATCGTGGCGGGATTGGAATTGACGAGGACCACACGGTAGCCCTCCTCCTTCAGCGCCTTGATCGCCTGCGTGCCGGAATAATCAAACTCGCACGCCTGGCCGATAACAATAGGACCAGCGCCAATGACGAGGATCGAGGAGATGTCAGTACGTTTGGGCATTTAGGCTACCTTAAATCCGAGCGAGATCGAGGCATCCACCGCGCGAACCTCGTTGACGATACATTGCAAAGGAGCAGAATTCTCTTCCGTGATTGCTATCTGGTACGTAAAGCCGTGTGGATCTCCCACTTCGACTTCGAACCCAGTTGCTCCACAATCCCGGATCACATTTCCGGCAGCATACGACACACTGTTAAGTTTGTCGGTTCCTGAACCTTCAGGGATTACGTCGGGGGCATGGACTGTAAGATAAGATTGGGTGGGCATTTCTCCAGCATCTCTGAGCGAGAGGGTGACGAATCCACTCAACAATACTGAAGTGGCGCCGAGCGCAAAGGCGATTAAGTTACTCCGTCTCACCCCAACATCCCCACGAACCGCTCGAACAGATAGAAACTATCCTGCGGCCCCGGGCTGGCTTCCGGGTGATACTGCACCCCGAAGGCCTTCTTGCCCTTCACCGCTATTCCGCAGTTCGAGCCGTCGAACAGCGACACGTGAGTTTCTTCCACGCTTTCCGGCAATGTGTCGCCATCGACCGCGAAGCCGTGGTTCATCGAGGTGATCTCCACCACCCCGCTATCGAGCCGCTTGACCGGATGGTTCGCGCCGCGGTGGCCCTGGTGCATCTTGGCAGTCTTCGCGCCGGTCGCGAGCGCCAACATCTGGTGGCCGAGGCATATCCCGAAGATCGGCATATCGCTATACAGCAGCGCCTTGATCACCGGCACCGCATAGACGCCTGTCGCCGCCGGATCGCCCGGACCGTTGCTGAGGAATACGCCGTCAGGCTTATGCGCCATGATATCCTCCAGCGAGGCCTTAGCCGGAACCACCGTCACCCGTGCGCCGGCCTTCACCAGATTGCGGAAGATATTGTCCTTCGCGCCGTAATCCACCGCGACCACGTGGGGCTTGGTATCGGCAACGGCGGAAGCATAGCCCTCCCCCAGAGTCCATGATCCACCTTCCCAATCCTGCTGCTTTTCGCGGCTGACCCGCTGGGCAAGATCCATCCCCTCCAGGCCGGGCCATGACCGCGCCCGTTCCAGCAAGGCGGGAAGGCCGAATTCCCCGTCAGGCGAATGGGCGATCACCGCATTGGGCGCGCCGGACAGGCGGATGCGGCGTGTCAGGGCGCGGGTATCCACGCCGGACAGGCCGATCTTGCCATTTGCTGCCATCCAGTCTGTAAATTGCTGGGTGCTACGGAAGTTGCTGCTCGGCGTGACTTCTTCGCGCACAACGCAGCCAACCGCGCCCTCAACCGCACTTTCGACATCCTCGGTGTTCGCACCGACATTGCCGATATGGGGGAAAGTGAAGGTGACGATCTGCGCGGCGTAGCTGGGATCGGTCAGGATCTCCTGATAGCCGGTCATCGCGGTGTTGAAGCACACTTCGCCCACCGCATCACCGGCGGCGCCAAAGCCCATGCCCCACACCACGGTTCCGTCTGCCAGAACGAGACAGCCCGTCGCTCCTTTAGGTTGCGCAGACGTAGAGGCGGGGTCGGCCATAGGGGGCGCTCCGAGTAAGGTTTTTCCGGCGATGTTGCTAAGGCCTAGGCGTTATGGGGGACTTGGCCCCGCGTCAAGCTATCGCAGGTACGATTGTTGGGTTAGATGGGAGAAATTCAAGGCATATGCCCAATCATCCACAGGAAATGACCCAATGCTTCGCGACCAAATAAAAGCCGACCAGATTCTCGCAATGAAGGCCGGTGACAAGGACCGGACAGCCGCGCTGCGGTCCATCATGGCCAAGATCAAGGACCGCGATATCGAGCTGCGCACCAAGGGTCCGGCGGCCGATGACAATGCGATGGTGATAGAAACTTTGCAGAAAATGGCGAAGCAGCGGCGCGAATCGATAACCATGTTTCAGGATGGCGGCCGGACCGAACTGGCGGAGCAGGAACAGTCGGAACTGGCGGTAATCGAGGAATTTCTGCCGCAGCAATTGAGCGATGACGAAACGCGCGCTGCAATTGCGGAGATCAAAACGGAACTTGGGGCTGAATCCATTAAGGATATGGGCAAAGTTATTGCGGAACTAAAGACCCGCCACGGCGCTGAACTCGACATGAGCAAAGCCAGTGCGCTGGTAAAGGAGAGTTTTGCGTGACCAATAGACTGACATTTCTGGCACTGGGTTCAGCCCTTGCCCTGGCGGCCTGTTCCGATGGCGCTTCCGATAGCGAAGTCACCGACCTTAATTCAGCTAGCACCGATGGCGAAGCCGCCGCCATGGCTGCGGCGCTGGACGCGGGCGATTTTGCCGATCTGCAGCTCGGGGCCAAGATCGTCGGCCCGCAGGGTGACGAAGTTACCGGTGCGATGTCGAACGCCGAAGGTAACTTTGCCGATATCCGTTCGTTCGTTGCCTGCCCGGCGGGTATGGACCCGTGCGATCCCAAGACCGCACCGGCAGGTACCATCTACACCTATGTCCATGTGATTTACCCGGGCGAAGACAATTCCTCCAGGACCGGCAGCGGCACAGGCAACACCTCGTCCGATATCGAACGTGCGACCGGCTTCAAAATGACGATGCCCGCACATGGCTTCAACGGCGTTGCAGGCTATTCCAAGACGGAGGCGATGGCGGCGATCGGTGCGAAGGCCGATGTCGTGATCAGCTGCAAGGATGGCGCTTTGTCATGGACGGTCAACGCCGGTGACGGCGGTAACCAGTGGGAACAGGCCGAACCGCTGACATTCTTCTGGAAGTCGACGCTGTCCCCTGCCGGACCGGCGAAAGCCTATGCGATCAATGCCAATTATGCTGAGGCCATTGGCGCTGGTCCATATCCCGCAGCCAAGGAAGGCGTCACGAACGCCTGCGCATAATCGCTTTCTTGCGATACTTTTGCCGATACTTGTCCCAATACTTGTCATAGCGGCCATCTCCGCCCAATAAGCGGCGATGGCCCTATCACCTCAATGGCTGGACGAATTACGGGCGCGGACCACGCTGTCCAGCTTGATCATGCGCACGACCAAGCTGCAGAAGGCCGGCCATGAGTGGAAGGCCTGCTGCCCGTTCCATGACGAGAAATCCCCCAGCTTTACTGTTTCCGACCAGAAGGGGTTTTACCACTGCTTTGGCTGCGGCGCGCATGGGGATGCGATCCGCTGGATGACCGACCAGCGCGGGCTGGAATTCATGGATGCGGTCAAGGAACTGGCGGCAGAAGCCGGGATGGAAGTCCCCGCCGCCGATCCTCGCGCCGCCCAGAGGGCGGAGGAACGTGCGGGGCTGCATGATGTGATGCAGGCGGCGCAGGACTGGTTCGAGGCGAAATTGCAGGCCAACGAAGGGGCCGGCGCACGCGATTATCTTAAATCTCGGGGCTTCGATCCGCATACGGTCAAGCGGTTCGGCTTCGGCTATGCCCCGCCAGACCGGCAGGCGCTGAAGGCAGCACTAACCCAGTTCGAAGAACCGATGCTGATCGAAGGCGGCTTGCGTATTCTGGTGGATGATAAGGAACCGTATGACCGGTTCCGTTCGCGCTTGATGCTGCCGATTCAGGATGCACGCGGTCGGGTGATCGCTTTTGGTGGCCGTATTCTGGAAGCCGATACTAAGGCGCCCAAATATCTCAATTCGCCCGACACCCCTTTGTTCGACAAAGGGCGGACGCTGTACAACCTGCACCGCGCCGGTCCGGCATCACGCCAGACGAACCGCGTGGTGGTGGTCGAAGGTTACATGGACGTGATCGCCCTCGCGTCGGCGGGGATCGAGGACGCGGTTGCCCCCCTGGGCACCGCGCTGACGGAAAGCCAAATCGAATTGCTGTGGCGCCTGGTCGAGCGGCCCATCCTGTGTTTCGATGGCGATGCGGCAGGCCAGCGGGCGGCAATGCGCGCTGCGACGCGGGCCTTGCCGATGCTCAAACCCTCGCATTCGCTGGCGATAGTTACCCTGCCCACCGGGCTCGATCCGGACGATTTACTTAAGAAATTCGGGCGCAAGGCGCTGGATGATCTGTTGGCAAGCCCGTCCAGCCTGCTGGAAACATTGTGGAATTACGAACGCGACCTGCAGCCGCTCAATTCGCCGGAGGACAAGGCCGGTCTGAAGGAACGCTTGCTGGTCCATGTCGATGCGATCCAGCATCCGGATATTCGCTCGCTTTACAAACGCGAATTGCTGGAGCGGTTTTCGACCTTCGCGTTCCCGCCGCGCGCTCCGCGTGCGCACCGTGCGGGCCAGAATGCACCGGGCCAATGGAAGCGCGGGATGCCGTTCAAACCGGTCAATCCCACGATTACTCCAGATGCATCATCACGGCTGCGCCGCACGTCCGAAGGCGGCGCCCGGGATGAACTGACCGCTGCGGTCATCACCGGATTGGCCCGCTATCCCGACCAGATCTTGCGTCATGCAGAGGTGCTCGGCCGCTTTGCCGCGCACGATCCGCGGGCCGCGCCGGCAATAGATATGTTGATAGAGGTGGCCGAAACGCTTGAACATGGCGATAAATCGCCCATATCGGTACCTGTCGGAACAATTGCGCCGCCGGATAACACCCGTTTCGCCTTCCTCGGAGTAGGCATCGATCCGATAGCAGCGCGTGATGATCTGGCCGAAGCCGTATCCCTGCTGGTCGAAAGGCCTGCGTTGGAAGCTGCCCTCAAGGCAGCGACAGCGCGGTTTGAGACCGACCCCGAAGGAGCTTTTGTGGAGCAGCAGCGCCTGCTCAAACGAAAGCTGGAATTCGAGTCGCGTTTAGGGCAGATGGCGAGCAAACGGGCTGCACGCGCAGCCGCTAGTGATTCAGATATGACATCCGGCAATACACATGCGGATGGAAAAGAAACGGACTGACGGTACCTATGGCCACCGAAGCGAAAACCACAGACAAGGATGACGCACCCCTGATCGACCTCAACGAGGCATCGATCAAGAAGCTGCTTAGCAAGGCGAAGAAGCGCGGCTACGTCACCTATGACGAGTTGAACGAAGCGCTGCCGCAGGACCAGATGTCCTCCGAACAGATCGAAGACGTAATGTCAGCGATCTCGGAAATGGGCGTCAATGTCGTCGAAAATGACGAAGATGCAGATTCCGACAACGAAGCTGAAGTCGAAGCCATCGACGGCAAGGACGAAAAGTCTTCCAGGCCATCCGCAGCCGCGAAGAAAGCCGCCCCGACCGAACGTACGGACGATCCGGTACGCATGTACCTGCGCGAAATGGGCGCCGTGGAATTGCTCAGCCGCGAAGGCGAAATCGCGATTGCGAAGCGGATCGAATCCGGCCGCGACACGATGATCATCGGCCTGTGTGAAAGCCCGATCACTTTCCACGCGATCATTCACTGGTCCGAAGCGCTAAACAACGAAGAAATGCAGCTGCGCGAGATCCTCGATCTCGATGCCATGCTGTCCAAGGAGCCTCCCGTCGACAAGATGGAAGAGGAAAACGAGGACGACAGCGGCGAAATCAGCGAAGAAACAGCCGGTCCAACCATCCGCGACGATGACGAGGATGAAGATGAGGACGACATCGACGGCGATGAAGACGAGGACGGCGAAGGCGGTTCCAAGAAGAAGGATGATGACGAGGAAGAGGACAACACTCTTTCGCTCGCCCAGATGGAAGCAGCGCTGAAGCCGGAAGCGCTCGAAACCTTCGCGCGCATCACCAGCCTTTTCAAGAAATTCGAGAAGGTCCAGGCCGAACGCGTCGACATCCTCGGTGCGGGCGAAGAATATCCTGCGTCCAAGGAAAAGAAATACGAAGCGCTGCGTGAACAGCTTACGGCGGAAGTCGAAAGCGTCCAGTTCCATGCGACCAAGATCGAATTCCTGGTGGACAATCTCTATGCTTTCAACCGCCGCCTGACCGCGCTGGGCGGCCAGATGCTGCGCCTCGCCGAACGGCACAAGGTAAAGCGGATGGACTTCCTCAAAGCCTATATCGGCAATGAGCTCGACGACGCATGGCTGAAAGACAACGCCAAGAAAGACAAGAAGTGGGCGGCCTTTGCTGAAAACGAAGCCGATGCGGTCGAACGCATCCGCGCAGAAATCGCCGACATCGCCGCCAACACCGGCATGAGCCTTGAAGAATTCCGCCGCATCGTAAACATGGTGCAGAAGGGCGAGCGCGAAGCGCGGATCGCCAAAAAGGAAATGGTCGAGGCGAACCTGCGCCTGGTGATCTCCATCGCCAAGAAGTACACCAATCGCGGCCTGCAATTCCTCGATCTTATTCAGGAAGGCAATATTGGCCTGATGAAGGCGGTCGACAAATTCGAATATCGCCGCGGTTACAAGTTCAGCACCTATGCGACCTGGTGGATTCGTCAGGCAATCACCCGCTCGATTGCCGACCAGGCCCGCACGATCCGTATTCCGGTTCACATGATCGAAACGATCAACAAGCTGGTCCGCACATCGCGCCAGTTCCTGCACGAGCAGGGCCGCGAACCAACGCCGGAAGAAATGGCCGAGCGCCTGTCCATGCCGCTGGAAAAAGTGCGCAAGGTCATGAAGATCGCCAAGGAACCGATCAGCCTCGAAACGCCAATCGGCGACGAGGAAGATTCGCATCTTGGCGATTTCATCGAGGACAAGAACGCGATCATCCCCGTGGATGCCGCGATTCAGGCAAACCTCAAGGAAACCGTCACTCGCGTTCTGGCATCGCTTACCCCGCGTGAAGAACGCGTGCTGCGTATGCGCTTCGGCATCGGGATGAACACCGATCACACGCTGGAAGAAGTCGGCCAGCAATTCAGCGTGACACGCGAACGTATACGCCAGATTGAAGCCAAGGCGTTGAGGAAACTCAAACATCCGAGCCGGTCTCGCAAGATGCGGTCCTTCCTGGATCAGTAAATTATCAGGCCGGGTCCCAGTGACCCGGCCTGATTTTTTACTGTGCGGGGATAAGGTCCATGCAAGGTGGCTAAATCGCCTCGTAGTCCCTATATGGGCGGCGTCCGATTCACACCGACCCAAGTGGACCCAAAATGCGAATAGCCATCGCCTCCGACCATGCCGCAACCGACCTGAAGGCGGAACTGCGCGAATGGCTGATCGAAGAAGGGCATCAAGTGGCCGATCTGGGCCCTGAACCCGGCGGAAGCGTCGATTACCCCGACTACGGCAAGAAGCTGGCTTCGGTTGTTGCTGACGGCACAGCAGAGCGCGGCATTGCGCTGTGCGGATCCGGCATCGGGATTTCCATCGCGGTCAATCGCAATCCCGACGTTCGCTGCGCGCTGGTGTCAGAACCGTTCAGCGCCGCCCTCGCACGTGAACATAATGACGCCAATTGCATTGCAATGGGCGCACGTCTGACCGGCGGCGACATGGCCAAGGCCTGTGTTACCGCATTCCTGAACACCGATTTTGCAGGCGGGCGCCATCAGCGCCGCGTCGATAAACTGTCCGACCTCACACCCACCTCCTGAGCATCTGCTGGAAACCGACCGATGAACAAAGAAACCAAGATCATGAGCCGTTTTTGGCACGACACCCTTGAGCAGGCCGATCCCGAAATCGCGGCAGCGATCGATCATGAACTCGCCCGCCAGCAAGACAAGATCGAGCTGATCGCATCAGAAAACATCGCCAGCAAGGCTGTGCTGGAAGCGACCGGATCGGTCTTCACCAACAAATATGCCGAGGGTTACCCTGGCAAGCGCTACTACGGTGGCTGCGATTATGCCGATGTGGTGGAAACGCTCGCGATTAACCGGGCGAAGGAATTGTTCGGCTGTGAATTTGCCAATGTGCAGCCCAATTCTGGCAGCCAGATGAACCAGGCCGTGTTCCTCGCGCTGCTCTCTCCGGGCGATACATTCATGGGGCTGGACCTGAATTCGGGCGGCCACCTGACGCATGGTTCGCCGGTCAACATGTCCGGCAAATGGTTCAATCCGGTGTCCTACGGCGTCAGCAAGGGTGACGAACGGATCGACATGGACGAAGTCGAGCGGATCGCGAAGGAAAGTAAGCCAAAGCTGATCATCTGCGGCGGCACCGCCTATTCGCGTACCTGGGATTTCCCGCGTTTCCGCGCGATTGCCGATGAAGTGGGCGCATATCTGCTGTGCGACATGTCGCATATCTCTGGATTGGTCGCGGGCGGCGCGCACCCCACCCCCTTCCCCCATGCGCATATCGTGACCAGCACAACGCACAAGAGCCTGCGCGGCCCGCGCTCAGGTATCATCCTGTGGAATGATGAAGCGTTGACCAAGCCGCTGAACATGGCGGTTTTCCCAGGACTGCAGGGCGGCCCCCTGATGCATGTAATCGCGGCCAAGGCCGTGGCATTCCGCGAGGCGCTGCGTCCGGATTTCAAGATCTACGCCCAGGCGGTGGTCGACAATGCCCGTGCGCTAGCTGCCAGTCTTGAAGAAAACGGCCTGCGGATCGTTTCCGGCGGAACCGACAACCACTCGATGCTGGTTGACCTCACCACTAGCGAGGTCACCGGTAAGGATGCGGAAAAAGGCCTCGACCGGGCATGGCTCACTTGCAACAAGAACGGGATTCCATACGATACGCGCAGTCCGTTCGTGACCAGCGGTATCCGTCTGGGTACGCCCGCAGGTACGACCCGCGGTTTCGGCACAGATGAATTCCGTATTGTCGGCAAGCTGATTGCAGAAGTAGTCCAGGGGCTGTCCAAAAGCGGGCCCGAAGGCGATGCCCAGATCGAGGAAAGTGTACGCAGCCGCGTGAGCGAATTATGCGCCGCCTTCCCAGTCTATCCCGGGAGATAATCATGACACAGCGAAACGACGATCTTATCGAACAAGCCAAGGAAGAATTGTCCGGCATGGCCAAGGAAGGGATGCATCATCCTTCCACCAAGCCTGTCCTGACCGGCGCAGCGGTCGGAGCTGTTGCGGCCGCGATCCTGCCGGTTGTCACCTGGCCCATCGGCCTGGCAGTCGGTGCGGGCTACATGTTCTACAAGCGATTGCGACCGTAAATGCGTTGCCCGTTCTGTGCGAATGAAGATAGCCAGGTAAAAGACAGCCGCCCGACCGAGGATAACGCCTCGATTCGGCGGCGGCGGCAGTGCGCCAGCTGCGGTGCGCGATTCACCACCTTTGAACGCGTGCAATTGCGCGAGGTCACCGTCGTCAAGAGCGGGGACCGCCGCCAACCCTTCGACCGCAGCAAGCTTGAACAATCCGTCACCCTCGCCTGCCGCAAGCGCGGTGTGACGCAGGAACGAATCGATCAATTGGTGTCCGGTATCCAGCGTCAGGTTGAAACAGCCGGCGAAAGCGAAGTCGCGTCCTCCCGCATTGGCGAATTGGTGATGGACGGCCTGCGCCAGATCGACAGCGTGGCCTACATCCGCTTTGCGAGCGTCTACCGCGACTTCAGCGAAGCCCGTGATTTCGAGGAATTCGCAAGCGCAGTTCATGATGCCGGCGTACCCCCTATCGCCGATGCCAATGCCGCCGGAGATTGAGGTCACCTCACCGAAGCAACCGGTGATTGTACTCGTCCGGCCGCAGCTGGGTGAGAATATCGGTAAGGCGGCGCGTGCAATGCTGAACTTCGGGCTTACCGAGTTGCGGCTTGTCTCGCCCCGCGATGGCTGGCCGAACCCTGATGCGGGACCATCCGCCGCCGGGGCCGACATCGTGATCGAGCAAGCACAAGTTTTTGATACCACAGCTGAGGCGGTGGCGGATTGCGCCCATGTCTATGCAACAACCGTCCGCAAACGAAACGACACCAAGCCGGTGGTCACTCCTGAAGAGGCAGCGGCGGAAATCCACGCGGCAACCGGCCGCAGCGCGTTCTTGTTCGGTGCGGAGCGGTCAGGGCTGGATATCCAGGACGTATCGCTGGCCCGGAAAATTTTGACTGTTCCGATCAATCCGGAATTCTCGTCGCTCAATCTGGCGCAGGCGGTGATCCTGTGCGCTTATGAGTGGTCCAAATCGCAGGCGCTGGAACAGCCAACCCTGACCGAGCAATTGCCCCCTGCCCCGCAGGAAGAGCTCGAAGGGTTGATCGGGCATTTTGAGAGAATGCTGGAGCCGAAGGACTACTTTTTTCCCGATGGACGGGCAGAGGCGACGCGCCGGACATTGCGCAATGTTATCACCAGCGCAGGCTGGAACCACCTGGAGGTGCGCACCATGCGCGGGGTGCTGACAACCTTGGCACGAAAACCACGCTGATCCCGGGCCAGAAGTCAGCTGCCAAGGGTTGACCTGACCCCCATTCCTGTTATTGGGCGCGCTTCGTGAATTGGCTCCGCATCCCGGTGAAGCGGTGGCCGCATCAGACATAATTGGTCTGATGGTGCGAAACCGGGTTAGAACGCTGCCAATCGGGCGGCGGTAGCAAATAGGAGAACGACTATGTCGAAGCGTAAAGCATCGAAGTATAAACTTGATCGCCGGATGGGTGAAAACATCTGGGGTCGTCCGAATTCCCCAGTTAACAAGCGTTCTTACGGTCCCGGCCAGCACGGCCAGCGTCGCAAGAGCAAGATCTCCGACTTCGGCCTGCAGCTGCGCGCAAAGCAGAAGCTCAAGGGCTATTACGGCGATGTGACCGAAAAGCAGTTCCGCAGCACCTACAAGGAAGCTGCCCGGATCAAGGGCGATACCGGCCAGAACCTGATCGGCCTGCTCGAACGCCGCCTGGACATGATCGTTTACCGCGCCAAATTCGCGCCAACGATCTTTGCCGCACGTCAGATCGTCAGCCACGGCCACATTCGCGTCAACGGCGTGAAGTGCAACGTTGCATCGCGTCGCTGCGATCTCGGCGATGTCATCAGCCTGGGCGACAAGGCCAAGGAAATGGCACTGGTCATCGAAGCACAGAGCCTGCCAGAGCGTGACATTCCCGATTATGTCGCGGTCGACGGTAACGACAAGATAACCTTCACCCGCATTCCGAAGTTGGATGAAGTTCCTTATCCTGTGACGATGGAACCAAACCTGGTCGTCGAATTCTATTCGCGCTGATCGGTGTCCGAATTACGAAAAAGGGCGGTCCTGCGGGGCCGCCCTTTTTGATTCTCACGATGCAATTGCTCGATCCTATTTATCGCGCTCCCGATCATCCCAGCGCGCAAGTTCGTATGCAATCGAACCTTCAACCAGCACTTCCCAGATGTGGCCGATCACCGTTTCGGGCAGGCCTTTCTCCGTCGCAGCTGCCATCGCAGCCTTGATGACCTTGGCCTTGCGCGGTTCATCGCGGACAGCCTCCCGCGTAGGCTTGATCCGGGCCGCAGCGTCCATGTAGCCGAAGCGGCGCGCCAGCAGTTCTACCAGCTCCATGTCGGTCGAGTCCACGCCTTCGCGGACGTCGTCCATGGTTTCACATGCTTCAGGCTGTTTGGGCATCAATCTGCTTTCTTGAGGTAATCACTGCGGAAAGTAGCGGCGAAACTGGCAAACCGCCCTTCCCCGATGGCATCGCGCATCGCCTGCATCAACTGCTGGTAGAAGGCAATATTGTGCTCCGTCATCAGCATCGCGCCGAGGATTTCGCCTGATTTCACCAGATGGTGCAGATAGGCGCGGGTATAGGTGCCGCAAGTGGCGCAGGAACAACGATCGTCCAGCGGTGCGGTATCTTCTGCGAAGCGGGCATTGCGCAAATTGATCGGGCCGTTCCAGGTGAACGCCTGTCCGTTGCGGCCCGAACGGCTCGGCAATACGCAATCGAACATGTCGACCCCGCGCTCCACCGCGCCGACCAGATCGTCCGGTTTGCCGACACCCATCAGATAGCGCGGGCGATCGGCGGGCAATTGATCCGGGGCGAAATCGAGCGTGGCGAACATCGCTTCCTGCCCTTCGCCCACTGCCAGCCCGCCAATAGCGTAACCGTCAAAGCCGATTTCGGTCAAAGCATCGGCGCTGCGTTTCCGTAGCACCTCGTCCAGCGCGCCCTGTTGTATCCCGAACAGTGCGGCGCCCGCTGCATGTTCGCCGCCTGCATCGAAAGCGTCGCGGCTGCGGTTCGCCCAGCGCATCGACATCTCCATCGAAGCCTCAATAACTTCGCGGGATTGGTCGGCGCGAGGGCATTCATCGAACGCCATGACGATGTCGGAGCCGAGCAGGCGCTGGATTTCCATCGACCGTTCGGGTGTCAGCATATGTTTCGATCCGTCGAGATGGCTGCGGAATTCCACGCCTTCCTCGGTCAATTTGCGCAGGTCGGACAGGCTCATCACCTGATACCCGCCGCTGTCGGTCAGAATGGGCCGATGCCAGTTCATGAATTTGTGCAAGCCACCCAGCCTTGCGACCCGCTCCGCGCCCGGGCGCAGCATCAGGTGGTAAGTATTGCCGAGGATGATGTCGGCCCCGGTCTCGCGCACGGTTTCCGGCTTCATCGCCTTGACCGTGGCCGCAGTCCCCACGGGCATGAATGCAGGCGTACGAATATCGCCGCGGCGCATGGCGATGCGTCCGGTGCGCGCTTTACCGTCGGTTGCGGCGATGGTGAATTCGAACCTGGGGGCGTGAGTTTCGGTCATGGGCTTGCGGCCCTTAGCCGCAGCGGCCACAGGGGGCAAATGCCATAAGGAGGCAAGTGGTGGAATCATTCGATGTCGCGACGTGGCTGTATCCAACGATGTTCGCGGTCGCGATATTTACCGGATTTGTCGATTCCATCGCTGGCGGCGGGGGATTGGTCATGATGCCTGCCCTGCTCGCCACCGGGATGCCGCCGCATCTGGCACTGGGCACCAACAAACTGCAATCGGTTTTCGGGACCAGCATGGCGTGCCGCAATTACTGGAAAGGCGGACTGGTCCAGGTGCGGGAGAATTTGCCGCTGGTGGCGCTGGCCTTTTTGGGGGCAGTGGCCGGCGCGTTGCTGGTCCAGCTGATTTCCCCTGGCATTCTGACCTATATCGTCCCGATTTTCCTGTTGATCCTTGCCGGCTATGTCATCTTCAGCCCAAAGATGACCGATGTCGATGCGCATGAACGTTTGACCCGCACGGGGTATGCCCCGGTCGCGGGCGGTATCGGTCTGTATGACGGGTTTTTTGGGCCCGGCACCGGACAATTCTTCACTGCCACGTTGGTCGGCCTTCGCGGCCAAGGGCTAATCCGCGCGACGGCCAACACCAAATTTTTTAACGCCGCCACCAATTGGGCCTCGGTGATCGTGTTCGCACTGGGCGGCAAGATGGTGTGGCTGCTTGGGCTGACAATGGCCGCTGGTGCCATGCTGGGCGGTTATCTGGGTTCGCGCTTCGCCATGCGCCACGGCGCGCGCGTGATCCGCCCGCTAATGATCATTGCCTCGCTCGGCCTGACCGGACGGTTGATCTGGGGCTGGTTTACGTCCTGAGCCGCCATCCGGTTTTGAAGATGAATGCGATCACCACAACGCAGGCGGCCAGGAACGCCATCGTGATCCCGAAAGACAGCCAGATATTGACGTCCGAAGATCCATAAAACGTCCACCGCAACCCGTTGACCAGATACACGATCGGATTGACCAGAGCGACGCTGCGCCATGGGTCCGGCAGCATGTCGATCGAGTAAAATGTTCCGCCGAGGAAAGTCAGCGGCATCAGGAACAGCAACGGAATCACGCTGAGTTTCTCGAAATTGTCCGCCCAGATGCCGAGGATGAAGCCGAACAGAGAGAATGCCGAGGCGATCAGTATTATGTATCCCAGCGCCAATATCGGGTGTTCGATACGGTAATCGACAAACAGCGTCGCGGTCAGAAGGATGATCGAAGCGAGGATCAGCGATTTGGTCACCGCCGCACCGACAAAACCCGCCAGTGTTTCGGCCACTCCGACCGGGGCCGAAAGCAGTTCGTAAATAGTGCCGGTGAAACGCGGCATATATATGCCGAAACTGGCATTGCTGGTGCTTTCGCTTAGCAGGGTGAGTAGCAGCAGGCCCGGCACTATGAACGCGCCGTAATTGACATTGCCGACCGATTCCATGCGCCCGCCAATGGCTGCGCCAAAGACGATGAAATACAGCGAAGTGGTGAGGACGGGTGCCAGCAGAGATTGCATTGCGGTGCGCATGGCCCGCATGACTTCACGGACATAGATTGCCTTGGCTGCGCGCAAATTGAACCCGATCATGCGCCCTCCTCCACCAGGCCGACAAAGATGTCCTCGAGCGAGGATTCCCTGATTTCGATGCCGATGTAATCAATCCCCTGTGCGGTAAGTGTCTTGGTCAGATCCGCTACCTCGCGGCTGCCCAGTCCGGTCCCGTCGCCGCCGCGATAGCATAATTCCATCCCATCCCTCGCCAGATGCACCGGATATTTGCTGATCGCTGGAGGAATTGCGTGCATCGGCACAGCCAACATAATGTGAGCTTCTGTCCGCCCAAGGCGCGCCATCATGGCGGATTTGTTATCAACCATCAGCAATTTGCCGCCACGAATGATGCCCACCCGGTCGGCCATTTCCTCGGCTTCTTCGATGTAATGCGTCGTCAGGATCACGGTGACACCCTGATCGCGCAAATCGCCGATCAGGCGCCACATGTCGCGCCGCAATTCGACATCGACCCCGGCAGTGGGCTCGTCCAGAAACAGCAGTTCCGGATCATGCGCCAGCGCCTTGGCGATCAGGACGCGGCGCTTCATTCCGCCGGACAATTTGCGGATCTGCTCGTCGCGCTTGTCCCACAGACTGAGCGATTTGAGGATTTCCTCGATCCGCGCCGGATCGGTTTTTCGCCCAAACAACCCGCGCGAAAAACTGACCGCGCGGATAACGGGTTCGAACATGTCGGTCGACAATTCCTGCGGCACCAACCCGATGCGCGCCCTGGCCGAGCGCCAGTTGTGCGACAGGTCATCCCCAAAGGCGCGGATGCTGCCCGATGTCGGACGGACCAGCCCGCACACCGCGCCAATCAGCGTAGTCTTGCCCGCACCGTTGGGTCCAAGCAGCGCGAAAATTTCGCCCTTGGTGATTTCTAGGTCGACATCGTCAAGCGCCTTGAAGCCGCCGGCATATATTTTTGTCAAATTTTCGATTTGCAGGATGGGTTCGTTCACAAGATCAGTAGTGGCGATACCCGGTTAAAATGCAAGCGATGCTTACGGGATCAGCAGGCTGGAATCGCCATAGCTATAGAAGCGGTACTGATCGGCAATTGCATGGGCATAAAGGTCCTGCATTCGCTCTATGCCCATCAGCGCGCTGACCAGCATAAACAGCGTCGATCTGGGAAGGTGGAAATTGGTCATCAGCCCGTCAATGGCGCGAAAACGGTATCCCGGCGTGATGAAGATCGACGTATCCCCGACAAAGGGCCGAATGATATTATCCTCCCCCGCCGCGCTTTCGAGCAGTCGCAGGCTGGTCGTACCGACGGAAATCACCCGGTTGCCCGCCGCCCGAGCAGCGTTCAGCCGAGCTGCGGTGGCGGCATCGATCCGGCCCCATTCGGCATGCATTGTATGGTCTGCGGTATCATCTACCTTCATCGGCAGGAAGGTCCCTGCCCCGACATGAAGTGTCAGCATTTCGCTCACGATCCCCGCGTCGTCCAGCGCAGCAAGTAACTCCGGGGTGAAATGGAGCGCGGCAGTTGGAGCAGCGACTGCGCCGTCTTCCCGGGCGAAGATAGTCTGGTAATCGGATTTGTCGCGTTCATCCGTCGGACGTTTGCCCGCGATATAGGGTGGCAGCGGCATCCGGCCTGCGCGTTCGAGCAGGGTTTCGACCGGCTCATCACCTTCGAATGCGAGGGTAAAACTGCCATCGGCATGGCGCTGCTCGGCAATGGCGACAACATCATTGGGAAAATAGATGCGGTCACCTTCTCGCAGCCGCTTGGCGTTGCGGATGAATGCCTGCCAGCGGCGAAGGTCGATCCGCTTGTGCAAGGTCGCGCCGATCTTCGCCTCTCCGCGCGTACCCTCAAGCTGTGCAGGGATCACGCGAGTGTCGTTGAACACCAGCACATCGCCGCGATTTAGGAGCGACGGCAGGTCGCTGACGATCCCGTCCGATAATTCACTTCCTCCACGTGCGACCAGCATCCGCGCGGAATGGCGCGGGGCAGCCGGACGCAGCGCTATGCGTTCAGGGGGAAGATCGAAATCGAACAGGTCAACGCGCATGGCGCGCCCCTACGGCCGATAGTGAGCGATGGGAAGTGTGCTTTGCGCTCAGTTCACCGGGGCGGACAGCATATCCGCGCTGATCGCGGATGACGGCGCTGGCGTTGTGATAACCGGAGGAGCCTTGTTATCGGCCGCAATGGAAGCCTGCAGAACACGTGTCGGGTTCGCTGGTGGCTCGCCCCGATTGATGGCATCCACTGCATCCATACCCGAGATTACCCGGCCGAAATTGGTGTAGCGTTTGTCGAGCGAGAAGCGCGGATAGAATGTGATGAAGAACTGGCTGTTGGCGCTGTCTTCGGTCTGGGCGCGCGCCATGGACACGGTTCCGCGCAGATGCGGCATCCGATTGAATTCTTCATTGAGGTCGGGCAGCTCAGATCCGCCCTGGCCAGTACCCGTAGGATCGCCGGTCTGCGCCATGAAGCCGTCGATCACGCGGTGGAATATCACCCCGTCATAGAAACCCTGGCGAGTCAGCGTCTTGATCCGTTCGATATGGGCCGGTGCCCATTCCGGCATCAGGCGGATCTTCACCCGCTTGCCGTTCGACAAATCCAGAATCAGGACGTTTTCCAGATCCTGCGTCACGTCATAATTGATCGGCGGAAAAATCTGGGGCGCTTCAGCTGGGGCTTGCGCCTCCATCGAGGTCTCAGCCACCGCATCATCGCCCGCATCCTGAGCAGACGCAGCAATTGGAACAAGGACCATTGCGGTAAGGGCACCGGCGGCGATCAGGCGTTTAAACATCGTAATCCTGTCAGTCTGGGACAATTTATGCTGCCCATCTAGCGGGCGCGGTCTGTCGGTTCAATGAATGATCAATATTCGCCCAACTGTCCGAGCTGTTTCACCCGTGCAACCACGTCATTGCGCACTGCCTGGCTCACGAAGGGAGTGATATCGCCGCCGAACAAGGCAATTTCCTTGACCAGTTTCGATGCAATCGGCTGCAGCGAGACATCGGCCATCAGGAATACCGTCTCGATCTCGTCGTCGATCTGCTGGTTCATCCCCGCCATCTGATATTCATATTCGAAATCAGCCACGGCGCGCAGGCCGCGCACGATTACATTGGCACCCTGTTTCCGGGCGAATTTCATCAACAGCGCATTGAAGCCGACGATCTCGACATTGTCGATGCCCATGTCGGCGACTTCGCGGGCCACCATCTTCATGCGCACTTCGGACGTGAACATGGGATTTTTCGATGGGTTGGTGGTGACGCCGATGAGCAGCCGGTCAACCAGCTTGGCCCCGCGCCGGATAATGTCGCGGTGCCCCAGGGTGATCGGGTCGAACGTACCCGGGTAAACGCCAATACGCTCGCCAGAATTTGTCATCAGCGGTCCCTCTCCACGATATAGCGCGCCAATGCGGACAGTAGCGCTGCGTCCTTACCGTGGCTGGCTAGGTGCCCAACGGCCTGCTCGACCAGCGCATGGGCCTGATCGCGCGCGCCATCGACCCCCATCAGCGTCACAAATGTCTGTTTGCCCTGCTCGTCATCCTTGCGCAGTGCCTTGCCAGCCTTGGCCTCGTCGCCTTGCTGATCCAGCAGATCATCGGCGATCTGGAACGCCAGGCCGATATCGCGGGCAAAGGCGCGCAGATGCATGCGGCCTTCAATCGCGACCTTGCCCAGGACCGCGCCCATTTCCACCGATGCCGCCAGCAGTGCGCCGGTTTTCAGCTGCTGGAGCCGGGTGATTTCCCGCAAATCATATTGTTGGTGATCGGCCGCCATATCCATCATTTGACCGCCGGCCATACCGTTCATCCCGCTCGCCCCTGCCAGCGTTGCAATCAGTTCAGAACGGGTGAAAGGATCGGTGCTGGTGGCGTGATCGGACAAAATCTCGAATGCCAGCGCGTGCAGCGAATCGCCCGCCAGCACGGCAGTCGCCTCGTCGAATTGCTTGTGCAAAGTCGGCTTACCATGCCGCAGATCGTCGTCATCCATGCACGGAAGATCATCGTGGATCAGGGAATAAACGTGAATCGCCTCGACCGCGCAGCCGGCCCGCACTGCGGCATGGCGGTCCACCCCGAACAAATCGGCCGTCGCGGCCACCAGCAACGGACGGACCCGTTTGCCGCCGCCGATCGCGGCATAGCGCATGGCCTCAATCAACCGCGCCCGCGTATCCTCAGGCACTGGCAGAAGGGCATCGAATGTTTCATCAACATCCGCCTGTATCTGGCTTAATCCTTCGGCGAGAATGTCATCGTTGGCCACCACCAGATCCATTCTATTTCGCCGCATCCAACGGCGCAGTGCCGCCCGGTTTGCCGTCTGGCCCGGCGACGATCTTCTCGATCCGTGCCTGCGCCGCGTCGAGCCGGGCCTGGCAATGCTGCCGCAAGGTCTCACCCCGTTCATACAGCGTGATCGATTCGTCGAGCGGAACCTCCCCGCTCTCCAAACGCCGCACCACGTCTTCCAGCGCGCCCAGCGCAGCTTCGAAGGTCATTTCCGAAATATCGGGAGTATTGTCTGCCATGGCGATGGAGCATTGACCGCGCCCCGTGGCGAGGTCAAGTTGCGACAGCGCATTAGCGCACAGGGGTGCAAATTATGAAGTGGATTATCGCCTATATTGCCGCCGCGGTATCTTTCGGTGTGCTGGACGCAATCTGGCTGCGCTGGGCGGGGCCCAATTTCTACCGCCCGAATCTGGGCGAGCTGCTGGCCGACAGTTTCCGCATCGGCCCGGCGCTGGTGTTCTACGCCGCCTATATCGCCGGAATGCTGTGGTTCGCCGTCCGTCCGGGTCTGACCGGTGGGCTCGGAGCGACTGCCCTGAACGGAGCCCTGCTGGGCGCGCTGTGTTACGCAACCTATGATTTGACCAACCAGGCAACCATGAAGGTATGGCCGGTCCAGATCACCGTGGTAGACATCATCTGGGGCGCATTTGCCACCTGTGTTGCGGCCACGTTCGCCGCTTTCATCGCGCAAAAGGTAGCCTGAGCAGCATGTTCATCGGACATTGGGCACCGGCCTTCGCCGCTGCTGCCATCTCGCCCAAGGCGCCCAAGCTGGGCACGCTGTTTCTCGCCGGACAGCTGGTGGATTGGGGCTTTTTTGCGCTGGCAACGATTGGCGTCGAAAAAATGCGCATGTCACCGGGCATAACTGCGATGAACGCGATGGATTTGTACTACATGCCATATACCCACAGCCTGATGGGTTCGGTGATATGGGCTGCCGCCTTCGCGGTGATAGTCATGTTTTGGCAGAAGAATTTCGTCGGAGCGGTAATCGCGGGCGTGGTTGTTCTGTCGCACTGGTTTCTCGACCTGCTGGTCCACCGCCCCGATTTGACGCTTGCGGGCCATCCGCCGCCGGTCGGTCTCGGACTGTGGAACTACCCACTGATCGAGATTCCACTGGAGCTGGGGATCACCATCGCTGCCTTCGTCTGGTTCCTCCGCCGTACGCGCGGCCCGATTGTGCCTCCGATGATCCTGATGGGTCTGTTGCTGGTGATCCAGGCAGTCAATTGGTTCGGCCCGCAACCAACCCAGATCGGCCTGCCCATCTATCTCACCGCATTGGCTACATATGGTTTGGCGACGTTCTTTGCATACTGGGTGGGGACAACCCGCCGCCACAAGCGCCAGCGGGGCTAGCGGCGCGCGCTTGCCCTCGCTAAGGCCGAGTCATGTCGGAAGTCACCCCTGAAATCGTCGAGGCCCACGGCCTTAATCTGGAAGAATATGACCGCGTTCTGGCGGCAATGGGGCGCGAGCCCAATCTGCTGGAACTGGGTATATTCTCGGTCATGTGGTCGGAACATTGCAGCTATAAATCCTCGCGGTTTTACCTGAAGAAGCTGCCGACCGAAGCCCCTTGGGTAATTTGCGGTCCGGGCGAGAACGCCGGCGTGATCGACATCGGCGACAACCAAGCGGCGATCTTCAAGATGGAGAGCCACAACCACCCGTCCTACATCGAACCCTATCAGGGCGCTGCGACGGGCGTAGGCGGCATCTTGCGCGACGTGTTCACCATGGGCGCGCGGCCGATTGCTAATCTCAACGCACTGCGATTCGGGCGGCCCGAACACCCCAAGATGCAGCATCTGGTCAAGGGCGTGGTCGCGGGCATTGGCGGTTACGGCAATTGCGTGGGCGTGCCGACTGTTGGTGGAGAAACCAATTTCGACCCGGCCTATGACGGCAATATCCTGGTCAATGCGATGACTGTGGGTGTGGCCGATCAGGACAAGATTTTCTACAGCGCGGCCACCGGCGTGGGCAATCCGATCGTCTATGTCGGGTCCAAGACCGGCCGCGACGGCATTCACGGCGCGACTATGGCCAGCGCCGATTTCGACGACGATTCGGATGCCAAGCGCCCCACGGTGCAGGTTGGCGATCCATTCACGGAAAAGCTGCTGATCGAGGCGTGTCTGGAACTGATGGCGACCGATGCCATCGTCGCCATTCAGGATATGGGCGCGGCGGGCCTGACATCCTCCAGCGTGGAAATGGCCACGAATGGCAAGGTCGGCATCCGGCTCGACATGAACAAGGTGCCATGCCGCGAAGAAGGCATGACCCCTTATGAAATGATGCTGTCGGAATCTCAGGAACGGATGCTGATGGTGCTGAAGCCGGGCAAGGAAGCCATGGCCGAAGCGATCTTCCACAAATGGGAACTCGATTTCGCGGTGATCGGCGAAGTGACCGAGGGCGGTCATATGGTCCTCGAATTCGATGGCGCAGTGGTATGCGATATCCCGCTCGGCCCGCTGGCTGAAGATGCACCGGAGTATCAGCGGCCCTACGCCTCGAAGGAAGAATACCAGGCATGGGCGCAGGTCAAGCCGCTGGGTGATATTCCCGAAAGCACGGATATCGGCGCGGATTTGCTCAAGCTGATGGCCAGCCCCGCGCTTGCCAGCAGGCGGTGGATTGCGGAACAATATGACAGCCACGTTGGCGCGGATACGCTGCAGACTGGCGGCGATGCGGCGGTGGTGAGGGTGCACGGCACAAGAAAAGCACTGGCGATGACCACCGATTGCACGCCGCGCTATTGCTATGCCGATCCCTACGAAGGCGGCAAACAGGCCGTGGCCGAGGCATACCGCAACCTCTGTGCGGTGGGCGCGCGGCCGCTGGCGATCACCAACTGCCTCAATTTCGCCAACCCCCAGCGCCCCGAGATCATGGCGCAATTCGTCGGCTGCCTTGAAGGCATGGGCGACGCCTGCCGCGCGCTCGATTTTCCGATCGTGAGCGGCAACGTCAGCCTGTATAACGAAAGCAAGGCAACTGGCGGCGGGTCGGCTATTCTTCCTACACCAGCGATTGGCGGGGTCGGAATCTTGGAAGATTATTCCAAGATGATGACGATGGGATTCAAGAATGAGGGGGACGCCATCTTCGTCATCGGTGACAATAACGGCCACCTCGGCCAGTCCCTTTGGCTTTCAGAGATTCACCATCGGAAAGAAGGTTCTGCGCCCCAAGTGGACCTGGGCAAATGCCTTTCGCACGGAAAATTCGTCCAGAGATTGGTGGCCGACGGCCATGTGAATGCCGTTCATGACGTTTCCGATGGCGGTTTGCTGGTTGCTTTGGCCGAAATGGCGCTGGCAAGCGGACTTGGCTGTTCGCTGGAGCAAATCGGCGATCATTTCACCGCATTTGGTGAAGATCAGGCACGCTATTTAGTAACCAGCGCCGACGCTGGCCGTATTCAGGCAGCGGGTATCCCGATGCACCGGATTGGCACGGTCGGCGGCGATAGTGTCTCGGGCGTTCCAATTTCAGACCTTCGCGAAGCCAATGAAAGCTTCTTTCGCAATTGGATGGAAGCCTGACGGCGTGAGCGAGGCGTTTCAGCCCTATCCGTCGTTGCCGGAATTGTCCGACATGGAACGGATAGAGCGATCAAGAGCGGCCTATGCCAAGCTGAAAACACGCCGGTCCTGCCGTTCCTTCACCGACCAGCCCGTTCCCCGTGAGGTCATTGAAGCCGCCATCCTCGCCGCCGGAACCGCGCCCAACGGCGCGAACCATCAGCCGTGGCATTTCACCGCAATTTCTTCGCCCGATACCAAGCGTGCCATTCGCGAAGCGGCGGAACCGGAGGAGCGGCAGTTTTACGGGGCGGATGGCGACAAGCCCAAAGCGCCCGATGAATGGCTGGATGCCCTCGCCCCAATCGGGACGGACGCAAACAAGCCGTTCCTCGAAACCGCCCCGTGGCTGATCGTGTGCTTCGCCCAACGGAAAGGCGGCATCGAGGAAAACGGGACGACGCAGAATTACTACGTGAATGAAAGCGTGGGGATTGCCTGCGGGATGCTGATTGCGACACTACATGAGGCGGGTCTGGCGACGCTCACCCACACGCCCTCACCCATGGGTTTCCTGCGCAAGATATGCGGCCGTCCGCCGGAAGAAAAGCCGCTGATGATCGTGGTGGTCGGCCATCCCGCTCCGGATGCCACGGTGCCGGAACACGCGGTGCGGAAAAAGCCGCTCAGCCAGATCGCCAGCTGGCTCTAATAACCTTCAGGCAGCTTTCGCCTGACCCAGTAAATCATACGGATCGATCGCCTCGCTCTGCCACACCCGGTGCGCGGCGGCGTAATGGACCGGCTGGCCGATGTTCATTTCGCGCCGCGCCTGTTCCAGCGGGGTGGCGAGCAGCTCGCGGATCGGCATCTCAACCACGCGCGGGCAAGCCTTGCCGAGCCGCTTGGCTTCGGTCACGGCCTTGAACACCGGTGCGCTGGTTTTGACTTGCTTCTTGATATTGTAACCGCCGGCATAGGCGATGAACAAATGCGCAAAGCTGGGCTGCTGGCTGTAGGTGAACGCCAGCACGCATTGTTCGCCCAGCGCATCGCGGCCGTAACCGGTCATCACATGCAGCATATCATGGACGTCGCGCTGGCGGTTGGCGAACCATTCGACCAGATCGTCGAAGCGCGGCCGGTCACCGCGAAAACGGTCATGTTCGGAGACCAGACCGGCGGCGGACAGGCCTTCGCGTTCCATGAAATCGACATAGGCATGGGCGACGGTGCCCGCGGGCAATTTGCGCAGGGCGGCATGATCGTCGAGAATATCGGGGAGGTAGGGCTCGCTGGCGCGGATCGCCTGGCCCTTGTCACTCAAGGTAAAATCTCGGGCGCGCGGCAAGAACTCGCTAGACGGAAAACATTCGAAGATGTGGAAAACCTCTTCGGTATTTTCCTTGTTCTTCATGAGTTCGTTCCAGTGACCCACTGCCTTCAGTGGACGCGTGCGCAGTGCGGTGCGGCCCGGATGCAGGAAAATCGTGCCGTCACGCGCCATGTCATTAGGCTGCGTGGAAACATCGGTCGTTATATTGGTGGTGGCGTTCATTTCATGCCCTTACTGACAGTGATGTCAATATAACTGCAAGTGGTTAAAGTTTCCAGACCTAACCACATACACGCGTCAATCAGTGACCCACTCGTTTTCCGGAATGCCAAGCAGTGACAAAATCGCGGTCAGATCACCGCGGTCGATCCAGCCACTTGCAGCCGCCCGGGCCTTTCGCTTCGCGCGGTAGGCCATGCCGTAATTGGCAGCCTGCAGCATGGGGATGTCATTCGCCCCGTCGCCCGTTGCCAGGCTGACCGCGGCATCGCCCAACTCGCCCATTTCATCCCGCAGCACCTGTTCCTTCACCGAACTATCGACAATTGCCCCGTCAAGCCCGCCGGTCAGATGGCCGTCCGATACGGCAAGCTTGTTTCCGACTATCCGTTCGAATCCGAGCATCTTTCCAACCGGATCGGCGAAATGGTGGAAACCTCCAGTTACCAGCACAGTCCGGCACCCCTTGGCTTTCAATGTAGAGACAAGTGTACGCGCGCCGATTACCGGGGTAATGCGCTCGTCGAGGCATTGCTGGATCGCATTCTCGCCCAGTCCGCCAAGCAAACCGACACGCTCGTTGAGTGCGGACACGAAATCCAGTTCACCTCGCATGGCGCGCTCGGTAATGTCGGAGACACGGTCCTTCAACCCGGCAAAATCAGCCAGCTCATCAATGCATTCCTGGCCGATCATGGTCGAATCCATGTCGGAAACGAATAGGTGGGGAACCTGGATTTCCGCCCGCGAG
>JBFEKH010000021.1:0-30123 GCA_041552775.1 Allopontixanthobacter sp.
ACGCCATTGGGCACTTTTCCGATCCTGACCAAGGAACGGCACAATATCTCGGAAAAATACAACAATGCGCCAATGCCCTGGACCCTGCGACTGACGTGGGACGGGATCTCGGTTCATGGCGGTTCTACGGTCGAAAACGGCTATGCCAGCCATGGCTGTGTCGCCGCGCCGGATGGCTTCATGGCGAAATTATATGAAGTCGCGGCCAAGGGTGACAAGGTCGTGATTACCCGCGGCAAGCGCATCGGCATGGGCGATCCGATACTCTGATTGCAGTCAAATGCGCGGGTTTTCTCGGGCGAATACCCATTGGCGTTCACTGCCAACGTCTCGCGTAGCGGCGTGAATTCCTGCCACGTTCCCGCCCCTGCCCGCGATCAGCCCCGCGCACATCCGCGCAGCTGCGGATCGATCAATCGTGGTTCCGAAATACCGGAAAATGCTCTGGATCACACCGATGCGGACTATGTTCAGTCCGCCCAACCCGGTTCGCAAAGCGTGATAGACAGTTTGCTTTTCACCGAACTCGACGCATTCCACTACCTCGCGGCCAATCATGAATTGCAGCGCATCATCAGCATCCGAGAGCAGGCGTGCGCTGCGCGCCAGACCATGGGGATCAAGCCAATCCGCGTCCGCCAACGCCTTGCGAATGCGCACACGATCAAACCGGTTGTTATCGTTTGACGGGTCGTCGGCCACGGCAATCCCGGCGTCCTGGGCGATACCAACCAATTCGCCATGCCGCCAATCAAGCAGCGGCCGAATCATCCGGTAAGGACCACCTGGAACCGGCCCAATTTCGCGGATACTCGCAAGCCCGGACAAGCCGCTTCCCCGATTAAGCCGCATCAGCAGCGTTTCGGCCTGATCGTCCAGATGATGCGCCGTCGCCAAGCCCGCAAGATCACGGGCATCCAGCCAATCTGACATCGCCGCATAGCGGGCCTCACGGGCCCTGTCCTGCAAGTTTCCGGATGGTACGGTGACCACCAAGGTCGAGTGCCGCACACCTAACTGTGCGCACAGATCGGCCACCATCGCCGCTTCTGACGCGCTTTCAGCCCTGAGGCCGTGATCCACCGTGGCCGCTTCGATTTCGCCGGGCATTACTCGATGGGCCAGCAGCAGCATTGCCATGCTGTCCGGTCCGCCGGACACGGCAAGTCCCAGCCTTTCCCTGACGGTTCCAAATCGTGGCCAGAGCCGGTCGAGATTCTCCTCGAACCGTCCGATTAATTGCGGATCGAGCGGCCTATCAATTGCATTTTACCTTGCGCAGACTGGACTGATACTGATCAGCCAGCCGGCCTGAAGCCAATGCAGGATAGGTATCTCCGAATTCCGCCAATGCGATACATGCGCGGCTGGTGTCTTTCTGCGCAATCATCGCTTCGGCCAGAAACAGCAAGCTGTCGGGTGCGCGGGCAGCCTGCTTGTTGGCCTGGTAATTGCGAAGGAACCACGGCGCGGCTTCCTTGGCCTTGCCATCATCCAGATATGCACGGCCCAGCAGATTTCGGCCGTAGCTCAGCCGGCTGTGATTGGGATATTTTTCCACGAACAGCGTCAGTTGCTGCTGCGCTTCTGGATAAAAGCCCGCATCCCACAGGCGGAAGCCATAGGAATATTCATCATCGCCCGGATCATCAGTCTGCGGCTTGGCGATTTCCTGTACGGCTGCCAATCGCGCCGCTGTAGGGCCCGAGGGTGCCGCCTTCGCCTGCGTTGATTGTGCCGGCACCGCGGCAGTCGATGCGCCGCCAGTCATCGCTCCGAGGATTGCTGCCGGGGCACTGGCAATTGGCTGGGCCGCGATTGGCGCGGACGATGCTGGCGTTTCCAGCGCTGCCACGCGGGTGGTCAGCAGGCTGAGCGAATTGGTGTTCTGCTCCGTCTGCGACGTCAGCCCCTGCAGCTGCGCTTCCAATGCATCCAGCCGGGCAAGGATATCGGTTACTGCCGTGGAGGAATTGGGTACGGTGGTAGAAGGCGCCGCGGCACTGCCAGAAATTTCCGGTTCGAAGAACCGGCCCGCGCCGCCTGGAAACACCGTTCGCTGCAAGGCGCGGACTTCCGACTCGATCTTGCGAATACGGGCTTCATCTACGTCTTGCGCAGCCGCCGGCAAGGACGTCGCAGCCACGGCGAATACCGCCAATCCACCAAAAATTGTCCGGGTAAGCGGTGTGGTGCTGAAACGAGTGATCATCGTGCGGAACGCTCCTGTAATCTCAAATAAGCCAAATGCAGTGTGGGAATGCACATCGCACCCCGAACCCCTGCTGAATAAGGCCGTGCTTTACATACTGCGCGATTCCTGCCGCACAGATAGCGAATTGTCGAGAGACAACCCCCGAAATACGGGGGAACACCTGCAAGCTATCAGGTGTCGGTGGTCGCCGCCGCGGGAGCGGGGGATTGCTGCAACGGTGCGGCCCGGGCCAGCAGCGCCTCCGCACTAACCGGAACATCGCGCATGGTCTGCAATTCTTCCGCAAGTTTGGGCACCGGTTTGCCGCCCACCGTTATGGACAGGGCATCCGGGCGCGCGGTCCAGATTTGCGGTTCGATTACATCGGCAGGCACTGTGAAGCTTTCATTCAGGGCCATCTGCTTTTCCATCAGCCGGTTGCCTTCGCCGTCATAGAATTTTACCCAAATGCCATTTTCCAGCGACGTGAATACTACCTCGTCACCGGCTTGCGGATTGGTAGCATCGGCATCGGCAGCGCCATTGGCTTGCGGTGCTGCGCGCATCTCGGCAGGTGCCTCAGCAACCAAGGGACCAGGGCCGGAACCGGGCATGAAATAATCGCGGAAATAGGCAAAACCGCCAGCGATCAGCAGGACCGCGGCCAATGCGCTGAGCCATGCCAGGCCGCGAGTCGGGATACGGGCCGGGTCGCCCGGTTCGAAACCGCCGGAGTTTCCTTGATCGCCCTGGCCGCCTTCTGCCAGTTCGGAACGTACCATCGCCGCGATTTTCTTATCGTCCAGCCCAACTGCCTTGGCATAACTCCGCGAAAATCCGATAGCATAGGTGCGTCCGGGCAGGCCGTCGAAATCGCCTTGTTCGATCAGTACCAAGTGGCGATGGCCAATCCGTGTTTCGGCGGAAATCTGTTCGATAGTAAGCTTGGCGTCTTCGCGGGCGCGGCGCAGCAGAAGACCTGCTGTATCCAGCGGCAAAGTGCCGTCGGCACTATCGTATTCGGCCCTGTTTTCTACGTCCGCCATCCTGATGTCCTTGCAACCCTGTTTTCTTTTGACTTAGCAGAATATCGCCCGCGCTTGGCTGTCAAGCGGTGAGGTCGGCTGATCTCCAGCAATTCGACGAGATGGCGTTTCTGAGCGGCGAAGTCATCATTTGCCGGCGTCAATCCACGTCGATGCCGTTGGCCTCAGCCCAATCCTGCAGCGCAACCCTGATGTCTGCCGGTGGCTGCGAGAGCCATACATTCATAACGCCTGAAATTTCATTCAGATCCAATTTTCGAACCAATTCCTTGATCGGCCCGACGGAAACAGGCGTGATCGAAAAACGCCTGAAGCCAATCCCGAGCAGCGCCAGAGCTTCCAGCCTGCGCCCGCCCATCTCGCCGCAGATGCCCAGATCCACCGGCGCACCTTCCGTGGCGAGCGCCACCCGCCGCAGGAACCGCAAAATTGCCGGGCTCATCCAGTCATACCGTTCCGCCAGCTTGGGATTGGCGCGGTCCGCAGCGAACAGGAACTGGGTCAGATCATTGGTCCCGACCGACAGGAACGAAAGCTTCGGGATCAGCAGGTCCAACACTTCGGCCAGCGCCGGAACTTCCAGCATGGCGCCGTATTTGATCGTTTCGGGCAGCACCTTCTTCTGCGCCTTGATGTATTTCAGCTGCGCTTCGAAGACCGCCTTGGCGGCGTCGAACTCCCATGGCTCCGACACCATTGGGAACATCACGTGAAGCACCTTGCCTGCCGCTGCTTCGATTAGCGCACGGGCCTGGACCTTGAGCAGCCCTTCGCGCTCCAGCGCCAGCCGCAATGCGCGCCAGCCCATGGCCGGATTCTCGTCATACTCTGCTTCGCCCGAACGCAGGTACGGCACCGCCTTGTCCCCGCCGATATCGACCGTACGGAATATAACCGGCTTTTCCCCTGCAGCGTCCAACACATCGCGGTACAGCCGGAACTGCTTGTCACGGCTCGGCAATGTGGCGGAAACCAGGAACTGGAATTCGGTCCGGAACAGCCCGATCCCGTCCGCACCAACCAGATTGAGGCTGGATAGATCGTCACGCAGACCGGCGTTCATCATCACCTGGATGCGCGTACCGCAACGGGTGAAGGGTTCGACATCGCGTAATTCGGCATAGATCGCCTGACGTTCCCGCGATCGGGCAAAGCGCGCTTCGAACGCTGCATACATCTGCTGCGCCGGACGGATAATCGCATTGCCGGCGTCCGCATCGATCAGGATTTCATCGCCTTCGCGCACCAGTCCGCGCAGCCCCCGCGCCCGTCCCAGCACCGGAATGCCCATGGCGCGGGCCACGATGACCACATGCGCTGTCAGGGAACCTTCTTCCATCACCACACCCTTGAGGCGGCGGCGGTCATATTCGAGCAATTCAGCCGGACCGAGGTTCTTGGCGATCAGGATAGTGTCCCGCCGCAGGCCCTGGGTCGCGGCTGTTCCCAATTGCCCCGAAACAATCCGCAGCAGCCGGTTGGCCAGATCTTCCAGGTCGTGCATCCGGTCAGCGAGCAGCGGATCGTCGATCTCGCGCATCCGCATCCGGGTGCGTTGCTGCACCCTTTCAATCGCTGCCTCTGCAGTCAGGCCGGAATCAATCGCTTCGTTGATGCGCCGCGACCAACCTTCGTCGTAAGCGAACATCTTGTAGGTTTGGAGCACCTCTTCATGTTCGCCGCCCATGCCGAATTCGGCCTGGCTGGTCATCGAATCAATGCCTTCGCGCATCTTGTCGAAGGCACGATAGACGCGCTGCCGTTCCGCTTCCGTATCATCGGCCATGACCTGGGTGATGGTGACGCGCGGCTGGTGGAACACCGCAACACCGCTCGCCAACCCCTTGACCAGGGGCAGGCCGGTGATGGTCTGTGGGCCTGATTGCGCGGAATTCAGGCCCAGCGCCTCTTCCTCGTCAACCATTTCATTGTTGGCGATCAGTTCTGACAGGACCATCGCCGTGGTTTGCAGCGCCTCGATCTCGACGTCTTCATAACGTCGCGGTTCGACATGCTGGACGCACAGCACGCCAACAGCCCGTTCGCGGTAGACGATCGGAACCCCGGCAAAGGAGTGGAATTTCTCTTCCCCGGTTTCCGGACGATACTGGAAATCGGGATGCGCCTTCGCCTCGGCCAGGTTGAGCGTTTCGATCTGGTCGGCGATCACCCCGGTCAGGCCTTCGCCGATCGCCATGCGGGTGACGTGGACTGCGCTGGCGTTCAGCCCGCGCGTCGCGAACAGTTCCAGCATTCCCTCGCGCAGGAGGTAAATCGAGCAAACCTCGCTATCGAGATTCTCCCCGACGATCTCCACCACCTTGTCCAGTTTACCCTGCGCGTGCATTCGCGAGGCCATCACCTCGTGCAGCTGGGTCAGGATCTGTCGGGCGGCTGCGGCGGCGGTCATTCCAGCGTTGTATAGCACGCCAGCCCCATTGGGAACTGCCGAGCACAACCAAACGCAGGAATGAATACCGCGTCAATTATCGAATGATTGAAGAGCGTTGCCTCAGGCTTTTGCAAGCTCTTCCTTAATTCGCAATTTCATCTTTTTGAGGGCCTGGATCGTCGTTGTGTCTGGCGCTGGGCGGTTCAATTCTGCGCGAATTTTCGCATCTAGACCGGCGTGTTTATCTTGCAGGGCGCTGACGTGGGACGTTGCCATATGGCTCTCCTTTAATCTGGCCTCGGCTGAGGCCTGCCAAGCCGACTCGGAAACATCCTCCGGGCGGCATTAGGGATAAAAACATATTGCAGCCCATTTGCGAAGCCCGGAGTTTTCCCTAAGCGATCAGTAACGGCGATTGTGCGACCAGGCGTTTGCGCCCATTGCACCGATCAAATTACTGGCGAGAGGACAAGCCCGCGTGAACGAGCAGGAATTGCGCAAGCGGTTGGCCGGCCTGAAGACCGAACACCGCGATCTGGACGCAGCGATCGATGCGCTTTTGCTGGCCGGATCGACCGACCAATTGCAGATTGCCCGGCTTAAAAAGCGCAAATTGCGCCTGAAAGACCAGATTGCCATGGTCGAAGACGCACTGCTGCCCGACATTATCGCCTGAAATTTCCAGCAGACCCGGCAAAATCCGTTTCAACCTGGGACGCCGCAAAATTCGCAAGGTATTAACTCTACCCCTTGCTGGCGGAAGGGGTGAAGATGCGATAAGCGGGCCAAGCATGCAACCGCCGTCCGATCTCAACCGCAAGATCGTTGAAGACCTCTATTGCGAAGCCCTCGTGCTCGCCGACGAGGTCCGTTCGATCTTCGACCTAACGCCTGTCCGCGAGACGGGCGAAAAGGCCGATCGACTACGGCTGGCAATGTCGGTCGAAGGCCTGCGAACCACCACGCGGGTGATGCATGTTCTCGCATGGCTGCTTAATCACCGGGCATATTACTCTGGCGAACTGAGCGAGTTCCAACTGCGTCGCCACAGCAAACTGCCGCCTGACCGGGCGCCCGAGCCAGCCAGCCTGGCCTTGCTTGAGCCCGATACACAGCGGCTGGTCCTGCATTCTCAAACCATGCATCAACGGATCGCCCGGCTCGATGCCGCGTGGCGCGAACGTTATGAAATGCAGCCTGCGGCAATTCTCCGCCTGCGGGAACGATTGGGCCAAGCGGTTTTCAAAGCCTGATCCCGGTCAGGCTGCCAACAGTGCCTTTTGCCATTTCGACCTGCGCTGCTGTCGCTCATCAGCGGTCATGTCCGGCGCGAAATGAACCAGCCCGCCGCGCATCGCAGCCGACGCATCTTCCAGCGATGGGTACAAGCCTGCACCAACTCCTGCCAGCATGGCCGCACCCAATGCCGTGGTTTCCACGAATTCAGGACGTTCGACCGGCAGGCCCAGGATATTGGCGATATCTTGCGCCATCCAGTCATTCGCGCTCATCCCGCCATCGATTTTCAGCGACGTCCACTTCGCGCCATCGGCCGCAAAGGCTCGCGCCAGATCATCCGTCTGATGCGCCATCGCCTCCAGCGCTGCGCGGGCAATTTGTGCCCGTCCGGTGGCGAAGCTGAGTCCGGCGATCACCCCGCCCGCCTCCGGCCGCCAATGGGGCGCCCCCAAACCTGACAGCGCAGGGACGATCACCACGCCGCCGCTATCGGCGATCGATCGGGCGAGCGTCTCGGTTTCCGCTGCAGTGCCCAGCAATCCAAGCGAATCGCGCAGCCATTGCACCAAGCTTCCCGCGACAAAGACCGATCCCTCCAGCGCATAGGTGCGCTGCCCGTCCATCTGGTACAACACTGTGCCCAGCAGCCGGTTGGCCGATGCAGGCACACCCCGCCCCTTGTTGGCCAGGATAAATGCGCCAGTGCCATAGGTCGCCTTGGTTTCGCCCGGAGAGAGACAGCCTTGTCCGATGGTCGCTGATTGCTGGTCCCCGGCTAGGCCCGTAATCGCAATCGGCGCGCCGAACAGTTCCGGCAGGGTCGTTCCGAAATTGCCCGCATTGTCGGTCACTTCCGCCAACGCAGCGCGGGGCACGCCGAACAAGTCGCACAACGCAGGATCGAAGCCCGCAGTTTCAAGTGGCAGCAACAAGGTGCGGCTGGCGTTGCTGGCATCGGAAATGAATTCACCCCCGGTCAGCTTGAACACCAGCCAGCTTTCAACCGTACCCAGCGCCAGCGTTCCCGCCTTCGCGGCTGCCGCCACGGCAGGTTCGTTTTCGACCAGCCAGCGCATTTTGGTGCCGGAAAAATAGGGATCGAGCAGCAAGCCGGTCGCCCGCTGGACATCCGCCTCGTGTCCAGCTTCGCGCAAGGCCATGCAGAAATCTGCCGTTCGCCGGTCCTGCCACACGAGCGCATTGGCCAGCGGCTCCCCCGTTGATTTGTCCCACGCAACCACTGTTTCCCGCTGATTGGTGATGCCGATGGCCGCGATACTTTGCGCGCCCCCCGCTTTTTCGACCATCTCGCGTGCGCAGGCGAGCGTGCGGTGCCATATCTCGCGCGGATCATGTTCGACCCTGCCCGGTGCAGGATAAATCTGGGTCAGTTCCTGCTGGGCGCTGGCGATCAGGGCGCCATCGACAGCAAACAACATCGCGCGGGTTGAAGTAGTGCCTTCATCAAGGACGAGAATTTTTTGTTCCATGATGCATGAATGCCGCCCGTTCGCATCGAAGTCGAGAGGCCTTGAAAGATAACCTGTCTCGACTTCCGGGGTTCCGCACTCCACAATGGGATTGATGGAGATACCCCCGAAACCCTGGCCAACCGGCTTGATCGAACAGCCCGAACCACTGGTGCGCCGCGTGCTCGCGCCCAATCCTTCGCCCTATACCTATACAGGCACGCAGACCTATCTGGTCGGGAATGCCGGGACGATTGCCGTGATTGATCCGGGCCCCGACGATGCCCGCCATCTGGCGGCGCTGGAGGCTGCGATTAGCGATGACAAAATCGGCGCGATCATGTGCACCCATACGCACCGCGACCATTCGCCAGCTGCGAAGCCGCTGGCGGAGCGCACCGGCGCGCCCATAGTCGGCTGCGCTCCGCTGGTGTTGAACGATCTTGGTCCCCGCGCGGATGCCCCGTTCGACAGGACTTATGAACCGGACCGGGTGCTGGAAGATGGCGAGAGCATGACCGGCCCCGGCTGGACCCTGACTGCGGTTGCGACGCCCGGCCATACCTCCAACCATCTGTGTTTCGCGCTGGAGGAAAGCGGCGCCCTGTTCACCGGCGATCATGTGATGGGCTGGTCCACCAGCGTCATCGTGCCGCCGGACGGCGATATGAGCGATTACATGGCCAGCCTGGCCAAACTTTACGAGCGCGAAGACCGCGTCTATTACTCCGCCCACGGCGCGCCGATTGAAAGGCCGCGCCAGCTGGTGCGCGGGATGATGGGCCACCGCCGCCAGCGGGAAAACCAGATCCTGCGGCTGCTGGGCGAAGCACCGCAAGAAATCGAGGCCTTGGTCCCGCAAATGTACAAAGGGCTCGACCCGCGGCTGACCGGTGCAGCGGGCATGTCGGTAAAGGCTCATCTGATTGATCTGGAACGTAGGGGCATCGTCAGCCGTTCAGGTGATATATGGCTGACATTCTGAAGAATTCCGAACCTGATACCTTGGCACCAACGGTAGAACGGCAACAGTCACTCGCCCGCATTCAGGCAGTGCCGTGGCTGATGTTCATCGCCATGCTGGCATTGTCCGCGTGGCTGGGCTGGAAGGCTTTCGGCCCCAGCGATCTGGGCGATCCGCTTGCGACCAGTCTGGTGGCATTCGAAAAACAGAACAAGCTGACTGTCTTCAGTGCAGAACTGGCACCGGTTGTGGCGAGCGATGACAGCCGGTTTCTGGGCATGGTGCAGAGCCGTCAGGTGGCGGTCATACCGGCGCGGGTGGACTACACGCTGGACCTGTCGCAAATCGGCCCGGAACGGCTGGCATGGAACGCCGAAACACATGTGCTGGACGTGCAATTGCCCGCGATCAAGGTCGGCAAGCCCAACTTGGACGAAGCACGCGCACAATATCTCCGCGAAGGCATCTGGATCACCCGCGACGCGCAAGGCGACCTTACCCGAAAGAATACCCAGCTGGCAGAACAGCAGGCCGTGAAGCAGGCTGCGAATCCGGTATTATCGGACCTTGCGCGCGGCGCGGCGAAAGATGCAATCCGCCAAAATCTTGCCATACCATTGAGCGTTGCCGGATATGGTGATGTGACCGTAAATGTCCGCTTTGACGGGCAGCCTTGAATGGCGTTCGGCAGCCGGGCGAGTCGAAATTTCACTTTTCGACTTGCTGACTTCGGATTATTAAGATTGCGGGTCGGCTGACTGGAGTAATCCGATGGCCTCTATATGGAAACGCCCGCAAGGTGCCTTGGGGGAAACCCGCTTTTTTCTGATCATGGCATGGGTAATGTCGGCGACTATCTTTGCCGGCTTTGCGCTCAATCTGGCGATGGGCCGAAGCACCTTTTCAGTGCCAATTATCTACCATGTCCACGCCTTTGTCTTCTTCAGCTGGGTGGCAATATACCTTGCCCAGAACAGCTTCATCGCCGGAGGCAATCTGGCGCTGCACCGCCGCTTGGGTAAATTGGCGGTAGTGTGGGTGCCACTGATGATCGTGATGGGCTTCGCCATCATGGTAACCTCGCTGCGGCGGACCGGTGGACCATTCTTTTTCGACCAGAACGAATTCATGATCAGCAATTCGCTTATGCTACTAAGTTTCGGCGGCCTGATCTTTGCCGGTTTGCGTAGCCAGCGCTACACTGGCTGGCACCGGCGCCTGGTTTTCTGCGGAATGACCGTTCTGACCGGACCAGGTTTGGGCCGCTTGCTGCCGTTACCGCTGATGATCCCGAACGCTTGGCGGATCACAATCTTGGCAACTTTGATTTTCCCGATAGTCGGAATGCTCGCCGATTGGCGCCGAAATGGCAAGATCCACCCAGCCTGGTTCTGGGGGGTCGCGACCATCGTCGGGGCGCAGATTCTGGGCGACCTCATCGCGTACAGTCCGTTGGGAATTTCACTAACCGAGAGTGTTATCGCAGGCAGTCCGGGTGCAGACCGGCCAATGGCAGCATTTTTGCCGCCCGGCTTCGGAAACTGACGGAACTACCTCGCCAAAACAGACGTTCTGACTATATAGGGCCTCCATCCCCGCGGACAGGACGAAAAAATGAGCGTTGAAAGCAAACTCCCAGCTGGCACTGACCTGCGCGCCGAAATCGACCGGCTGCGCAAAGATCGCAACGCGGTGATCTTGGCGCATTATTACCAGAAGCCGGAAATTCAGGACATTGCGGATTACGTCGGGGACAGCCTGCAGTTGAGCCAGCTTGCTGCCGATACGGATGCGGATGTCATCGCGTTTTGCGGGGTTAAATTCATGGCCGATACCGCCAAGATCCTCAGCCCCGAAAAAATCGTAGTGCTGCCCGACATGGACGCCGGGTGCAGCCTGGAAGACAGCTGCCCGCCCGAGAAATTCAAGGCTTTCCGCGAAGCCCACCCGGACCACATTGCGCTGACATACATCAATTGCTCGACCGAGGTGAAGGCGCTGTCCGATGTGATCGTGACCAGCTCCAGCGCGGAAACGATCCTGCAGCAGATCCCGGAAAGCCAGAAGATCATCTTCGGCCCGGATCGCCATCTGGGCGGCTATCTCAACCGAAAATTCAATCGTGACATGCTGCTGTGGCCCGGCGTGTGCATCGTGCACGAAGCGTTTAGCGAGACCGAATTGCTGAAGCTTAAGGAAGAATACCCCGGCGCGCCAATTGCCGCGCATCCCGAATGCCCCGCGCAGATCGTAGCCCATGCCGATTACGTGGGATCGACCAGCGGCATCCTGCAATTTGCGAAGAGCTTTCCCGGCGATACACTGATCGTGGCAACCGAACCGCACATCATTCACCAAATGGAAAAGGCGCTGCCGGAGAAAAACTTCATCGGCGCACCCGGTGCGGACGGCAACTGCAATTGCAACATCTGCCCCTACATGGCGCTCAATACGATGGAGAAACTCTATACCGCCTTGCGCGATCTTAAGCCACGGATCGAGATCGAGGAAGGCTTGCGCCTGAGAGCCAAGCGGAGCCTCGACAAGATGCTGGAAATGGCTAGCGGCACGATCGGCATGGGTGATCTGGGGCGGGCCTGAGCGCTCTGTTCCTTGAACCCTGTGCCCCTTCCATGCGTTAGGACCCTATGACCGAATATCCGCGCTGGCTGTGGGCCAAACTCAATTCGAACTATTGGTTCTATCCGGCGCTGTTCTCGGTAATTGCCGCGCTGCTGGCGGTGTTCCTCGTCTGGCTTGACCGAAACGGTTTCGCCGAATTCCTCAACGATGTGGCATGGATCATCCCTGCGCGCCCGCAAGGTGCCAGCAACATGCTGACGGTCATCGCCGGTTCGATGATCGGGGTCGCGTCCACGGTGTTCTCGATCACGATTGCCGCGGTTGCCTATGCCAGTGGAGCCTATGGGCCGCGCCTACTGACCAATTTCATGGAGGACAAGGGCAACCAGTTCAGCCTGGCGACCTTTATCGGTACCTTTGTCTATTCACTCGTCGTGCTCCGCGCAGTTCGTAACGAAGATGAAGTCGCGCCCACCGCCGCAGATGCCGCAGCGACGAGTTTTCCCGGCTTCGTACCGCAATTGTCGCTGCTGGTCGGGCTGGGGCTGATGGCTGCATCGATCGGGGTGCTGGTATTCTTCCTCAATCACATTCCTGCCAGCATCCGGATAAACACCGTCCTTGAAGGCATCGGAAAGCGGTTATTGGAAGGAATCGAGGAAACCTATCCAGAACCCGACAAGGGCCGCCCCATCGACAGTGCGCCCAATGGCAATTCAATCCTGTCCGAACACACGGGATACGTGCAATTGATTTCCTTTGAGGGGCTGGCCCGCATGGCGAAGAAAACCGAAGGACGGATTGCCTTGTCTGTCCGCACTGGCGATTTCGTGCATCCGGGCATGGCCATCGCTGAATTGTGCGATGCGCAGCCCACAGATGAATTGATCGATGACCTGCGCGATTGCTTTACTTTCGGTGCAACCCGCACACCCGAACAGGACCTGCAATTCCTGGTCGATGAACTGGTCGAGATCGGCCTGCGGGCGCTATCCCCGGGGATCAATGATCCGTTTACGGCAATCACCGCCCTGCATTGGCTCGGGGCGGCAACCGCTCTGCTCGGGACGCGCGATCTCAACAAGGATATCGGCGGCGCTGATGGCGATGAGCTCAACAGCCTGGTGATCCCTCTTCCCGACGATTTCAACCATTACGTCAGGCGAGGTTTCGGCAATTTTCGCGGCGCCGCCGCAACCAGCCCGCCCACTGCGATGGTGATGCTGGACACGCTGAGGAACAGCGCAGCGCCGATCAATGATGAATCGCGGCAGGCGGCCCTGCACCAGGAAGGCCAGCGCTTGATCCAGCAAGTTCGCGAGCTCTTGACCGGGCCCGACTTGGAAGATGTCGAAGCGCGCTACGTCAGTTTCAACAGCGCGATGGCAGGATAGACCCGCGCTATTCCAGCGACTTCTGGTTGGCGGGGTTGGCTGTGCTTCCCCGCGCCAGCACCAGCGCCGCACCCACCAGTGCCATCCCCAGAACATCAACCGCGCCCACGGTCTCGCCAAACGCAAACCAGCCGGACAGGGCCGCGACTGCGGGCTGGGTCAGCAGCGCGAGGCCGATGATCAGCGGCGGGAAATGCTTGAGCGAATAGACCAGCAGACCCTGCCCGACCACTTGGCTGAGGATGAACAGCGCGATCAGCGGGGTCCAGTTGGTGGGCCACACCGGTTCGCCGCGCAGCAAGGCGATGGCCAGCAATACCGGCGCGCCGGCCAGCGATGACCACGTCAGCAGGCTCCAACTGCCCAGCTTTGCGCGCGCATTCTGCAGGATCAGCAAATATCCAGCGTAAAACAATCCGGCGAGCAGACACAGCAGGTCGCCGACCAGCGTGGTCCGCGAGATTTGTAGCGATTGGCCCATCAGGATCGCGGTGCCGGCCAGCGCCGCCACGATTGCCAGCCATTCTGCGCCGCGCGGAAAGCGCCGCCAAAGTACAAAGCCCCAGATCATCAGCACCAGACTTCCGGAATTTCCGAACAGGGCCGCATTGCCGAGCCGCGTGGTCTCTATCCCGATATGCCAGCTGGCAAGATCGAAGGCGAAGACCACTCCCGCCAAAATGACCAGCAGCAGCACGGGCCGGCCAATCCCGGCCAGACGCTCGCCATTGGCTCTGGCCAGGATTACCAGAAAAGGCAGTGCGAGAAATAATCGCCAGAATCCGGCTGCCACCGGCCCACTGTCAGCCAGCCGAACTGCCCAAGGCCCTAGCGACAAAGCGACATTTCCAGCCAGCAACGCCGCCAGCAGCAGCCAGCGCGGCTTCTCGATCATGGGGACTGCGGTGGTTGAATTGCCCATCACCGCGCCTTAGCTGCCAGTCTGACAAACAGAACAACAAAAAAGGCCATCTTCTTGCACGACGCTCTATTTACTCCGATCAAACTTGGCGCAATCGAGGCCAGGAACCGCATTTTCATGGCACCGCTGACGCGCGGCCGCGCCGATGTGCCGGGCTTCATCCCCAATGACATGATGACCACCTATTACCGCCAGCGCGCGGGCGCAGGGCTGATCATCAGCGAAGCAACCGGTATCAGCGTCGAAGGTCTCGGTTGGCCGTCCGCACCGGGTATCTGGAGCGACGAACAGGTTGCCGGATGGCAGCCGATCACCAAGGCGGTTCATGACGCAGGCGGCAAGATCGTCCTGCAGATGTGGCATATGGGCCGGACCGTGCATCCCGACTTCCTTGACGGCGAAGCGCCTGTCTCTGCTTCTGCCACCACCGCGCCGGGCCATGCCCATACGCCCGATGGACGCAAGGATTACGCCGAGGCACGCGCCCTGAAAGTCGAAGAAATCGCCCGCGTGGTTGAAGATTACCGTCACGCCGCCGAAAATGCCAAGAAGGCCGGTTTTGACGGGGTGCAACTGCACGGCGCCAATGGCTATCTGGTCGATCAATTCCTGCGTGACGGCACCAATCTGCGGACCGATGAATATGGCGGCCCGCCTGAAAACCGCGTCCGTTTCCTGCGCGAAGTACTGGAAGCACTGATTTCCGTCTGGGGCGCTGACCGCGTTGCAGTGCGCCTGTCACCCAATGGCGAAACGCAGGGCTGCGATGATAGCGACCCGGCGGCGACATTCGGAGCGGCGGCCAAAGTATGTGAAGACCTCGGCCTTGCGTTCGTCGAACTGCGCGAGCCCGGCCCCAACGGCACCTTTGGCGCGACCGAAGTGCCCAAGCAAAGCCCGATGATCCGCGAAATTTATACCGGCCCACTGGTACTCAACTGCGATTATGATGCGGCCAGCGGCGCGGCTGATGTGGAAGCGGACAAATGCGATGCGATTGCTTACGGGCGCCCGTTCATCTCCAACCCCGATTTGCCGGAGCGCATTCGCGTGGGCGCAGAATTCGCACCAAACGTGAATGCGCCGCAAAGTTGGTACTTCCCCGGCGCGGAAGGCTACATCGACTATCCGACGATGGACGAAGAAAAAGAACCAGCGGAATAGCCCAACGGATCACTCCTCCGGGGCTGGTTCTTCCGCCTCGGGGGCTGGCTCCGGCTCTTCCGCCCTGTCTGTCGGTTCTTCAGCGGGAGATGCTTCTGGTCCGGGGGCTTCGGCAGGCTTCTTTTCCAGCGGCGGGGATTGTGACTGGACGCTGTCAAGCGGCAGCATGGCGTCGCTGATCGACCCTTCCAACACCTCGCCAGAGGCCGTGTTAGCGTTGCCTTCTGTTGGTGCCGGGTCGCTGCCACAAGCAGTCAAAGCGATTATCGCCGGTAAAATCAGACCAATTCGCTTCACTCAAATTCTCCGCATCATGCGTCCAGCGCGGCGAGAAAATCACCGGCATGGGCAAGCAATGCCTCATCCCATGCATCCGGCGCAAGCTGGATCCCCAGTTTTGCGAGGCTGGTGACCCCATATTCGGCAATCCCGCAGGGAACAATGCCGGCAAAGTGCGACAGGTCCGGGTCCAGATTGACGGAAAAGCCGTGCATCGTGACCCAGCGGCGCACGCGCACGCCAATCGCGCCAATCTTCGCCTCCGCCCCGTCGATATCGCGGGTCCAGATGCCGATCCGCCCCTCGGCGCGCCAACTTTCCACCCCGATATCGCCCAGCGTGTCGATTACCCAGCCTTCGAGTGCATGGACAAACCGGCGCACGTCGCGCCCGCGTTTCGTGAGGTCGAGCAGGACGTAACCGATCCGCTGCCCCGGCCCGTGATAGGTATAGCGCCCGCCGCGCCCGGCCTCGACCACTTCGAAACGCGGATCGAGCAACTCGCCCGCCGCCGCGCTGGTCCCGGCGGTATAGACCGGCGGATGTTCCAGCAGCCAGACCAGTTCCTGCGCATCGCCGCTGGCAATCGCGCGGTTACGGATGTCCATCGCCGCCAGCGCTTCACGATACGGCACCTGATCCGTCTCACGGCGATATTCGATCCCGTGCGGCGAATCCGCCGATGCGTCTGGGGAAAGGTTTTTTTCCATTTGATTTGCGTGGCAAGCCCTGTCCGGCTTATCAAGAGACTTCTTTTATATCGCGTTTGAATCGGGGGATTGCATCAAAATGAAACTGGATATGGGAAATGCCTGGAACGAGGCAACACACCTACTCTCTGCCAATCGCGAATTGTTGGCGATTATCGCAGGGATTTTCGTGTTTCTTCCCGCGATTGTGCTGGCGGTAATTGCCCCCGAAATGGCAGCGGGGCCCGCACAGGTAAATCCTGACGATCCAATGGCTGCGGCACGCGAATTCTATTCGGCGAATGGTCTCTGGCTGCTCCTGATCGCCATTATCAACGCAATCGGCTCCCTGTCGCTGTTCGCGCTGCTGCGGGATGCCCGGCCGACAGTGGGCGAGGCGATTTCAACTGGTGTGAAAACGCTACTGCCCTATCTACTCGCCCAAATCCTGCTGCTCCTGGTCCTCGCAATTGCACTTGGTGTGCCCGTGGGTTTGGCTATCGGTATCGGCGGGCCTGTTGCAGGCGTACTGGTTGGCGTCATTGCTGCCGTTGCCTTCGTTTACATCATGATCAAATTCTCTCTCCTGGCGCCTGCGATGGTGATCGACGGAGAGCTTAATCCGGTGAGCGCACTGCGCACTTCTTGGAATGCAACCAAGGGCAATAGCCTGCGCCTGCTGCTGTTCTACGTCTTGCTTGGGCTTGCGGTCATCGTGGTAGGCAGTGTGTTCGCCCTGGTCACCGGATTGTTCGTGGCAATGCTGGGAACAGGATCGATTGCCGCATTGCTTGGCGGCGCCTTGAACGGCCTGGTCAGTGCGGTCTGGGCCGTGGTGATCGTCGCAGTCCTGAGCGCCACCTATCGTCAACTGACCGGGCCATCGGCCAAATCGGTTAGCGAGACCTTCGAGTAATCAGAATACGTAAAGCGGGCTGGAAGGGGCAGTGAAAATGCTGCCCCGTCCATGTCATGGTCGAACGATTTAGGCCGCTTCGTCTTTCCAGCCCCAGAACAACTGGCAAGGCAGGATGTTAAGCAATTCAAAGCCCTGTTCGATCTGCGTGAAATGCACGGCCATGAAATCGCGGGCAGCGGCAGAAAACTGATAGACCAGAAAGGCCCCGCCCGGCCGGATCACCTTGTGGGTCGCCTCGGCAATGGTTGGGCCGACACCTTCCGGTAGAGTCGAGAACGGGAGGCCGGACAGCACATAATCCGCATGATCATGCCCATGTTCGCGCACGATCCGCTCAACGTCTTCCGCTGAACCCAGTACCGCTGTGAAGCGGCTGTCGGCAATCGTCCGGTTAAGGTAATCGATGAACAGCGGGTTGGTGTCGATCACCAGCAGTGCCCCATCCTGCCGCAGGCGCTCCAGCACAGGACCGCAGAACGTACCGACGCCGGGGCCATATTCGACGAACAGCTTGCATTCATCCCATTTGACCGGCTTCAGCATTTTGGCGATGGTAAAGCGCGATGACGGGATGATCGAGCCGACCATCTTGGGATGTTCCAGAAAGCCGCGGAAAAAAACTGCCCATTGGCCAAGCAGGCGTCCGAAACGATTATCCTGGTCGCCGCTCATGGTGGCTGCAAGCTGGGTAGATTTGCTCAAGAAATTCGTCCCGATATGTCGGCGCGGAAGGTTTACCGCAAAGTTCGCCCCCGTTGCCAAATGCGCATGCCGATTGCAAGCGACCGCTTGCAAGCCAATGCTGTCAGGCCTAGCGCCAAACTGTAATGGCAGACCTGAACCCGCCCGAAATAGTTGTTCCAGCGCCTGCAGCCGCGCGCCCGATCTCGCGCAATCGCATGGCGTTGCTGTTCGCGGTGATGCTGACCACTGCAGCGGGCAACACCGCGATGCAATCGGTCATGCCTGCAATCGGTACGTCCCTGGGTGTGGCCGATGTGTGGATCAGCCTGGCTTACAGTTGGTCAGCATTGCTGTGGGTGATCTGTGCGCCAATATGGGCGCGCAAGTCCGACCAGCGCGGCCGCAAGGCGATGATGGCCTTGGGCCTGGTCGGCTTCAGCGCTTCGATGGGCCTGTGCGGCGTGGCGCTGTGGTTTGGCCTCAATGGCTGGCTGCCCGCCCTGTGGACGCTGTTGCTGTTTGCCGCAGCGCGCAGCCTTTACGGCGGATTTGGCTCCGCAGCGCCGCCCGCAGTACAGGCCTATGTCGCATCACGCACCGCACGTTCCGAGCGGACACAGGCCCTGTCGCTGATTGCTTCGAGCTTTGGCCTGGGCACGGTGATCGGGCCCGCGTTGGCCCCGCTCATGGTGTTCCCCGGCCTCGGACTGGTTGGTCCTTTCGTGGCTTTTACCGTGCTGGGCGTGGTCACACTGATCGCGCTGCGCATTTTCCTGCCCAATGACGAACCGCAATTCGCCGCACGCGGCACCGCTTATGACGCGCCTTACGGTTCCGGCGGGGCCAGCCGCGACCCCAAGACGGATGACGAAGATCCCGGCGAGAGCGACGGCGGATATGACACACCGCCCGCCAAGCTTGGCTGGTGGGAACCGCGCCTCCGCCCGTGGGTGATTGCCGGCCTGCTGGGCGGACATGCGCAGGCAATGGTGCTGGGAATTTCCGGCTTCCTGGTGCTCGACCGCCTCGATTTGCGGGCCACTCCGGAGATGGCCACCGGCTCCATCGCGATTGTTCTGATGTGCGGCGCAATCGCGACATTGCTGGCACAATGGGGCTTGATCCCGCGTTTCAAGCTCGGCCCCCGGGCAGCGATTCTGTCCGGATGCGGCCTGGCTGCCGTGGGTACATTGCTGTTCGGCACCGCGCAGGAATTGCACGGGATCGCGCTGGGCTATTCCATCGCATCGTTGGGCTTCGGCTTGTTCCGGCCTGGCTTCAATGCCGGGGCATCTCTCGCGGTTTCTCGCAAGGAACAGGGCGAGGCATCCGGCGTCGTGGCGTCAGCGACGGGCGCGGCCTATATTGTGGCCCCGGCGATTGGCGTGTGGCTGTACGGCCATTCGGACTGGCTCGCCTTTGCCTTCATCATCGGCCTTTGCATCGCGGTGCTGGTGATTGGCTGGCGGTCGCTGTCTGCTGACGAAGTTCTGACCGCCGATCACTAAGGCTGCTCGCAGACCAGTAATTCCGCCTACAGAATTTCCTCGACCAGTTCCTTGGGCCGGCATAGCCGCACGCCCTTGTCCGTTTCCACCAGCGGACGATTGATCAGGATCGGTTCGTCGGCCATCGCATCCAGAACGGTATCGTCATCGGCGCTGGTCAGTCCGCGTTCCTCCGCATCGGTCCCCATCAATCGCAAACCTTCTCGTGCGGCCATGCCGGCATCGCGAAACAGCTGCGCCAGTTTTTCGCGGCTGGGCGGGTTTTCCAGATAGCGGACCACGGTCAGTTCAACCCCGTCGCGCTCCTCCAGAATCGCCAGCGTATTGCGCGACGTGCCGCATTTGGGATTGTGCCAGATAGTCGCTTTCATGGTGCTTCTCCGAATCTGTATAGTGCGCGCCTCCCTAGTGACTTCCCAAGCCAACAGCAATTTTCTCGCGAAGCAATTTGAATGGTTGCAATTGCAAACCATTCTCATTAGCAGGCATCCCATAACGAGAATCATTCGCAATAGGGAATATCATGCCAGCATTCACATACCGCTCGATCCTGCTTTCCGGTGCCGTGCTCGCCATGCCGGTCGCGCCCGTGCTTGCGGATACGGACGAGCAGCCGACCCGCGATTATCTGCCAGCAGAAATCGTCGTAACCGGCTCGGCTGATGGATATGGCTCGGATGATGGGTCCACCGCCACCAAGACTCCCACCCCGCTGATCAATGTGCCGCAAACCGTCGCGGTGATCACCGACGATCAGTTGCAGGACCAGGGAATCCGTCAATTGGGCGATGCACTGCGTTATATTCCCGGCATCTCCATCGAAAGCGGCGAAGGTCACCGCGACGAGATCTTTATCCGGGGACAGGAAAGTTCCGCCGATTTCTATCTCGACGGCTTGCGCGACGATGCGCAATATTATCGCTCGCTGTATAATGTGGAACGGATCGAGGTGCTGAAGGGCGCCAATGCGCTTATCTTCGGCCGCGGCGGCGGGGGCGGCGTGGTCAACCGCGTCAGCAAAACCGCACAGGTTGGCGATGCATTCACCGAGGCAGAAGGCTCGGTGAACAATTTCGGCGCGTTTGCACTCGCGACCGACTTTAACCAGCCGCTGAACGACACGATTTCCGCCCGCCTCAATGCAACGTACGAGGAATTCGGCAACAATCGCGATTTCTACGAAGGCCGCTTCATCGGCATTTCGCCGACCATCGCAGTCCAGGCCGGGCCGGATACAAGGGTTACTGCCACCTATTCCTATGACGATGATGCCCGGGTGACCGATCGCGGCCTGCCTGCGTTCAATGGCGAGCCGCTGTTTGGCTTTGATGATACGTTCTTCGGCGATCCCGATTTCAATTACGCCACTGCCGAAACGCATATTGCCCGCGTCCGGATCGAACACCGCGTCTCGGATAGCCTGACCGCCAATGCCTCCGTCCAATATGCCAATTACGACAAGGATTACGCCAATGTCCTGCCTCGTGGGACCGATGGCACGACAGTCAGCCTGTCCGGCTACCGCGACCTGACCGCGCGCAAAAACCTGATCGCGCAGGCCAATCTGGTGTGGGATGTGCAAACGGGCGTGCTGGACCACACGGTACTGTTCGGCGTCGAGGCAGGATCGCAAGACACCAGCAACAGTCGCCGCAATGTCCTGTTCGATAACGGCACGGGATTGGTCAGCCAGGTCAGTGTGCCGCTGGACGATGTCATCTTCGTCCCGCCGGTGTCGCTCACCGACACCATCCGCAGCAACGAGAGCAATCTGCAGACATTTTCCGCCTATCTGCAGGACCAGATCAAGATCGGCGATCATCTGGAACTGATCGCCGGGGTCCGCTGGGACCGGTTCGATCTGGACACCGTAAATCTGCTGTCGCCGGTCACTGGCGCACGCGTGGACGAGAAGTTCAGCCCGCGATTTGGCGTGGTGGTAAAGCCAACCGACACGCTGTCTTTCTACGCCAGCTATACCGAGAGCTTCCTGCCACAATCGGGTGATCAGTTTACCAGCCTCGATTCCGAAACAGCATCGCTCGAGCCGGAGAAATTCATCAATTACGAAGTGGGCGCGAAATGGCTGATCCAGCCTGACCTGTTCCTGACCGCAGCAGTATTCCGGCTTGATCGGAGCAACAGCCAGGCGCCCGATCCAAACAACACCGGGCTGTCCATCCTGACCGGCGCGAGCCGCACCGAGGGGTTTGAGCTAAGCCTGGTGGGCAACATCCTGCCCAACTGGCAGGCAAGCCTTGGTTACACCTATCTCGACGGCCAATTGCAGGCCACGAGCGAGGCGGGTCCGGCGGGTACGCGATTGCAGCAATTGCCAAAGCACCAGCTTTCGGCATGGAACCGCGTCCAGATTACCGACAGCTTCGCCATCGGCCTCGGCGCGATCCATCAGGCAGACCAATTCGCATCCTTCAGCGGCATTGTGGTGCTGCAATCATACTGGCGGGTCGATTCAGCAGCCTTCTTCGATATCAGCGAGCGGCTCTCGATCCAGCTCAATGTCGAGAATTTGCTGGACGAGAATTACTATCCTAGCGCGCATGGCGACAACAACATCCAGCCCGGCGCACCGCTCAGCGCGCGGCTGGGGGTGCGGGTGAAGCTTTAGGCTGATATTAAAGGAATTGGGTCGAATGTCCGCTAACGACCGGTTGAACCCGTCACCCAAAAGCAGACATCCAAAATCTGCCTCCAACCGCTATTCCGGCGCGGCAGGCCCAGTATCAGGCGCCGCCATCGCAGGCACAGCCCTAGCCGCATCTTCGCCGCTGATGCCGGGCGCAGGGGCGGCGCTGATGCGTTCGCGGCGGCGGGAAACGCGGCCTGCTTGCTGGATCGCCTCAACCAGCCGGGGATAGACCCCGCAGCGGCATAGATTGGGCACAGCCGCCTCGATCTGTTCCTTCGAGGGATCGGCGTTGCGTTCGATCAGCGCGGCAGCGGCCATAACGATGCCTGGGGTGCAGAAACCGCACTGTATGGCCTGCTGTGCAACCATCGCCTGTTGTACGGGATGGGAGCGATCGCGGGACAAACCCTCGATCGTGGTGACAAAGCGGCCCTCCGCCTCGGTGATCGTGATCAGGCAGCTGCGCAGCGCCTCCCCGTCGATCAGCACCATGCAGGCACCGCAATCGCCCGCCCCGCAACCGTATTTGGTACCCGTCAGATTGGCGGCATCGCGCAGCGCCCACAGCAGCGGGGTTTCCGGATCCATATCGAACTGGACCGGCCGCTCGTTCACCGTCATGCGCGACATGGGTTAGTCGCGCCAGCTGCTGTCGATCCGGTCGATCTTACGCTTCCAAGCCTCAAAATCGGCATAGCCGGGTCCGCCAGGAGCTTGCGCCTGGCTGATGTCCCGCTGATGGACTGCGATCACATCGTCTGAAATGTGAATGGGTTTGCCCATAGACATGGTCGCAAGTTGAATTTCGCATGCCCGCTGCAGCGCCCAGGTCTGCAAAAACATTTCATGGATCGTCCGGCCCATCACCACCGGCCCGTGATTGCGCAGCATCAGGATGCGCTTGTCGCCAAGGTTCTTGACCAGCCGCTCGCCCTCTTCAGCGCGAACGGTGACGCCTTCGAAATCGTGGTACCCGACCTTATTGATGAAGTTGCAGGCGTAGAAATTGACCGGCAGGATACCGCCTTCACTGCTGCAAACCGCCATGGTGGCAGTGGTGTGCATGTGGCAGATCGCGTTCGCCGCGGGCACATGTTCATGGAAATAGGCGTGCTGGGTGAACCCGGCCTTGTTCACCGGATAGGGGCTGCCATCCAGCGTGTTGCCGCGAATGTCGATCTTGACCAGATTGGACGCCGTCACTTCCGAATAGAGCAGGCCGAACGGATTGATCAGAAACGCGTCCTTTTCGCCGGGCACGCCAAAGGAAATGTGGTTATAGATCGATTCGGACCAGCCCATGTGATCGAAAATCCGGTAACATGCCGCCAGGTCCAGCCGGGCCTGCCATTCCGCTTCGCTACATTCGACCTTTGGTTTCAGCTGCGTTGCCATTGTTCTCTCCTGACTTCGTAATTTTGCCCTTTATCGCACGGGTCCGGCGCACGCTGCAAGGACCGGTTTTACTTCGCACCGCCTAAGCGCTTTCCACATGCCCCCTGCCCCGCTAACGCCGCACCATGAGCGAGACGGCAAAACTGACACGCGGAACGATCCGCGGACATCTCGTCACCCAGACATTACCGATGATCTTCGCGGTGGCAGCCGTGATGTCCATCGGGTTAATCGATTCCTATTTCATCGGCCAATTGGGCAGCCAGGAATTGGCCGCGATCAGTTTCATCTTTCCGATCACGATGGCGCTCAGCAGTCTTGGTGTCGGCGTATCAGTGGGGATCAATTCGGTCGTCGCGCGCTCGTTGGGCGAAGGTGATACACAGCGCGCAGCGCGGCGGGCGAATTTCGGGCTCGCCTTCGCTATCACCATGGGAATTCTGCTAGCGGGGCTGTTGCTGGCTCTGATCGACCCGCTGTTCCGCTTGATGCAGGCCCCGCCGGAACTGATGCCGCTGATCCGTGCCTATATGGTGCCCTTCGCCGCAGGATTTCCGCTGCTGATGGGCATAATGGGGGTGAACGGCGTTCTGCGAGGCCAGGGTGAAGCGAAGCGCACCTCGATGATCTCGCTGACCTATGCCAGCCTCAACTGGGTGCTTGATCCAATCCTGATCACAGGCGCGTTCGGGATTGGCGGATTTGGCATTGCCGGTGCCGCCTATGCTTCCATCGCCGGTTATGCGGTCGCGCTGGTGTTCGGCCTCTATCTGGTCAATTCGACACTCTTGCCGCTCAATCTCAAATTGCTGAAAGATTCCGATCTGGGCTCGTCGTTCAAGGCGATCCTGAGCGTCGCGGGGCCCGCATCCTTCTCCAACGCGATCAACCCGATCGGCCTATCTGTTCTGACTGCGCTGATTGCCAGCCAGGGACAGGCAGCGGTCGCCGGTTTCGGCGCTGCGGGCCGATTGCAGAGTTTCGCGGTAGTGCCTTTGCTGGCCCTGTCATCCTCCATCGGGGCGATAGTAGGCCAGAATTGGGGCGCCAGGAAACCGGAACGGTCGCAGCGCGCGATGTTGTGGGCGGGTATTTTCGCCATCGGTTACGGCCTGGTGCTCGCCGTTGTATTGTTCGCCGCAGGGGAGTGGTTCGCCGATTTCTTTACCGAAGACCCCGCGGTAATCGCCGCATTCGCGAGCTATTTGTCGATCGCTGCCTGGGGCTATGCCGGATATGGCGTGCTGATCATCAGCAATGGGGCGCTTAACGGCGTCGGCCGCGCAGGAACCGCACTGGTGCAATCCTTCGCCCGGGTATTCCTGGTGATGCTTCCTGTCGCCTGGCTGCTGCGCCCAACCTGGGGCGCAGAAGCAATATTCGCGGCCGAACTGGCAGCCAATGTCATTGGCGGAACGGTCGCCGGAATAGTCGTGTGGCGGGTGTTGCGCGCTGGCACCCCTCAATCCGCAGTTGCTCACGGATAATTAACCATCAGGCTCCATAGCTACAGCAGCTATTTTCGGGGGCCTCTTACCAATGGACGATCTGCTGGCAGAATTCGTCGCGGAAACGCGCGAGATGCTTGAGGCAATCGAGGGCGAAATCGTCGCGTGGGAAGCCGATCCGGTTGACCGGGCGCGCCTCGATTCGATTTTCCGCTTCGTTCACACTGTGAAGGGCAATTGCGGGTTCTTCAACTTTCCCCAGCTGGAAAGCCTTAGCCATGCGGCTGAAAGCGCGCTCGCCGAAGTTCGCGCCGGGCGGCGCAGCGCCGATGTCCAACTGGTAAATGGCGTGCTGGCCATAATTGACCGGATTGGCCACATGACCGACCAGATCGAAGGCGGCGAGGAATTGACCACAACCGGCGATGACGCGCTGATTGCCATGCTGGATGCCAATGCAGAGGACACCAGCGAAGCGCAGGAAATCCAGACAGTCGAAAGCTCCTTCGCCAAATCCAATTCCCCTTCCTCTACCCCGCGGAGCATCCGCTTGCCGGTCGACTTGCTCGACCGGGTGATGAGCGGCGTATCCGACATGGTTCTGGCGCGAAACGATCTGGCACGCCGGTTGCGCGCGTCAGGCTCCGAACCGACAATCGACGGCCCATTCGAACGGCTGTCCAGCATCCTGAACGATGTGCGGGAGGCAACCACCCGGATGCGGATGCAGCGGATCGAACATCTGTACAATCCGGTCCCCCGGCTGGTCCGCGACCTGTCTGCCGAACTGGGCAAGCAGGTAATGGTCGATCTCGAAGGCGAAGATGCTGAAATGGATCGAGAAATGATCGAGATGATCCGCGACCCGGTGACCCACATCATCCGCAACGCAATCGACCACGGGATTGAAACGCCCGCCGAACGCCGCGCCGCCGGAAAACATCAAGTCGGCCTGCTGAGCATGACCGCCCGCCAATCCGGCAACCGCATTTCCATCGCCATCACCGATGATGGCAAAGGCCTCGATTGCAAGAAACTGGGGAGCAAGGCGGTCGCCGCGGGCCTGCTGAGCGAAGCCCAGGTCGCAGCCATGTCCCGCGAGGATCTGTACCAGCTCATTTTCGAACCCGGCCTGTCGACTGCCGACACGGTCAGCGAAGTCTCCGGACGGGGCGTAGGCATGGACGTGGTCCGCGCCAATCTGGACCGGATTGGCGGCACTATCACGGTGCGCAGCACGGCAGGCGAAGGTACGGTGTTCGTGCTGGCAATCCCGCTGACGCTCAGCATTGTGGCTGGCCTGACCGTGGCGATCAACGATCAACGCTTTGCAATTCCGCGCTCCTATGTCGAAGAAATCATGCATGGCAGCGCGGATTCTCTCGAATTTTCTCAACTGGGTGACACCGATCTGGTCACCTTCAGAGGGCGGCGCATCCCTTGCCTGTCGCTGGCCAAGGTCCTGAACCTGCGGAAAACGACGAACTTGCGCGCCGAAACGCTGCTGCTAATCCGGCTGGGAACCGGTGACCTGTTTGCGCTGGCGGTCGACCGGGTATTCGATCACGAAGATCTGGTCGTCAAACCCCTTGCCCCTGCCGTCATGGCCACCGGTATCTATGCCGGGACTACGCTGCTCGACGATGGCAGCCCCATCCTGATGCTGGATGTCCAGACCATTGCAAGCCAGAATGGACTGGTCAGTGAAGTCCGGGTCCGGCCATCGCATCATGACGAGAATTTTCAGACCACCCCTGCCCCTACCCGCCCGATCATGCTGTTCGTGGGCATGGATGGCCGCCGCCGCGCGGTTGGCATGGACCTGGTCCGGCGCATTGATGTCCTGTCACGTGATGCTGTCGATATCGAGGGCGAGCGCGCCCAGATCGTGATCGAAGGCGCAATCCTGCCACTCATCGGCCTGCATGATCAGGCACTGCCCGAAGGTAAGATCAAGCTGCTGCGCCTGTCGGACGGCCACTGTGAACTGGCCTACGCAGTATCGGAAGTGTCGGATGCCGCCGAGATCGAGAGTGAAATCGTACCCAGCGATGCCGATCCATCCATCGAAGGGGTCACGCTGGTGGGCGGCCAGCCAGTTCAGATCATCGACGGATTGACGCTGTTTGCCCGCCATGGCCGGAAAATCCGGACCGACGCCCCGCTTACCTGCCGCCTGCCGATTGATGATGATTGGTCCAAAGCAATTCTCCAGCCGCTGGTCGAAGCAGCCGGTTACCGCATTGCAACCGATGCCGACGAACCCGCGGACGTCACCATCGTAATGGACGAACAGATCGCCCCCGCAGATGCTGCCAAAACTATCATCCGACTGCATTCCGATGCCGACCAACCGGACAGCACGGAGCGCGGGATCTACCGATATAACCGGGACGCCCTGCTAGGTGCGCTCAAACATGCCCGGGCAGGAAAAAGCCAATGAACGAATTGCTGGTCCTGACCCGGATTGCCGGCCGACGCGCGGCATTTCGCGCGGTTGAAATACAGTCGGTTATCGAAATCGAATCAATTTCCCCGGTTCCGCGCGCGCCTGATTTCATCACCGGACTTACGGCAATGCGAAGCCGCTCGTTGACGGTGGTCGATTGCCGCAAATCGTTGGGGCTTGCGGCCGAAACACCACCCGACAGCCGCGCCGCCGTGATCGAGGTGGAGGGTCATCTCTATGCGCTGCAAGTGGACAAGGTGGAGGATGTAGCCGAAGCCCGCAGCGCTCCTGAACCGGTCCCGGGCGGATTTGGGGAGGCCTGGCAGCGCATCGCGCTTGGCATGGTCGAAACAGACGACGGACCGGCAGTGCTGGTCGATGTCGAACGGTTGATCGCTGGCCCACCAGCCAAGAAGGCAAAAAAGATGCCGGAAAAAGAACCAACCGAGGCCCCGGCTTAAGCGGATAGTTACTTTAACCGCGTAGGGCAGCAGATGAAAAGGATTGCACCATCATGAAAAGCTGCCTCGTTGTCGACGATTCGCGGGTCATCCGCAAAGTGTCGCGCCACATTCTCGAAAGCCTTGGCTTTGCAGTCTCCGAGGCGGAAAATGGACAGGTGGCGCTGGATCTTTGCCTCGACGCCATGCCCGATGTGATTCTGCTCGATTGGAACATGCCGGTCATGACGGGCATCGAATTCATCGTACAACTGCGCAAGCAACCGGGCGGAGACGCGCCCAAGGTGGTCTTCTGCACTACCGAAAACGACATCGCCCACATCCGCGAAGCAATCAGCGCCGGGGCGGACGAATATGTCATGAAACCATTCGATCACGAGACCCTGCAGATCAAATTGCAGTTGGTCGGCATGGCCTGAGGGCCAGGCCGTGATCCGCCCCCTCTTTTCGCTGCCGTCGCGTACGGCCTCCCGTTCCGCGCCTTCGCGGCAGGCTCGCAAAGCCCCGGTGCGGGTCATGATAGTAGACGATTCGCTGATCGTGCGAACGGTCCTGTCGCGGATCATCGACGAAGCTGAAGGGTTTGAAATCGCGGCCAAATGCAGCAGCGCGGAACTGGCGATTGCCGATCTAACCTATAAAACCGTTGACGTGATCCTGCTCGATCTCGAAATGCCCGGAATGGGCGGGCTCGATGCCCTCCCTACAATCCTGACCGCGGCCAAGGGCGCACAGGTTCTGGTGGTATCCTCGCTTACCGAAGAGGGCGCCGAACATACCATCGCGGCGCTGCGGATGGGCGCGGCTGATACCATGCTCAAACCCAGGTCGGGCGGTTTCGACCAGGCATACCGGACTGCGTTGCTGGAAAAGATCCGCGCGCTTGCACCAGCAGTCCCGGCATCCCCTCCCTCAACTTTGCCAGACGCGCCGAGCGCGGCAATTCCAGCCAGGGAAGCTGGCTACCCCTCCTTACGCAAAGCATCCCTTAAAACCCCGCGGGTGATCGCTATCGGCGCATCCACCGGCGGAATCCACGCGCTGTGTATCCTGCTCCGCAACCTGCCACCGCAGCTGGATTTGCCGATTTTGGTAACCCAGCATTTGCCGGAAAGTTTCATCCCGGTATTCGCGCGTCAGCTGGAAACTGCCGGCGCACGCAAGGCGGTTGTAGCTGGGGTGCGCACTCCGATCGAACCGGGCTGCATCCATATTGCGCCGGGAGGCGGCCACATGATGGTCCGCGAAATCGGCGGACGGCTGGTCACCGAGATCGGCCATTTCCCGGTTGCCAGCGGCTGCAGACCATCGGTCGATCCGATGTTCGAAACGCTGGCGGAGGCCACTGGCGGACATGCGCTCGGGATTGTCCTGTCGGGGATGGGCCGCGACGGAGTGGACGGCGCTGCAAAACTGGTCCAGTCCGGCGGCGCGATCATTGCCCAAGATGAAGCCAGCAGCGCGGTCTGGGGTATGCCGCGCGCCGTGGCCGAGGCGGGTCTGACCAGTGCAATCCTGCCGCCAGCCGAAATCGCCAGCCGTATTGCATTGCATGCCGGAGCAGCGGCATGGAAGTGAGCGAAATCTCCCACCGGATCATTGCCGATCTTCTGGCTGCCAGGTCGGGACAGCAATTGACGGAAAGTCGCCGCTGGCGGATCGCCTCGGCCCTTGGCGGAATTTTCCGCGACCGCGGCATCAGCAATACCGATCAGCTTGTGTGCCTGCTGGCCGAGCCAAAGGGCGATGAGCTGGCCCGCGAAGTGGTCGAAGCACTGCTCAACAACGAGACATATTTCTTTCGTGACCGGGTGATGTTCGAATTGCTCGACAAGCACGCCCTGCCCGCCCTCACGAAGAAGCGCCAGGATACGAAGCGCCTGTCGATCTGGTCGGCCGGGTGTTCGACCGGCCAGGAAGCCCTGTCGCTGGCGATGATGTTCACCGAACAGCCGCAGCGCTGGGCTGGATGGACCATTGAAATCCTTGGCACTGATGTGTCGGCGTCCGCGATAAAGACCGCCAAGCTCGGGTGTTACAGCCAGTTTGAAATCCAACGCGGCCTCGGCATCAGCCAGATGATCGCCCATTTCGAAGAAACTGCGAACGGTTGGCAGGCGGGCCGTAAATTGCAGCGGATGATCCGTTTTCGGACCGCCAACATTCTTGATCCTGCCGACGAAATCCAGCGCCATGACCTGGTGCTGTGCCGCAATGTCATGCTGTATTTCGACGAAGTGACCCGCGAACGGGCCTTCAAGCGAGTTGCTCAAA
>JBFEKH010000022.1:0-26630 GCA_041552775.1 Allopontixanthobacter sp.
AATTCATCTTCGAGCGCGCCCTGCACCCGCAGGTCGATCGACAGTGCCACCGGTTCGCCGCGCGTGGTGGGATCGCGCAGATGGTCGTTCAAGACCTGCTCCATCCCGACTTTGCCGTTGCCGGTTGAATCGACATAGCCAAGGACGTGCGCGCCCATCGAACCCTGAGGATAGATCCGGTCGCTCTCAGGCGGCATTTCCAGCGCCAGTTCGCCGATTTGCTGAACCCGGTCGGCATCTTCGCCAAGAATACGGCGACGCAAATAGCCTGACTTGCCCGAAGCGAGCTTGGCAGCGACATCGGCCTGATTGAGATCGGGGAAGATCGCCTTCAACCGCGCAGCCACATCATCGGGCGAGCGGACCAGCGGATTGGAAGGATCGCCGAGCGCTTTAGGATTATACCACAGCGCAAACCCCGATGATGCCCGCGCGAGCGGTGCGCCATTGCGATCGGTAATCTCGCCGCGATCCGGCAGCAGGGCTTCTGACAGGGATGTGACGCGGGTCCCGCTGTCACCCATCCCGATCTGGACGATGCGGAGTATGGCGGCCAATGCCACCATCGCAAACAGCATCGCCAGCCACAACACCCGCAGCCGCGCAACGTCGAGCGACTGTTGACGGATGCTGACCAGTCGAACCCGACCCGAGGAAACGGCCGTGCTAACCGTCATCGCGGTCATTCGCTCACCTCTGCGATTTGACCGCTGAAGCCGGAACTGCGCGACAGGCGTTCTGCGAGTGAACGACCGGCAGACACTGTGCTGCGCGCCGCTTCTGGCTCGGGATTATCATGCGGAAGGCCGGTCATGGGCGACACCATCGAAACCAGTGTTTGTTCGCCTTCTTCCTCCGCCCGTGCAACACGGATCGGGGCAGGCGCATTGACATCGCGGGCAAGGCCAAGCGCGGCAAGCTGTCGTTCATTGTCGAGATATTGGTCGGCGCGCGGCGCTTCGTATCCGAAATCGATCTTGTTCCAGTTGGCTAGCTGCTGCTGGTTGGCGCGCGCTTCGAATTCGATCTCCAGCGTCTGCTTTTCACGCTCGAGCTCGATGATTGTGCGCTCTGCCAGATGCACCTTGTTCTTCACGGAATTGACGTGGAACGTCAGCACCAGAAAGAAGACGCCGCATAGCGTCAGCAGGACAAACCATCCGGTCTGGCGAAGGCGGCTACCGCGCGACATCACGCAGCCACCCTTGCCGGCGCCGCGGTGCGAACTGCATGGCGCAAAGTTGCCGAGCGGGCGCGCGGGTTATCATTCACTTCCTTGTCGGACGGACGGATCGCCTTGGACACCGCAGTGAACACCGGGGGCGTATTTTCCGCCTCGGGCAGATGCCGCGAACCACCGCCAGTTACCGAGGCATCGCGCAGGAAGCGCTTGACGATCCGGTCTTCCAGGCTGTGAAAACTGACCACGGCCAGACGGCCACCTTCGCGGAGAACCTTTTCCGCGGCGGAAAGGCCATCTGTCAATTCGTCGAGTTCGGCATTCACATGAATGCGGATGGCCTGGAAACTGCGGGTTGCAGGATCCTTGGGCGCGCCCGGGTGATAGCCAAGCGCCTTGCGGACGACCTTCGCCAATTCGCCGGTCGTTGACAGCGGGCGAGCCGCCACGATGGCGCGGGCAACGCGGCGCGACTGGCGTTCTTCGCCGTACAGGTACAGCACATTCGCAATTGCTTCATCGCTGGCGGTGTTGAGAAAATCGGCGGCGCTTTCTCCTTCCTGCGACATGCGCATATCCAGCGGCCCATCCTGCGAAAAGGCGAAACCGCGCCCTGCCTGGTCAAGCTGCATCGAAGACACGCCGATATCCATTGCCACGCCGTCAACCGTTTCCAGCCCGGCTTCCGCTAGCGCATCGGCCATTTCTGAAAAGCGGCGCTGATGCAGGACCAGCCGCGGGGGGTCTTCGCGCGTTTCGGGCCATTTGCTGCCAGCTGCGATGGCATCGGGATCGCGGTCGAATGCATGCACCGTCGCGCCGGCATCAAGCAGCATCCGGCTGTATCCACCGGCGCCGAAGGTGGCATCGACCATCACGTCACCGGGCGCAGGAGCCAACGCAGCAACGCATTCATGCATCAGCACGGGGACGTGCGGAGAAGATGAAGGCACGCCGGTCATTTGCCGCGCGCCTTTGCCTGGGCTTCGGCCATCAGGCTGTCGCACGCTGCCTTCGCGCCGATCCATTCATCGTCCATCTTGGCCAGTTCTGACGGGTTCCAGACGGTGAAGAATCGGCCTGCGCCATTGAAGAACAGTCCATCGTCGATATTCGCCAGCGTGCGGATGTGATCGGGCATCACGAAACGGCCGCTGTCATCGAACGGAATGGTAACATAGCCGAACAATTGCGAGGCACGGGTATCGCGGTCGAATTCACGGCCAAGGCGGAGGGACATTTCCTCCTCGCGGTCGAGCTGGGCTTCCAGTTCGGAATGGCGGGACTGGCCGAAACCGACGAGGCATTTCAGCTTCTGGTGCTTTACCAGGCAGAGCATCCGGCCCTTGGAGGAATCCTTGACGGCGTTACGGAATTGCGGAGGCAGGACGAACCGGCCCTTATCACCAGCTGGCGAATAGGCTTGTCCGTTATAACCTCCGAAAACCTCGCCTGCCACTTCCCCATTCCCCAGTAAAAGGGCCCCATTTCCAGACACGCCTTCCTCGCTTCCACCAGCGCGCTAGCGAGGGTGGCCCGCCCCGCAAAAGCGGAACGCGGCACGAGACGACCTGTCCGATGAGCCATGGTATTAACGCGCTCGCAGAGTCGATGGAAGGGGAAATTAGGGCTTTTCACGGGATAACACGGTAATCTATTGATATTTATGGATAAATATTGGTAATTTTTTAGGTTAGCCGGGATTGCCTTGCATAAAATTATGCAAGGATTTCGGTAATTTCCGGACTTGTGGTGACAAAGACTCGAGGCTGCGGGAAGTCGATTCCCGCTCCATCCCCACTCGCCTCTCAGCGTTCCGAAAACGCCCGTTCGGTTAAGGCCCGCAGAGCGTTTTCGCGCATGCTACTGCCTGCATCCTGATCAAGTATCGCGGCATCGGCGACGATCAGCGCCCTACCTTGTCCAACTGCGCAATCGGCAACGAGCCCACCCGCCCCTATTTCGCAATCTGCCGCAACATCCGGCGTGCGTGCGGCGGCGCGGAAATTCCCGGGCAGATCGACTGGAAGAGCGATACCGCCGAATTGCACAATCCGCTCGCCCGCATCCTGCGCATCGTCGAATTGCAGTTCCAGCCCCCAGCGCGTCAGGATCGGGGAAAGCAGCACGACGTCCTGCGGCCTGCGCCGATCACCGATGGAAAAGCGCGAATGGCTAGTCAGCATGGGATCGGCGAACAACAAGACCCGCCCGCCCCTGCGCACGAAATTGTCTAAAGCGACATTTTCAGGGCCGGACAAGGCGCGCGGCTGAGCCAGCAGTACGTGGTCGATTCTGGCGTTCTTGCCGACACTATCGGGGCCAGCCAGACTGTCGAGCGGGATCAACTCAAAATCCTGTTCAAGCGCGGTGCGCGCCCAGTGCGGCTGCGCGGTACCAGCAATCATTTCGTTGATCCCGTCAACCTCGCCCCAATAGATCGGCAGCGTGGTCATCAGCCCTAGCGTGCGGCGCTCGTGCGGCTTTTGCGGCGCCAGCGCCCACGCGCCAAGCGCAGCGACTAGGCAGGTCACCGCAAGGGCCCAGGCGAGCTTGCGCGGGATGGCTAGCCCTGCCTTCGCGTTGGGGCTGGCATTATTGTTCGGGAGGTTGGGCATTGCCCTGCTCGGGCATGATGGCCGGTTCCTGCGCTGCCTGGCCAACCGGTTCGGCCGGCAAGTCTGGAACTACGCCAGCTTCCGCCAAGGGATCGCTCTGCACCGGCGCGGCATTGCTCGGCGCAACCGTGGCCGAAGCGGCAGGCACGGTTTCGGCTTCCGACAATTGCGCGCGATCATAAACGACCTGGGCCAGGCCGATCAGCAGCACCATGGTGCCAAGTCCCGCCAGCCCGATCTGCAATCGCTGGATCGATTCCGACCGCACATTTCCCGCCGACACGGAAATGACGTCACCGCCCTTGTCCGGCGCGGGGTCTGCTTTTGGAAAGATGGAAATGAAGGCCATGATCTGGCGCTATAGCCTACCGGACATCAGTCAATCAATCGCGGAGCCACGGAAAAGGCTTCAGGCCTTTGCTTTCCAGCCATTCGGCATTGTACAGGCTCGACAGATAACGAAAGCCGGTATCGCACAGAATCGTCACAACGCGTGGATCTTCGCGGCCTTCGGCCACCAACTGGCGGCCCAGTTCGACTGCGCCGGCGACATTGATGCCCGATGACAGGCCGAGGCACAGCCCTTCGTCCTGCAGCAACCGTTCGACCCAATGCATGCCTTCTTCGTCGGAAATCCGGAACTGGGTGTCGATCGGCGCACCTTCGAGATTGGCGGTGATCCGGCCCTGCCCGATCCCTTCAGCCACCGAAGTGCCTTCTGATTTCAGCTCGCCGTGAGCGTAGTAATTATACAGCGCGGCGCCGTGCGGATCGGTCAGTGCGATACGGATGTTTTCGTCATGACTTTTCAGCCCCATGCCGACTCCGGCAATGGTGCCCCCGGTTCCGGCAGCGCAGGTAAAGCCATCGATCCGGCCTTCCATTTGCGCCCAGATTTCTTCGGCTGTTCCTTCGATATGCGCCTTGCGATTGGCGGTATTGTCGAACTGGTTGGCCCAGACCGCGCCCTCGGTTTCCTCCGCCAGACGGCGCGAGGTGTGGACGAAATGGCCTGGGTTGGAAAATGGCGCGGCGGGCACCAGCACCAATTCGGCGCCAAGCGCACGCAGCGTATCCATTTTTTCGCGGCTTTGCGTTTCGGGCATCACGATGATCGTGCGGTATCCCAGTGCATTGGCGACCAGCGCAATCCCGATCCCGGTATTGCCCGCCGTGCCTTCCACGATGGTTCCGCCCGGCTGGATCGCCCCGCGTACCTCTGCATCGCGCACGATGTACAGCGCCGCCCGGTCCTTGATCGAGGCGCCGGGATTGGCGAATTCGCACTTGCCCCAGATTTCGCAGTCGGCAGCCTCGCTTGGTCCCTGCAGCAGGACAAGCGGCGTGTTGCCAATCAGATCGAGGGAGTCTGTCTTAACCGAAGAAATTGTCATGCTGATGGACTAGGCCGCGCCCGCGCCGCCTTCAATGTATTTCCGCTTTGAGTACCATAACTCTATCTTCGGGGGCGCAATCAATCTTCGGGGGCAATGGTGACCTTCAGCCCGTCGAGATCGGTGGTGAACGGAACCTGGCACGACAGGCGCGAGGTTTCGTTGCGGTAATCGGAGCTTTCCAGCAAATCATCCTCGTCTTCCGAAATTGCCGGAAGTTTGTCTGCAAATGCCGGATCGACATGGACGTGGCACGTCGCACAGGAACAGCACCCGCCGCACAGCGCCAGCAATTCATCGAAACCGTTGTCGCGAATAGCCTCCATCACCGTCAGGCCATCGCCGACTTCGATGGTGGATTCTTCTCCGGCACGGTTGACGACGATCAGCTTCGGCATGATGGATGATTTCCTATTATTGTAATTGCGCGGCGTGTTTCGCCCTTCGCCGGGGGAGCTAAGGGCTGCATTGCAATTTGGCAATACTGACTTTTGGCCAGACGGAGTATCCGGCAAGTGGGATTGACTGCTGAACAAATCCGCATCGGTGTCGATAGCGTTGCTACAATTGAACCTGCTTTTGGACGGGCGCTGGCTGCTGCCGATTATCCCGAACCGCGCATTCGCCCGACCGGATACCAGACCTTGCTGCGAACGATTGTGGGTCAGCAGGTCAGCGTAGCGGCTGCGGCGTCGGTATGGCGCAAACTGGAAGCGGAACTAGGCGAGGACATGGCCCCGGAGACTTTGCTGGAGCGCGATTTCGATACTTTGCGCGCCTGCGGCCTGTCCAGGCAGAAGCAGGGTTACGCAAGGTCGCTATGCGAACTGGTGGCGGGCGGCGAGTTGCCGCTGGATAATCTGCCGGAAGATGACGAGGAAGCGATTGCCGAGCTGGTCAGGATCAAGGGGATCGGCCGCTGGTCGGCAGAAATATACCTGCTGTTCGCCGAAGGACGTCCGGACATCTGGCCCGCGGGCGATCTGGCGGTGATGGCGGGCCTGCACAAGATTCTGGACCTGCCCGCCCGACCGAGCGAGAAGGAAGCCCGCGCCATGTCGGAAGCGTGGCGGCCGCACCGCGGCGCCGTGGCGATCTTCACCTGGCATTGCTACAACAATCCAGCCCTGTAGGTCGTTGGTAGAAATTCCCACACATCGCCGAAAATTCTGCTTAACTGCTCCCGGTTGAGAAAGGGAGCAAAGCCAATGAAACCCGTAACATATTTAACCCGCCTTCTCGGCGGTTGTGCACTGGCAGCAATGGCTCTGACCATCACCACCAGCGCGCGCGCAGATCATCACGCAGGAACCGACACACCCATGACCGATAAAACCGCCGCCACGCCGTTGATCCCGCGCGAGGATCTTTTCGGCAATCCGACCAAGTCGGCGGGCCAGCTAAGCCCAGATGGCAAATGGTTGAGCTGGTTGGCTCCCAAGAAAGGTGTCATGAACGTCTGGATTGCGCCGGCAGGCGATCCCTCCGCCGCCAAGCCGATGACCAATTCCACCGACCGTCCGATCCGCCAGTATTTCTGGGCGGGCGACGCCAACAGTTTGCTGTATATCCAGGACAAGGGCGGGGACGAGAATTTCCTGCTGTACGGGATCGAAATTGCCACCGGCAAGGAAACAACCCTGACGCCGTTCGAGAAGACCCGGGCGCAGGTGATCGGCACGTCATTCGCCAAGCCGGACAAGCTGCTGGTCGGCGTCAACAACCGCGACGCGCGGTTCCACGATGCCTACCTGCTCGACCTGAACAGCGGCAAATTGACGCTGGTAATGGAAAACAACGGGTTTGCGGGCTTCCTCGCCGATGACGGTTTGAACCTGCGCATGGCGCTGCGCCCCAATGCGGCTGGCGGGATGGATTTCTTCCCGATTACCGATGGCAAGGTGGCGGACGAACCATCGGAAACCACGGGGCTGGCAGATTCGCTGACCACCCAGCCAGCCGGTTTCACGAACGACGGAAAGACCCTGTACTGGATCGACAGCCGCGGCAGGAACACTGCCGCATTGATTGCCCAGGACACGGCCACAGGTGAAAAGCGGCTTATTGCGGAAAATGACCAGGCCGATATCGGCGGCGCCATGTCCGATCCCAAGACGGGCGAACTGGAAGCTTACAGCTTCACCTATCTCAAGACCGAATGGACCGCGATCGATCCCGAAGTGAAAGCCAGCCTGGCATTCCTTGACAGCAAGCTCGACGGCGACTTCGGCGTGCAATCGCGCACAAAGGCAGATGACAAGTGGATCGTGTGGAATGATCCGCTGACCGCCCCCAGCAAAACCTATCTGTATGACCGGACTTCTGGCACGCTCAACGAATTCTATACCACCCGCCCGGAACTGGTCGGTGCACCGCTACAACCGATGCAGGCACTGGAACTGAAGGCCCGCGACGGGCTTACCCTGCCCAGTTACCTGACCCTGCCGCCTGGCAGCGACAGCAATGCGGACGGCGTGCCCGATGCCCCCGTGCCGATGGTCCTGCTGGTGCATGGCGGACCGTGGGCGCGCGATGGCTATGGTTATAATTCCTACCACCAATGGCTCGCCAACCGCGGCTATGCCGTGATGAGCGTTAACTTCCGCGGCTCGACCGGTTTCGGCAAGGATTTCATCTCCGCCGGCGATCTGGAATGGGGCAAGAAGATGCATGACGATCTGATTGATGCGACAAATTGGGCGGTCGAACAGGGGATTACGCCGAAGGACAAGGTCGCGATCATGGGCGGGTCCTATGGCGGCTATGCCACGCTGGCGGGGCTGACCTTCACGCCCGACGAATTCGCCTGCGGGGTGGACATCGTCGGACCTTCCAACCTGGAAACCCTGCTCAAGACCATCCCGCCCTATTGGGAACCGCTGATCGCGCAATTCCATGAACGGATGGGCAACCCCAATACGCCCGAAGGCCTGGCGATGCTGAAGGAACGCAGCCCGCTGTACAGCGCCGACAAGATCACTAGGCCGCTGCTCATCGGCCAGGGTGCCAACGATCCCCGCGTCAATCAGGCGGAAAGCGACCAGATCGTGGAAGCGATGAAAGCCAAGGGCATCCCGGTGACCTATGTCCTTTATCCTGATGAAGGTCACGGCTTTGCCAAACCGGCCAACAACATAGCCTTCAACGCGGTTGCGGAGAATTTCCTCGCGACTTGTCTTGGCGGGCGGGCTGAACCGATCGGCGATACAGTGAAGGATTCGACTGCCAAAATCGTTGAAGGCGCTGACTTCGTGCAGGGCCTGAAGGATGCGCTCGGCGGCTAGCCTCACCACTACTGACAACGCTATCGCGCGGGGCTACGGCTCTGCGCGATAGTTATTTCTGCTGAAACCCTAGCTAGGAAAAATATTGGCATGAGCCAGAAAAAAGCGATTTTCATCACTGGCGGCGGTTCCGGAATCGGACGCGCGGTTGCATTGTATTTTGCCGAGCGCGGGTGGTTCGTGGGCCTGGGCGATGTAGATGCCGCAGGCATGAAGGAAACCGAGCGACTGATCGCAAACGGTTTCTGCTATTCGCACAAATTCGACGTTCGCGACCGTGATGCGTGGAACGATGCGCTGGGCGCATTTGCGATGGCGTCGGGCGGCAGGATCGATGTGATGTTCAACAATGCCGGGATACCGCTAGGCGGCGTGCTGGCGGAGAATACCGTCGGCGAAATCGAGCGGTGCCTCGACATCAATCTGAAAGGCGTGCTGTTTGGCGCGCAGGCGGTCTATCCGTACCTGCAGAAAACCGCCCCGGGCAGCTGCCTGCTCAACACCTCCAGTGCAGCGGGAATTTACGGGACGGCAGGCAGTTCGGTCTATTCCGCGACGAAATTTGGCGTGCGCGCAATTACCGAAGCGCTCGACGGCGAATGGGCGGAAAACGGTATCAAGGTCCGCTCCCTGATGCCCAGTTTCATCGACACACCGCTGCTGAAACATGCCCCGAATGCGGCGACGAACGAAGCGATCGAAACGATCGTCAAGGATGCCGGGCTGGAAATCACTCCGGTGCTGGAAGTGGCGCAGGCAGCATGGGACGCGGTGCACGGCGAAAAACTGCACACCACCGTCGGCAAAACGGCCAAGGAGCTTGCTTTCGGATCGCGCTGGATGCCGAAGCGGCTACGCAACCGGATGAAGATTTCGCGCAGGCCGCTGGTGGGCAAAAAAGAGGTTTAGGCCCAGGGTTAGGCTAAGGCGTCGATCTGCTTGGCCAGCGCCACGTCGCGCTTTGACAATCCGCCCGCATCATGGGTGGTCAGGGTAATTTCGACCTTGTTGTAGACGTTGAACCATTCGGGATGGTGGTCCGCCTTTTCCGCCAGGATCGCCACGCGGGTCATGAAACCGAACGCTTCGACAAAATTCGCAAGTTGGAATTTCCGCTCCATCGCCAGGCCATCACGGGCGAGCGACCATTGCGGCAAGTCGGCCATTGCGGCGGTGCGTTCGTCTTCGGTTAGCTGGGCAATTGCCATGGATTTGTTCCCGGTTAATCTGGTGTGCTTGTTCAGCGCGAAGCTTTCTCCTATCGGGACGGAGCATGCAAGCCTGTCATCTTACCGCGAGTGATCTCGCCTGCCGCCGCGGCGACCGGCTGCTGTTTCGCGGGCTGGAACTGTCGCTGCAGGCCGGCGAGGCGCTGCATATCGCGGGACCGAACGGGATTGGCAAAACCAGCCTGCTGCGTATTCTGGCAGGTTTGCTGCGACCGTTCGGCGGCAAAGTAACACGCGGCGGTGCCATGGCGCTGCTGGATGAAAAGCCTGCACTCGATCCGCAAATTCCGCTGGGCACCGCCCTTGCCTTCTGGGCCGATCTCGACGGTGTTGGCTACCTTGCCCGGGAAAGTTGTGCGGACCGTGCGGGCCTGTCGCATCTGCTCGATGTACCAGTACGCTATCTGTCCACGGGGCAACGCAAACGTGCCGCGCTTGCCAGGATGCAAAGCCAGCAAGCCCCGATCTGGCTGCTCGACGAACCATTGAACGGCCTCGACGTCGAAGGGGTCAAACTGGTCGAGGGTCTGGTTTCAGAACACATATTGGACGGGGGAATAGCGGTAGTTGCGTCCCACCAGCCGATGGTCTTGCCCTCCCCAAAAACAATCGAATTGGCCGGGTTCATCGCATGATCGCCCGGTTGTTGAAGCGTGATCTGGCGCTGCTGATGCCGGGCGGAAAGCGCGGCGGATCTGTCCTGCCGCTGCTGTTTTTTCTGGCGGTGGCGATGCTGTATCCCTTCGCAGTCGGGCCGGATTCGCAATTGCTGGCAAGGACCGGCGGCGGCGTGATCTGGGTTGCGGCGTTGCTCGCCGCGATCCTGCCGCTGGACCGGCTGGTCGCGCCCGATCTGGAACAGGGCGTGTTCGATCAATTGGCCTTGCGCGGGATTTCCGAGGAAATGGCGCTGGTGGTGCGAATGGTGGCCCATTGGCTCAGCTTCGCGCCGCTATTGCTGCTCGCCGCCATTCCCGCTGCGGCGCTGCTGTCACTGGAAGGTGAAACCTTGCGCAAAGTGCTGCTCGGCCTCCTCGCGGGCACACCGGGCCTCGCGGCAATCGGGGTGATGATCGCGGCGCTGACGGCCGGGCTTCGCGGCGGCGCGGCGCTATCCGGCCTGCTGTTGATCCCGCTGGCAGTGCCGATCCTAATCTTTGGCGCAGGTAGCCTTGCACGGCTCGATGGCGCGGGGATTGCGCTGGCGGCGGCGATCAGTCTCGTTTTGGTCGCCATGGCACCCTTCGCTGGCGGCGCGGCAATAAGGGCCGCGCGCGAAGGGTAGATCGCTCAGGAATACGGCGGCTTGTCGAGGCCCGTGCGGCTCTTCGTGAAAATCTCCACTCCGGTTTCGGTCACGCCGAGCGAATGTTCGAACTGCGCGGATAGCGACTTGTCGCGGCTGACCGCGGTCCAGCCGTCATTCAGCACCTTGGCCCACGGCTTACCCGCGTTTATCATCGGCTCGATGGTGAAGAACATCCCCGGTCTCAGTTCCGGTCCGGTCCCAGCCTTGGCAGCATGGATCACCTCGGGCGCATCATGGAACAACCGGCCAAGGCCGTGTCCGCAAAATTCGCGGACGGTGGTATAGCGGTGCTCGCGGGCATGGGCCTCAATCACGGCGCCGATATCGCCCAGCCGCGCACCCGGCTTTACCTGTTCAATCCCGAGCATCAGGCATTCATGCGTTATATCGACCAGCTTGCGCGCCTTAAGCGGAACGTCGCCAACCAGATACATCCGGCTGGTATCGCCGTGCCAACCGTCGAGCAGCGGGGTCACGTCGATATTGACGATATCGCCGTCCTTCAGCGCTTTTTCCGACGGAATGCCGTGGCAGATTACATGGTTGATCGAAATGCAGCAGCTGTGGGTGTAGCCGCGGTAGCCCAGCGTGGCCGGAACCGCGCCGCCCGCCAGCGTCATTTCTCGCACCACATCATCGAGTTCCGCCGTCGTCACCCCTGGCACCACAAGTGGCGCCATCGCGTCGAGGATATCCGCTGCCAGCCGTCCGGCGTGGCGCATCCCTTCGAACGCTTCGGGTCCGTGGAGCTTGATGGTTCCGTCACGCAGGACGGTGTCGGCACTGTCGATCACTTGATATTCGGTCATCCCACCCATGTAGCGACGTCGGCTAAGAATTGCGAGAGTTTGTGGATTTCTCCGCGTGAAATCTGGCCAGAGCCGTGTAAAGGGTCAGGCATGAGCAACACACCAGATTTGATTCAGGCCGACCGCGAACAGGATGCAGTCCCTATCCACCTTGTAAACAAAGACGGCTTCGAAGGTTGGGCTAGGACATTGTCGGGCGGCCAGCGGGCGGCTCTGGCAGCACAGAAATTCGACGGTAGCGGCTATCAGGTCGGGATTGTTCCGGACGGGGACGATTGGTTTGCGGTGGGCGGTGTCGCCAATCCAGAGGATCTATCCAGCTGGTGCCTAGGCAAACTGGTGGAGGAGTTGCCGCCCGGCACCTACCGGTTGGCGGGAAACAACCCGGGGCCGGCGATTTTCGGTTGGCAGACAGGACAATACATCTTCACCCGCTACAAATCAGAGGTCGAGGGTGTCGGCCCGCGCATCCTGCTGTCGAAACAATTCAATGCCATCGATCCCGCCCTTGCCGAAGCCAGGGCCGTCAATCTGGTGTGCGATCTGGTCAATACTCCGGCAGAGGACATGGGACCGGCGGCGCTAGAAGATGTTGCTGCGCGAATGGCGAAAAAATACGGCGCGGAACTGACCGTCACCAAGGGTGACGCGCTGGAGCGCGAACATCCCATGATCCATGCTGTCGGACGCGCTGCGGCGCGCAGTCATGCGCCGCGGCTGATCGAACTGGTCTGGGGTGATGCCAAGGCACCGCGCCTGGCAATCGTCGGCAAGGGGGTATGTTTCGATTCCGGCGGGCTGGATGTCAAATCTTCCGCCGGCATGCTGCTGATGAAGAAAGATATGGGCGGCGCGGCGCATGCGTTGGCGCTGGCGGATCTTGTCATGGGCGCAGGTCTTCCGGTTCGCCTGCATTTGCTAGTCCCCGCCGTTGAAAATGCGATTGCGGGAAATGCATTTCGCCCGGGCGATGTGCTGAAGAGCCGCAAGGGCATATCCGTGGAAATCGGCAATACCGATGCCGAGGGCCGGCTGGTATTGGGCGATGCACTGACCAAGGCGAGCGAGGAATATCCGGAACTGATCATCGATTTCGCCACCCTGACCGGTGCTGCCCGCGTTGCGCTGGGTCCGGACTATCCCGCCCTCATGACCCGCCGCGATGAAACCGCGCAGGCATTGCTGGATGCAGGCGCGAAATGTGATGATCCGCCTTGGCGCATGCCCTTGCCCGAGGCGTATGCCGAATGGCTCAAATCGGATATTGCGGACATCAACAATGCACATGGCAATTCGTATGCCGGGGCCAGCGTGGCTGGGCTGTTCCTCGATAAATTCGTGGGCAATCACGAAGACGGAACGCCGATCGATTGGGCGCACTTCGATACCTTCGCATGGCGCCCCTTCCCCAAGCCGGGCCGCCCCAAGGGCGGTGCGGCCTACGGACTACGCGCTTCATTCCGCATGCTGCAGGATCGTTTTGGCAGGAATGGCGCCAAATCTGCATGAATTTGGCGCAAGCTTGCCCGCGGGCGCGCAACGGTCTAAGCGCCCCCATCCCCTTCCTTGGGGCAGAAACAGCAATTGAATGGCGGGGCAGATTGAACCGGTGAACAAGCTTGGCGCCTATGAATTGCCGGAGGGCCTGCTTGCCCTAGACGGCCCGGTTACGCGCCCGCTTCCCGGAACATTGCCGATCAGGGGCGATCTGGCCCATATCGCGCTCGCCAACAGATATCTGGTGGCGCACTATGTCGTGCCGCAGATCTACAATATCGGCGCGGTGGATGCCGAATTGAAACTCACCGCCACAACCGATGCAAAAACCGTCGCTATGCTCCCAGCCGGCAGCTCGTTCGAGGTTCTCGATCATGCCGGTGCGTGGACTTGGGGATGTGTCGGTCCGGAAGGCCCGACCGGCTATATCCCCACCAGCCAGCTCGCCCCATCGGACCAATGACAACCAGCGTATTCATCGACGGTGCCGCCGGGACAACCGGCCTTGAAATTCGTGATCGACTGGCCAACCGGCCAGAGTTTTCGCTGTTGGCCCTGCCCGACAACCTCCGCAAGGATGCAAGCGCCCGGCGAGAGGCGATCAATGATTGCGACGTTGCGATCCTGTGCCTGCCCGACGATGCAGCGCGCGAAGCAGTTGGCCTGATCGACAATCCCCGCACCCGGGTGATCGACGCATCCACCGCGCACCGCGTCGCCGATGGCTGGACCTATGGATTTCCGGAACTGATCGGGCGCGAAGCAGTGGCTGAGGCCACGAGAATTTCAAATCCCGGCTGCTATCCGACGGGATTCCTGGCCCTGATTGCGCCGCTAGTCCGCGAAGGTCTGCTGCCGTCCAACTGGGCTTTCAGTGTGAATGCGGTGTCCGGTTATTCCGGCGGCGGCAATGCCTTGATCGACCGGTTCGAGGCGGACCGCACGATCGCATGGCGCGGGTATGGGCTCGGCCTCGGCCACAAGCATCTGGCAGAAATGCAGCACTACGCCGCCCTCACCCATGCGCCGCTGTTTTCGCCCGCCGTGGTCGATGCGCACCGCGGCATGGCAGTAGATGTTCCGCTGGCGCTTGGCGCAATGGCCGGAGCAGGTTCGGTCGCCCAGATCCACGCCGCTTTGAGCGGGTTTTACGCCGGATCGCCAATTGTCCGGGTCCTTCTCGTAGATGCAGCCCCATCAGAACTGCTGCTGTGCAAGAATGCCGCGCCGTGGGACGGTCTGGACTTGTCAGTTTTCGGCAGTGAAGACGGAAGCCAAGCACGGCTCATCGCCCGGCTCGACAATCTGGGCAAAGGAGCAAGTGGTGCTGCGGTCCAATCTCTGAACCTGATGGCCGGACTGCCCGAAGAAACCGGCCTGTCACTGGATGCGCCGGCCGCGTAATTCGCCGCGGTGGATGACTGCCTGAAAAATAGGCATCTCCCGCCCGTATTTTGGGCACCCTTCGGCTTCAGGACGACCTATCCGCGCAGTGACAGCTACGCTAACGCCAGCGAACCTGCGGGATTCCGTGCTTTGGCTGCGGCGCAGAATGGGTTACCCCTGCAGGACTGCGCCTTGGCACGATTCTTGGATTAACACGCGCGAGGCGAAATTTTCGGATGCCGGCCTGCCTCCCGAATTCTCGGAGTCTGAACCGGCTTGATGCTTAGGAACCACTTTTTGTGAAAAAAATAGAAGCGATCATCAAGCCATTCAAACTCGACGAGGTCAAAGAGGCGCTGCATGAAATCGGCGTGTCCGGCATCACAGTTACCGAAGCCAAGGGGTTCGGCCGCCAGAAAGGTCACACCGAACTGTACCGCGGCGCTGAATATGTGGTCGACTTCCTGCCCAAGGTGAAACTGGAAGTCATCGTCTCCGACGATATATCGGACCGGGTGGTCGAAGCGATTGCTGCAGCGGCGCAAACCGGACGCATCGGTGACGGCAAGATTTTCGTATCCAAGATCGAAAGCGCCCTGCGCATCCGGACCGGTGAGAAAGACAACGATGCAATTTAGGGTCCAATCGATCTGGCGAAGCACGCCAGTTCGACCGGACCAACAGCCTGGCTAATTAGTCAAACCGCGCGGCCCTAAGGGGCGGGCCGAAGCCGGTAATCCATCCAGCCCTAGACCTTCAAGAGGGAATACAAATGGCGACTGCGAAAGAAGTCCTGAAACAAATCAAGGACGAAGAAATCGAGTGGGTAGATCTCCGCTTCACTGATCCCAAGGGCAAATGGCAGCACCTCACCATGGTCGCCAGCGTGCTTGGCGAAGACGAGCTGGATGATGGCTTGATGTTCGATGGTTCGTCGATCGAAGGCTGGAAAGTAATCAACGAATCCGACATGATCCTGCGGCCCGATCTTGATCGCGTGTATATCGATCCGTTCAGTGCCACGCCGATGATGATCCTGTTCTGCGACATCGTGGAACCATCGACTGGTGAACTCTATGGACGCGATCCGCGCTCCACTGCCATCCGCGCCGAAGCTTACGTCAAGACATCAGGCCTGGGCGACACCATCTATGTCGGTGCGGAAGCTGAATTCTTCATGTTCGACGATGTCCGCTTCGAAGATGGCTATGCCGCTTCCGGCTTTGCCATCGACGACATCGAATTGCCGACCAATACGGGCAAGGAATATGAAAGCGGCAACATGGGCCACCGCCCGCGTGCCAAGGGCGGCTATTTCCCCGTCGCGCCGGTCGACAGTGCGGTTGATATCCGTGCTGAAATGGTTTCGACCATGCTCGAAATGGGCCTGCCGTGCGACAAGCATCACCACGAAGTGGCCTCTGCCCAGCACGAATTGGGTGTGACCTTCGCGACCCTGCTGGAAACCGCCGACAACATGCAGATCTACAAATATGTAGTTCAGCAGGTTGCCCATGCTTACGGCAAGACCGCAACTTTCATGCCCAAGCCGATCAAGGCGGATAACGGTTCCGGCATGCACACCCACATGTCGATCTGGAAAGATGGCAAAAACACCTTCGCCGGGAATGGCTATGCCGGCTTGTCCGACACCTGCCTGTATTACATCGGCGGCGTGATCAAACATGCTAAGGCGCTGAATGCCTTCACCAACCCGACCACCAACAGCTATAAGCGGCTGGTCCCGGGCTTCGAAGCGCCGGTTCTGCTGGCCTATTCAGCGCGCAACCGCTCCGCTTCTTGCCGTATTCCATACGGTGCGGGCGACAAGGCCAAGCGCGTTGAATTCCGCTTCCCCGATCCGCTCGCCAACCCTTACCTGTCCTCGGCTGCATTGCTGATGGCCGGCATTGACGGGATCGTGAACAAGATCCACCCGGGCGAAGCCATGGACAAGAACCTGTACGACCTGCCGCCGGCGGAACTGGCAGAAGTGCCAACCGTATGCGGTTCGCTGCGGGAAGCACTCGAAGCGCTTGAGGCAGACCACGAATTCCTGCTCAAGGGCGATGTGTTCTCCAGGGACCAGATCGATGCCTATGCCGAACTGAAATGGGCGGAAGTGATGCGATGGGAAACGACTCCAAGCCCGGTCGAATACGATATGTATTACAGCGCCTGATTCCAGCCCTGTATCCTATCACCGAGAGAGGGCGCCCGGAGCAATCCGGGCGCCCTTTTCGTAGGTAGCAGGCGGCTGGGTAACGTCTGCATGTGGGCGTGATGTTGCCATTCGAAGTATCGAATTGAACCGACTGATTATGCTTTAGAAGACATGTCCGATGTCGCTACAAACTTGGCTATGTAAGCTTGCACGAGGGGGAGACGCCGCGCATTTCTTAACGTCCATCACGATTGTGTTTCACAGAAAAACACGCGTTGCACGCTTTAAGGTCAACATCAAATATTCACAAAAAAAGGTGTAAAATTTTTATTGGAAGGTCTATTTTTCGACGCTGCGATTCGGAATTCCGCAGATTCCTAATTCGCTTTAACGATCGACCATTAGACACCCGTGACAATACAGGGTCGCAAGAGATAATAGGTCGTAAAAATGCGGGCCCCCAACTGGCCGATCATCCCATGTACAAAAGGATGATCCGATGAAAAACATGATCATAAGTGCCCTAGTGGCATCATTCACTTTATTTCCTGTTGGTATCCAAGCGCAAAATCAGGGCCCCAACTACGAAAATGTCGTGGTCGGCGGGCGTTCTGTTGACCAATTCGTCGAAGATGTTGGTCAAAACCTTGATCGAGTATTAAATCATTCAAGCCTGACACATATGCGTGTCAGGGGAACCGGCGTGGCCCAAGTTCTTTTCCAGTCCGGGCCCGACGGGAAACCAATCAACATTTCATTTTACCGGAAGGATAATGATCAGGATGTAAACCGTCTCGCGGCGCGCGCGGTTTCGCAAATCCGAACGATGTATCCGCTGCCAAGCGGTATTTCCGAAGATCAGCAATATATGGCGAATATTATCGTCGCCCGTGACTATCTGGAATATCTGGATTTGTCCGAAGATCTGGACCGTTCCGAAAGGGCACGCATTGCAGCATCAACGGACAGCCACAAGATCCTTGCGTTTAATCAGAAGAAACCAGTCCGCCGCAAATAACTGTCGGCAGGCCTTGGCACTGTCGGCGCACCGAACTGCGGACCGGTCGTGTCGGCAGTGCCACAGGTATCTCTGGGCAGTGGTCAGTTGGAGAGCCTGAACTTGATGAGCCTCAGCTACTGCAACATTCTGACCCAAAACCTTGAAGTGTACAGTTTCTTCATGGACCAGCGGATGGAATGGCGGAAATCGGGCCGTTATCCGGTTTTTAGATTGCCGCCGCCACGCTCGGCAAAGTGACATCCTACTCGCACAATCCCGCTGCGCGCATGGCGATGCCCTTAAGGCCTTTGCACTTTGGCTTTGAACTCGGCTGCGGCGCTGCTTGCGCGTCCTGGTCGGCGCCTTCCTGCCCTGCCATCCCCATCCCTCCCATATCGGGCATGCCGAGCAGGAAAGTCGCGTTTGAGCGGAAGCGAACCCGGGCGATCCAGTCCGGTTTCCATGCCACTTTCACGTCCGCGGGGCGCGGGGGATAGGAAAAATCGTTTTGCGGACCGTATGCATAGAGATTGCCGATCATCACCTCGCCGCCAGATTGCCTGACTTCTGCCGGGACGGTGCAACTGGTCTGGCTGGGCGGCATCACGGTCTTGCTTTCGATCAGCCTCGTCACCGCAGCGGGCGATAACCAGTCCCACATCGGCCCCCCGAATTGCTGGGTGGCAGAGGATGCCCACCACACCATTTCGGCGGTATCCCCCGGCTGCTCGCCCTTGGCCGACATCACCCACGCGTAATATCCGGTTGCTTCCGGAATGGCATTCCAGTTCAGACCGTAGGCCCCGCTCGCCATCTGGGTCGACTGGGTCTTCAGCGGCGGCATATAATCCCGGTCGAGCGAGAAATTGATCTGTGGGGAATAGGTCCCGGCAACCTGGTGCTCGCCCAAAAGCGAGGCATTGGCGGGAATCGGTTTGGCATCCTTGCCATTGGGCCAATCGCCATAGGTCGTGCTGTTTGATGCATGAACCTGCCAGTCTTCGGGCAGGTTCGGACCCTGCGCATACAGGCCGGGTGGCACCTGTCCCTTGGCCAGCTTGCTAAAGTCGATCACCAGCGGCTGCCCCTTGGGCGCATGTTCGCCGCAGCCCCAGTAGATATACAACTTGGCTTTGGGCAATTGACCCTGCGGCGATGCCGGCCCTGGCTGCGACGGTACCGGTGAAATCAGCGGTACCGATTTACCCAGCCCCGCGCCGGAGGGCATGAAATGGTCGGCCTTGGGCGTTCCGGTGGCAGAGCGCGTGGAACCAAGCCGCAGAATCAGCTCATGTGCTGCGGCAACTCCCTTGCCCGATAACATCGCCATCGCGGCTTTCATCCCGCCGCCCATGGCAGCAAGCCCGGACATCGTGCCAGCGTCCATTGTATAGCGTGCAATTGGGGGATTTTGTGGCTGGGCGGCGTAGGCCGCGATGCCCAGCCCCACGATACCGATGCCGGAAATGGCCATTGCGAGCCGCGCACGCGGCGCCGGGCAGGAATTTTTGAAACGAAAACCAGAATGACGAAGCATACTAACCCCTTTGCCGGATGGACACTTTGGGACGGCTTGCGACTCGGTTTTTCAAGGGCAATAATACGCTTGAAATCGATGAAATCATAGCGGTTTTGGCCATCTGACTACGCCGCCGGGTCAATCCGCCCGGGGTCAACGTGAATTCAGGATACCTCGCAGTCCGGCCGCTGTTCGATCAGCTCCTCACTGTCCTCCACATTTAGGATCCGCGCTCTGGCATTGGGCATCAGCGCGGCAACTGCCAGAAATCCGCACATACCCCCAACGCTGCGGAAATGATCGCCTTTTTGGCTGGATTGTGGCGCGTCGGTGCGTCGCTTTCGTTCATGCGTCTCCCCCTTTAGGTTCCCAATCATCGATAAACTGGTCCGGCACATTGACGACGAACATCTTCGCCATACGTGGCGCGAGTGGCAGGCTGGGATCGTAATTGTCCGTTTCAGCCGCATTGATGGTCTGGCGCGAGACACCCAGTCGCCGCGCCAGTTCACCCTGGCTCCAGCCGCTGCCCTCGCCAAAGTCCTTGACCCTGTTGAGCATCCAATATCCCGATCCTGCTTGTAAAGAGCTCTTTACAAGCACGAGACTCGTTCCGAAAAAATCATTTTCCTACAATCACCTGCCATGCCTATTGCTAACGGCTTTCCTGCAATTGAAAGGGGCGCCCAGATGGACCGCAAAGTGATTTTCGATACTGTTCGCAGGATGCTCGGGCGGCGTCTGGTCCAGGCCGACGTTATCAGGCTTGACCGCGCGATCGATCTCGCCGGCGGATCATCGGCGCTGGATGCGGCGATGTTCCAGCCGGTTGCGATCTCCCCGGCGGGCATTCCCCTGATCAAGGAATTCGAAGGATGCGCACGCAAACGTCCCGACGGACTCGTGGAAGCCTATCCCGACCCCGGCACCGGCGGCGCGCCGTGAACCATCGGCTGGGGCGCGACGGGCCGTGGGGTGACGCCCGATAGCGTCTGGACGCGGCAGCAATGCGATGACCGGCTTGCCTCCGACCTGCGCCGCTATGCCGGTGATGTCCGCGACGCACTAGCGGGCGTACCCACCATACAGGCGAAATTCGATGCGATGGTCTGTTTTCACTATAACACCGGAGCGATCAGGCGGGCGACGCTGACACGCCTGCACCGCGCGAGCGATTATTCCGGTGCGCTAATAGAGTTTTCCCGGTGGAACCGCGCCGGCGGCCGGGTGATGAATGGGCTGGTACGCAGGCGCGTGGCCGAGGCCAGGCTCTATTCCGGTGAGTGAGCCACCAACTGGTCAGTAATCCTTACTGATTTCGACCGAGACGCTCTCGCGGCCAACAGTCGAAATACTGGCCAACAGCGATAGCCAGCTGGTGATCCGGAATTCCGCTTCGGTCGCGCTGTAGCCGCCGCCATCGGTGATGATCTCGATATAGAACCGCCGCCCGATATTCTTGCCGACGGCCACTGCAGTGCCTCTGCCCAGGGCCGGGTCCGCGCTGACAATCCTCAACCGGTCGAGCCCGATTGCCGTGCGCAGTTGATTGATCGGATCCATTCCGCCGCCGCCGCGCAGGCTCGCCAAGGCCGCGCCCAATTGCAGGGCGTCGGTCGCTGACAATTCGGTGATCGATCCGCCGAACAGCAGACGGGCAAGAATTTCCTCTTCGGGCAATGCCGGTACCGAACTGAAAGTAATCTCCGGATTCAGGGCGTTGCCGCGCACACTGACGCTTACATCGATCCCGTTCGCCTTGGTTTCCGCCTCGATATCTAGGCGGGGATCGATTGGCACACTGGCATCGAACTTGATTTCGCCTTTGGTCAGTTCAAACCGTGTTCCGGCGAAGCTATAGCTGCCGCGCACCACATTCGCTTCGCCGCCTATGCGAGGATCACTGGTGGTGCCGCGCAGAATGATGTTGGCAGACCATTCGCTGTCCAGCCCCATGCCATCTACATCGACCCGGCTCCGCGCGCGGGCATCAATCAGGTAACGCCATGGCTTGGTCCGGACACGCGCCGGAGCAATGTCGGCGGCGGTGTTGATCTGTCTGGTCTTGATCTGCGGCAATTTCTCCAATTCGGCAGCAGAACCCAGTGTCCAGCTCGCCCGGTCGACTTCCAGTCGCCCGGCGATTGTCCCGCCATTGCCGCTGGAAATGATCCGGAGCGGCCCCGTCACGGTTGCATTCAGACCGGCGGCATCAAGCAACTGGGCATTACGCGTCGCAATCCTGATGTCGATCTTGGGGCCGGAGGTCGTGACATCGCTCAGGTCCACGGTTCCGCTACCGCTGACACTGCCGCCATTGGACGCTGTGCCGCTGAACCGGCGCAATTGCAGCAACGATCCGACAAAGGTGCCGCGTGCAGTGATGTTGCGAATGTCGGTCCCGGAAAGCGCGCTCTGCATCCGTAAATCGTCGCTCGCCACAGAACCGCGGACGCGCGGGTTGGCGAGTGATCCGGTGACATCGGCTGCCACGGCAATCGGGCCAGTGAGATCGAAAGCTTCCACTCCCGCGAGCCGCCACAGCGCATCGGCAGGTCCGCCAAAGCGCAATTGGGCAAACAGATTTCCCGACTCCAGCCGCGTCATCAGATCGCCCGATTCGGGCATGCCGGTGATCCGCGCCTGCAATCGTCCACGGCGCTCCCCGCCTTCGTCGATCACCGCACGTGTTTCGAGTTCCCGGCCGGTCAAACGGGTAACCAGCAGCAGGTCGATCGGGCGGGAAGTCAGCACGAGACCTGATCTACTGAGTTTGCTGACCTGTACCCGCGCACTGCCAACCGGCAATTTGCCCCTCTCGCTGCGGTAATCTACCACCCCGGAAATGGTGCCGCCCAACCCGAAATCTGCAATCGCGATATCCGCCAGCGATAGCGGCATATTGGCGAGCTTGACCTCCAGCTGCGTCGGCCCGCGGCCACCGAAGCGACCCTCGACTTGGGCAAACCCGCGGCCGAAGGAAATTTGTGATTCGGCCAGGTTCCAGCCGCCGTCGTCCAGCTTGGTCAGGACCGCCCGGCGAGGCATGCGGATGCGGCGACCGGCAAACTCTCCGCGAGCAACTACGTCAATCCGATTGCTGGTGACGTTCGCGTTCATCTGCAGATTGAACTGACCGCCTCTGCGACCGGTCAGCGACGCGGTAATTGGCCCTGCCCCATTGGTTAGATCAGCCCTTGCGGCGACCCTGCCAAGGAACAGATTTCCGTAACTGATGCCTTCTGCGAAGACATTGCCGGTGATGGTGCTTTGGGTTCCCCGCGCGGAATCGCTGGAGATGAACAGGCCGGTCGCCTCGATGTCTGCCCGCGCAATGGAGATAGGGGTGGCCCCGCCAAAGCTGGCGCGGCGTGCACGGATATCTACATCAAATGCCTGGCCTCCGCCGCGCGGGACCAGGCCAATCGTGCCGTCCAGCCCGCCGCCGGACAGTGCCAGTGCCCCGGAAGCACCGGCATCCGATAAAGTGATATCGCCCGTCACGGATGTTTTCCACACTGTCAGCTTCTCAACCGCAACGCGGGTCGGGCCGCCTTCCGGTGCGTACAGTCCCAATTGTCCGGCGAAGGGCCCCAGCAGGGAGCCGCCTTCGGTGTCGATTGCAAAACCTTCCTTGGTCGGCGCAATCGCCACGCGCACATCGTTCAGCCCTGCCGCCGGCAATGGGCTGGCGAACACAAGCACAGCCTCGGGGCCGGAATCGCGGATCGCGGCTTCGACGGTGAAGTCGCCATATTGGGTGTGGCTGCCAGACCCGGCAAGCGTGGTCGTGCCATCAGCGACCCGGCCGTTGAGCCGCAGTGACAATTTACTCGCCCCGACGACGACGTTGCGGAATGAAATCGGCGACAAACCGCCTGCAGCGGCCCCGCCCAGAGTTACGCCGCCGCGAAACGCGATCGCCTTGCCAGCCACATTGGCCAGCGTGGCATTCGACACATTCGGGATTCGCCCGTCGAAATCGGCCGAGAGGCTCCACGGCGCGGAGCTCTTCAGCGAGAACAGGATTTTCGCACTGCCGCTGACATTGCCGACATTCTCGAGCGGCAGGCTTGCCACATTAACCGGCCCCGCCAGCGTGTAGGTGCCCTGCGCGATATCGCCTCTCAGGGCAAACCGGGCATTCAGATCGGCGAATTTGATTGCGAGGTCGTCGGACAATAGCCGGCTACCGGTGTAAACCACCGTCCCATCCAGGCTGCCGTTTACCAGCCTTGGATCAATCAGCGCAGTACCCGTCGCAATCCGGGCAACTTTGGTCGACAGGGGCAAGACCCACCGTGTCCCGTCATATGTGGCGGTTCCCTGCTGGGCGAGATTGGTGATAATTGTATTACCCGAAACCAAGCGATCAACGGTCAATTCATGCGGGATCGCCAGGTTGCGGAATGCGCCGTCCAGCGTTGCGGTCAGCGCCGTACCTTCGAGGCGCAGGTCAGGTCCGAACAGCGCCGGATCGGTCAGCCGGGCATTGACCTGCAGCGCGTCGAAACTGTTGCCAGCCAAGTCGACTGCGCCCTCTATCCTGGATTCCAGTGCCTGCCCGAACACCCACGCCTTGCCGCCAAGGACGCTGTTCTCCAGCGTACCTTTCGCGATCAGTCCAACTGCATTGCCCAACGCATTGGCGGGCAGTCCGCTAAGCCATGGTTTAGGGTAGGCCTGCCCAGAAATGGCATACTCGCCAGCCCGATTGGTAATCTGGAATGCAGCGACCCGTTCAGCGTCCCGCTTGAACAGCAATGCTCCGGTCCAGTTACTCCAGGTCCCGTCACCGGTAATGACCCCGCGATAGGCGGCATCGGAACCCAGCAATCCGGCCAGCACGCCGTCTTTCGGAGCGCGGTAATCCATGTCGATATCGAATTTGTCGCCATCGGGTTCCGCGTCGATCAATGCATGGATCAGGTCATGTTTGCCAAGCCTGCCTTCGGCCTTAACAAACACCCTACCTTGGCGGATGTCGGATTGCGCGATCACATTGATTTTTTGTGCCTTTTCTCCCGCTATCCCGGCGGCAAGGGTCAGATCGTCAATGACGAAGCGGTCAATCCTGATGTCGAAATCCGGCAGGATCGGTGCATCGGGATCACCCGGCAGCAGTTCTGGCAGCCGCAACAAGGTGCCGCGCCGCGCAGTCAGGTTGCGCACGTCCAGCCCGCTGGTAATCCAGCTGAGCGGGCGCCAGTCCAGTTCAACGACTGGGATGGTCAGGAATTTGCCCTTCGGGTCGCACACGACTACATCGTGCAGCACTGCTTCACCAAAAATGTCGCCATCAATGCGGCCAACTTCGAACCGCAGACCGGATGCGGGCGCGACCTGGGCAATCTGGTCCGCGATGAAGCGCTTGCCGATCGGGCTGTTGATAATGGCGAGAGCGGCAACCAGAACGGCGGCAAGCAAAGCAAGCGCGCCGATTGCCCATTTGGTGATCCGGCGCCTGACGCTCGGCTTGGTTACGCTGCCGCCAGTGGTTTCCTTCTTGTCCATAGCCATCAGAAAGCCTGGCCGAGGGATACATAGACGGCGATCGGGCTATCACCCGGACCCGGGTTGATCGGGGTCGCAACGTCGACACGGATAGGGCCAAAGCCGGTGTAGTATCTTACGCCGAGACCTGCGCCGAGGCGTATTTCGTCGAAATCAGGGGTCGGACCGGTACCGACCGATCCGGCATCCACGAAGGGCACAATAGATACCGCTCCGTCCATGAAGCCGGTCTTGATGCGCGCTTCCAGCGACAATTCGACCAGCGAGCGCCCGCCACTGGGCTCGCCCAGCGCATCTTGCGGGCCGATCTGCTGATAGCCGTAGCCGCGTACCGAGCTGCCGCCACCAGCATAGAACCGCCGGGAAGGCGCGATAGCGTCAAGTGCGGCTCCCGGGATACTGCCGAAACGCAACCGCGTGGCAACTACAAGTTTGTCGGAAACCTGCTTGTAATAGCTCGCATCGACCTGGCTACGCAGATAGAAACTTTCGGTGCCCTGGGTCCGCGAGATCTCCGGCGAAAGCCGTCCGCCCAACCGAAAACCTTCCGTCGGGTCGAGCAAATCGTCGGTCGTATCGAGCAGTCCATGGACCGGCAGCGCCCCGATGAAATATGTCTGGCGCGGTTCAACCACGCCGTTCACCGCGGCAGGGCGTTCGCCCGAAGCAAGCACCTCAAATCCAAAACCCCAGCTGAATGGTTTCTGGAACAGCAGGTTGGATACCCGCTCGTAATTACCGACCAAAGCGACTGTGTTCGCATCGAAGGCGTTATTATTGACGGTCGAGCCGTAAGCATCCAGCGTCAGCACCCGGTCGCGCCCGCCGAAATTGTTCTTGCGGAATGTCACGCCGGCCAATTGTTCCCGGGTACCGAGTATGCCCCGAACTTTCAGCGAACCTTCGGGCGGGAACAGATTACGATGCTCCCAGCTGGCAGCAATCCGAAAGCCTTCTTCCGTCCCGTAGCCGATGGCCCCGGCGATTGTCCGCATCGGCGCCTTGGTCAGTGCCACATCCATTTCCACAGTTCCCGGTGCATCCGCTGTCGGCGGAGTAACTTCCCGCGGCGTGACCGAGACGGTCGAGACCAGTCCCGTGGCGGTAATTGCGCGCCTGAGATCCAGTATGAGGCTGCGCTGATAGGTGTCACCGGGATCGAAGCGGGCGATGGTTTCCAGATGCTTGCTCGACAGGAAATCCGGTATGTCGCTTACGACGTTGCCAAACACATATTTGCCCTTCGGCATGACGATCATAGTCAGATCGCCTTCGGTCCGGGCATGGTCGATCAGCAGTTCGGGTTCATTAATCTGCGCAAAGGGATATCCCGATTCACCGAGCGCGATGTCCAGATCGGCCTGTTCTGCGACAATGACATCGCTCGATAGCGGATCACCGGTATTGATCCCGAATTCCGCGCGCAACGCCGGCGCATCGGGAGCTTGGTCCAGATCGCCAAGATCAATTGCGCCAAACCTGAAACGCGCGCCTGGAATGATATCAAACCGAACTGCCGGGGTGGTCGTGCGCGCGCTCTCGCCCTCATCCTGTGCCCCGTTCTTTTGCAGAGTTTGGTCCTGCCGCCGCTCACGCCGACCGCTAGCGACTGAACGAATCACCTGGGCATCGTAATATCCGTAAATTTCCAGCAATTGCTCGAGCAAATCCTCGTCCGCGCGGGCGCGGGCCGCCAGCTGCGCGATGGAGCTGTCTTTGTCGGAAAG
>JBFEKH010000023.1:0-26548 GCA_041552775.1 Allopontixanthobacter sp.
AGCGGATGATCCGTTTTCGGACCGCCAACATTCTTGATCCTGCCGACGAAATCCAGCGCCATGACCTGGTGCTGTGCCGCAATGTCATGCTGTATTTCGACGAAGTGACCCGCGAACGGGCCTTCAAGCGAGTTGCTCAAAACATGGCTCAGGATGGACTGCTGATGTTGGGAGCGGGTGAAACCACCGTCGGACGAACCGGGACGTTCAAGCCGGCACAAGGCATGCAAGGCCTGTATTCCAAGTCCTTCCCCGACACGGCTTCGAGCCGTTGGAACAGTCCGGAGCAATCATCCGTCTCCGATCACGCTTCCAGCGTCACCATGGTACGCAAATCAACACGGTAAATTCCGACTTAACGGTTCTTTAGTTACATCGGCTTAGACCCCTGCAAAGAGGTCGGGCGTTTACCGATCTGCGGGGGCAAAATGTCAAATTTCCTGAACAGCCTGGGCCTGAAACCACGATTGCTGGTGTTTGTACCAATGTTGGTGCTGACGCTGATTTTCGTGACGACCTGCATGCTCCTGATCCTGAGCGATGAAGTACCGCAGGCCTCGGCATCCGCCTTGGTAATTGGCGGTATTGCGACCTATTCTCTGGCCGCAGCATTTCTGGCCCATGTCGGGATCAAGACGGTCGACGAACTTCAGCGGCTGGGGATGACCGACAGCCTCAGCGAATTGCCCAATCGGCGCGCCCTGCACCACCATGCCAAGACAAAAACCAAGGCAGATGACGAACTGGCGGTTGCCTTGATCGATCTCGACGGGTTCAAGATCGTCAATGATCTCTACGGCCACCAGGTCGGCGATCAGGTCATCAAGGAAATCGCCATCATGCTGCGCGAAGTGTGCGGCGAGCATGCAGAGGCTTACCGCCTCGGCGGCGACGAATTTGCCATTGGCATGGCCGGCCCGCTGGCCGGAACGATCCTGGAGGGGATCTGCCGCAACCTGCTGGAACGGCTGTCGCGAACTATCGCTGTAGAGGAGCGCCGCATCGGCATCGGCGCCAGCATCGGACTGGCCCGGACCAGTCCGACAGATCGCCCGAGCTCATCGGAATTGCTGCGCCGCGCGGATGTGGCGATGTATGTATCAAAGCGCGGGGGAAAAATGCGCTGTTCCTGGTTCCGTCCGGATTTCGACCGCAATCTCGAAGCCATCCGCGACATGGACAATGAACTGCGCGATGCGCTGATGAACGATGAATTCCGGGTCCATTACCAGCCCTTGGTCGATGCCGTGTCCCGGCGGGTTGTCGCCGTAGAATCGCTGCTTCGCTGGGAACGCCCAGATGGCAAATTCGTGAGCCCGAGCGTCTTTGTACCTATTGCCGAAGAATCCGGCCTGATCAATGCCATCGGCCTGTGGGTCCTGCGGCAAAGCTGCCGGGATGCGCTGGGTTGGGGCAACATCAAACTGGCGGTGAACATCTCCGCGGCGCAGTTGCGCAATCCCGAATTCCCGGTCCAGCTTGGCCATATTATCGAGGAAACAGGCTTTCCGGCCGAACGGCTGGACCTCGAAATTACCGAAACCTGCCTGGTGCTCGATCCGATCGTTGCGGAACGCAGCCTCGATATCATTCGCGGCTTCGGGGTCAACGTGGTGCTGGATGATTTCGGCACCGGCTATGCCTCAATCGGCTTCCTGCGCCAGTTCCGGTTTGAAAAACTCAAACTGGACCGGTCCCTCATTGCCAATTCCGCTGCTGACGAAAGCTTGCGGGCAATGATGCTTTCCAGCATCTCCATGGCCCGGGCGCTTCATATGGATGTCACCGCAGAAGGGGTGGAAACGGAAGCGCAGGCCGATTTGGTCCGGGCCGCGGGTTGCGACCAGATTCAGGGCTGGCTCTATTTCAAGGCAATGCCCGCCGAGGAGATCGAACAGCATTTGCTAGTGCCCGCGACAGGCATCGATATTGCCCAGGATGATGACTGCACCGCACAATTGAGCGAACAGGAGAATACGGCAGCATGAACGCCATGACCGAAATTACGCCTGACGTCGGATCGGACGCCAGCAGCGAACCGCACGGCTCCGTGATCCACGCTACGCCAATCGATACCGATTATGGCCATTCGGATTCGCCTGCGGCGATCCGGAACCCCGTGACTCACTGGTTCGGGCAGCAAACCATTGCCGGTAAATTGCGGGCAACCTTTGGCGGCAATCTGGCCTTTGCACTGCTGATCGCTGCTGCGGTCCTGCTTGGCTACACCCTGCTGTGGAACAAATCCCAGACTGTCAGCGAGCAATATGAACTCACACTCGGCGCGGCTGAAACCATGGCTGATATTGTGGAAATTCGGCGGCTGTCCGACAAATATCTAGTCTCGAAAGATCAATCCGATGCAGTCGCTGCGATTGCTGCCATAAGCGCTGAAAAGCAGCATCTGGCGGCCATGCGCAATTTCATCAATACGCGCCAGGAAGATGTCACTGACGAACTCGACCAGATCGGCGCCGGCCTGACAACCATGGCGACCGCCATCGCGCGGTCCGATGCGAAAGCGGCGGCTTCTGCCGGCGAGGCTCTCGCGCAATCCTCCAAGTCCCTCTCTAGCCAGTTGGCATCCCGGGTGAAAGTGCTGAATAGCGAACATAGTCGGCTGCTAACCCAGCAGATCATCGGCTTCATCGTGCTCGTCATTGTCGGCATTGCCTCTTCGTTGCTCGTTATGCGGTTCTTCCAGCGCGACATTGGCGATGTAATCGCCGAGATTACCGAGCAGATGTCCGCCCTGGCCAAGGGCAGGAAAGACCTGACGATCCCGGGCCGAGATCGCGCGGACGAGATCGGCAAGATGGCGCTCACCCTAGAACAATTCCGACTGGTGGCGTTTGAACTGGAAAGGTTGCAGGCGGATGCTGCCGAACGCGCCAAACTGGCACTGGCAAAATCGGCTGACGAAGCAGAGCAGCGCGAAGATCGCCGCAAGCGACAGGCGCAAATGCTATCCAAGATGGCGAGCAAATTCGAACTGACGATTGGCGATATTGTCAGCAGCGTCGCAGCCGCCTCCACCCAGCTCAAGACCACGGCCGGCGCGATGGAAAAGACCGCCGAAAACGCATCCGACCAGGCCAGCCGCGCAGCCCATTCAATGCAGGAGGCGTCTTCCGGCGTTACTGCCGCAGCGGCGGCCAGCGATGAATTTGCACTGTCGATCGGCGAGATCAGCCGTCAGGCCGCAACCTCTGCAGAATTGGCCCGCAAGGCTTCCGAATCCGCCGACATGGCCGATGGCAAGATGTCGACCCTGGCTGCTTCTGCTTCGCAGGTCGGACAGGTCGTCGAACTTATCCAGTCCATTGCCAAGCGAACCAACCTTCTCGCGCTTAACGCCTCGATAGAGGCCGCACGCGGCGGCGAAGCAGGCCGAGGGTTTGCGGTAGTGGCATCCGAGGTCAAGGAACTGGCGGCGCAAACCAGCCGGGCGACCGAGGAAGTGGCCGAGCAGATCCGGGCCATGCAGAATTCAACCAACGATTCCGTTAACGCGCTCCGATCAATCAGTACGCAGGTGGAACTGCTAGAAACCACTGCGATCTCGATCGCCTCGGCGGTCGATCAGCAATCGGTTGCCGGTCATGATCTGGCTCGCAGCATTGATTTGGCGGCGCGTAGCAGTGGTGAAGTTTCTTCCGGCATCGGCAATGTGAAGGAAAGCTCGCTGGCGACGGGAGCTGCCGCATCGCAGGTGCTGAATTCTGCGACTGACCTGGAAGGCCAGGCCGCAACATTACGCAATCAGGTGGATATGTTCCTGCAGCGCATTCGCGACGATCAGGACTAATTTGCCGGAAAATAGACAGGTTCATCGCCTGGTGCCCAAGGCACCAGCTTGTCCATCGTGCAACTGAATAGGTCCGTTCCCAGCAGCACTGCGAGCCATGATTGCAGCTTCGGGACGGGCTGGGCAGCAAACCATTCCAGGTCGGTTGCCGCGAACTGGCGCACGAAGGGCATGATGGCCAGATCGGTCAGGCCGCGCATCTCGCCCGAGAGGTATGGCTGATCTGCCAAGCGGTCCTCAAGCACTTGCAAATGCTCCATCGCCGCTGCCCGGTGTTCCGCCGGATCACAATTCTCGTATCGATTTGGGTATTTATAGCGGTCGAGATGATGTTTGAACGGACCATCGTTGGCCGCGATCAGCGCGGGATCATCGCGTTCCAACCACTCCTCCGGATCATTCCCCGCCAGGGCCCAGCGCATCACTTCGATACTCTCGTCGATCACTTCGCCATCGGGCAGTACCAGCACGGGGACGGTCGCTTTTTCGGAGGCTTCGAGCAGGGCTTCCGGCTTGGCCAACAGTTTGACCTCACGGATTTCGCAGCGCGCTTCACTGACCGTCAGCGCCAGCCGCGCCCGCATCGCGTACGGGCATCTGCGGAAGCTGTAGAAGACAGGCAGCGCAGTCACTTGGGCGCTTTTTTCGGTTTCAGCCGGGCGCCGACATGGGCGATCCCTGCCTCGGCAGCCTTCATTTCCTGTCGCTGGCGTTCGCGATATCCGGCACGCTGCGCGTCAGTGCGTTCGCCGTAGCAGGCAGGACAGCTGACGCCTTCCTCGAACAGGTCAGATGCGGCATCTTCGGCGGTCAGCGGGCGGCGGCAGGCGTGGCACAATTGGTATGAACCGGGCGCGAGCCCCTGCCCAACTGTCACCCGCTGGTCGAAGACGAAGCATTCGCCTTCCCAAAGGGTTTCTTCCGCTGGCACGGTCTCGAGATATTTCAGGATTCCGCCCTTGAGGTGATAGACTTCCTCCATCCCTTCGGATTTCAGGAAGGCGGTGGATTTCTCGCAGCGGATACCGCCGGTGCAGAACATCGCGACCTTGGGCGGCTTGCCCTGCCCCAGCAGCCGTTCACGCTCCGCGCGGAACCAGGCAGGGAAATCGCGGAAGGTCTTGAGGTCAGGGTCAATCGCTCCCTTGAACGTGCCGACCGCGGTCTCGTAATCGTTGCGAGTGTCGATCACGATGGTGTCCGGATCGCTGATCAGTGCATTCCAGTCCGCAGGTGCGACATATTGTCCGACATCCGCCAGCGGGTCGATATCGGGCTGGCCCATGGTCACAATCTCGGGCTTGATCCGCACTTTCATCCGGTGAAATGGCATTGTCGCAGCGCGGGAGAATTTGACCTCGAGTTCCTCGAAGCCGGGAATCGAGCGGATGCCCGACAATACCTGTTCAATCGCGGGATCCGTTCCTGCAACTGTACCATTCAGCCCCTCGCGCGCGATGAGGATTGTGCCCTTGATGCCCGCCGCGTCGCACAGTCCAGCTAGCGCATCCCGGCGCTTTTCCGCATCCGTGACGGACGCGAATTTATACAGGGCGGCAACGCAAATCGGCAGTTGATCGGTAGTCTCGGTCATATCTGGGCTACTTAATGGCGATCAGCCAGTAGTCCAGTGCTAGCCAGCAGGCGCTGGTCAACGACAGGCAAAGATGCCGCGTAATTCGCGCACCCGGCGCGGCCGGATCAATCGTCCAGCGTCAGCGGCCCGTGGTTTCTATACGGCAGGACATGGCGCGCAAACAGGTCGCACTCGGCGGCGTGGGGATAGCTGGATAGGATGAAAGCATCGATCCCTTCGGCCTGGTAGGCGCGTAGTTTGGCCAGCACCTGGTCCGGATCGCCCACGATCGCTGCCCCGCAGCCTGAGCGTGCCCGGCCGATCCCGGTCCACAGATTGTCCTCCACGAAGCCGTCATCGGCAGCCGACGCGCGCAGTTCGCTCTGGCGTCCAACTCCTGCGGTGGCCGCATCGAGCGATTTCTCGCGGATTGCCTTGCCGGTATCATCGTCCAGTTTCGACAATAGCCGCGCCGCATATTCCCTCGCCTCGATCTCCGTTTCGCGCACGATCACATGGGCGCGGTAGCCGAATTTCAATTCGCGGCCTACGCTGATCCCCTGCAGTGCCAGACGGCCTATGTGACTCGGAAATGCAGATCAAATATTATGTGGCCTTTGCGCAGTTGGCCCGCCTGCTTTTGGTGGGCAGGCCGCGCTAGACATGGTAGCGTTTGGCACTCTAGACCCCGACTGACAGGATCACCCCGTTTCAAATGATTTGCGCCGCATGAGCCAGCTTGACTTCGACCTTATTGTTATTGGCGGCGGGGTAAACGGGGCCGGGGTCGCCCGTGATGCGGCCGGGCGCGGCGTGCGCACGTTGCTGCTGGAATGCGGCGACCTGGCGCGGGGCACATCATCTGCATCGACCAAGCTGATCCACGGCGGGCTCCGCTATCTGGAACATTACGAATTCAGCCTGGTGCGCGAGGCATTGAAGGAACGCGAGACGCTGTGGCGGATCGCCCCGCACATCATCTGGCCGCTGCGCTTCATCCTGCCCTATCGTTCCGGATTGCGCCCGCGCTGGCTGCTGAGGCTTGGCCTGTTCCTGTACGACCACATCGGCGGCCGCAAGAAACTGCCCGCGACACAGTCAGTCGATCTGCGCAAGCATCCGGCAGGAAAGCCGCTGAAACCGTTCCTGACGAAGGCATTCGAATATTCCGATGGATGGGTGGATGATGCCCGGCTGGTAGTGCTGAACGCGATGGACGCATCCGACCGGGGCGCTGAAATCCGCACGCGGACGGAGGTTACCCGGCTGGAAGAAGGTCCGGACGGCTGGACAGTATCGGCAACCGACCACGCCGGTGCCGAACATCAATTCACCGCCAAATGCGTGGTCAATGCTGCGGGGCCGTCGGTCCTCGAATTGCTGCACCGCGCGGATACCAGCACCAAGCGAAAGATGCGGCTGGTGCGCGGATCGCACATCGTTGTCGGGCGGCTGTTTGATCACGACTTTGCCTATTTCTTTCAATTGCCGGACGGGCGCATTTTCTTCGCCATACCCTACGAACGCGATTTCACCCTGATCGGCACGACGGATCAGGATCATCACGCCAGCGAGTTCGAGGCGGAAGCCAGCGCGGAAGAAATCGCGTATATGTGCGATGGCGCGAACCAGTATTTCCAAACTGCTATCACGCCGGAAGATGTCGTGTGGACCTATTCCGGTGTGCGCCCGCTGGTGGATGACGGGTCGGGCCGCCCCGAAGGGGCTACGCGGGGGTATGCCCTCGAACTTGATCATTCCGAGGGCGGTCACCCGCTGCTGTCGATTTTCGGCGGGAAGATCACCAGCTACCGCCATGTGGCGGAAGAAGCGGTGGACAAATTGCTGCCCTATCTCCCGCTCGCGCAGACGGAGCAATGGACCGGGTCCGCCGCACTGCCTGGCGGCGATTTTCCGATGGAAGGTGCTGGTGATCTGGGAGCGATCTACCGGGAAGACTTTCCGTTCCTGACCCCGAAAGACGTGGACCGGATCGTCAAGGCGTACGGCACCAGGGCACGTTTATGGCTGGATGGCGCGCAGAGCCGGTCCGATCTGGGGCAGGATTTCGGGGCCGGACTGTCTGCGGCAGAGGTGGAGTATCTAATCACTCACGAATGGGCTGTTACAGCGGAGGATATTTTATGGCGGCGCAGCAAGATGGGCCTGCTATTCAGCGACGAACAGGCGGAAGCTCTGTCCGCATATCTCAGCCGGAAGGTGCCGATTGAATGACCAATATCGTAGCATTGGGCGGAACGCCGCGCATCTGTTCCTCGACCGAGAAGATCCTCGGCGTGGCCAGTGCCGCGGCTGAGGCTGCGGGTGCGACGGTGCTGCATTTCGACGGCGAATACATGAGCTCATTGCCGTTTTACGGCGGCCCGGGCCATAGCAAGGAAGCGGGCGAGGAAATGGTTGCGGCCGTGCGTGCTGCTGACGGTATCCTCATTGCATCGCCTGGCTATCACGGCAGTATTTCCGGACTGGTCAAGAATGCGCTCGATTATATCGAGGATCTATCGGCAGACGAGCGCCCTTATCTCCATGGCCGCCCGGTCGGGCTGATCGCGACATCGTTCGGCCATCAGGCTGCAATGAGCACGCTGCTGACGCTGCGCACCATCACTCATGCCCTACGCGGCTGGCCGACTCCGGTCGGCGCGGCAATCCGGACCACGACCGCTACCTTCGACGAAGAAGGTAATCTCTGTGATGTGAAGGCGCGCGCGCAGCTAGAATTGATCGGCAAGCAAGTGGTCAGCGCGGCAGGGAAATTCGGCTAGATCGGCTTGACGTTGCCAAGGAACACGGCCCCCGACAGCGGGTATATGGTGACATGGGACCTACCGAACATGAGCAGCTCCCCACTCAAGCACCCTCCGCTCAGGCATCGCCGCTCATGACGCTGAGACTGTTTCCCTGATTTGGCCGGGCAATGCAATTTACGGAGCGACCCGCTGTCAAAGGCCAAGCCATGTGCGGATCACCATGGCAACCGCCCCCAGAACCAGCACGCTGGCCGCCCAGATCGCCGCCATCCACGCCAGCTTCTGCCAAAGGGGTCGTTCGCCGCCGTCTTCATCCGCAGCCATCAATGATACCCGTCATGCCCGACCTTGCCCCGAAATACCCAATAGGCCCAGGCGGTGTAGATGATGATCAGCGGCATGGTGATTGCCACGCCGACCAGCATGAAAATCTGGCTGCGTTCCGGCGCAGCAGCATCCCAGATGGTGACCGATTCCGGGATGATATAGGGCCACATCGATACGCCCAGCCCCGCCATCCCGAGGAAGAACAATGCCAGCGACAGCCAGAAAGGTGCTGCTTCCCATTTCTTGACCAGGCCTCGGAACAGGAAATAGGCGATGATCGCAGTCAGCAGCGGAACCTGGCTGGCGAACAGAATGCTGGGCATGGAGAACCAGCGGTCGAAATACGCCGCTTCGAGGAACGGGGTATACAGGCTGACTGCGCCGAGCAGCGCCAGCGTTGCGACCGCCGCCTTGAATGCAAGCCTGTATGCGTGGGCCTGCGCCCCGCCCTCCAGTTTCCATACCAGCCACGTTGCGCCCAAAAGGGCATAGCCCGCCACAGTGCCAACACCGGTCAGCAGCGAATAAGGCGTGAACCAGGCGAACCAGCTGCCTGCATAGGCGCGGCCATCAACCTCGATACCTTGCAGCAAAGCGCCCAGAATCATGCCCTGCGCCATCGCCGCGACCAGCGATCCAGCTGTGAACGAGAAATCCCAAAACGCCCGATGATCAGGATCGCGCCAGCGGAATTCAAACGCCACCCCGCGAAAGACCAGCCCCAGCAGCATCGCAATGATCAGCGGATAGGTCGCTGGCAAGATGATGGCATAGGCCAGCGGGAATGCGGCAAAGAGGCCTCCGCCGCCCAGCACCAGCCAGGTCTCGTTCCCGTCCCAAACCGGCGCGATGGAATTCATCGCCTGATCGCGTTCCTGCCCAACGCCAAATGCCGGGAACAGGATGCCGATACCCAGGTCAAATCCGTCCATCACGACATAGGCGAAGACCGCAAAGGCAATGATGAATGCCCAGATGATTGTCAGGTCCATTATTCAGGCTCCTTGCCATCAGGCATGGTGCCCATCTTGCCCGGGTTCTGTGATGGTCCCGGGGTAATCCCGGCCGTACGGATCGGCCCGGGTTCGGTGCGCTTGACACCCGGCTCGCGGGTATGCGGCGCAGAATTCATCAGCTTCAGGATATACCAGGTGCCAACCGAGAAGACTGCAAAATACACGATTACGAAGGCCAACAGCGATGCCCCGACTGCGGGTGCGGCCAATGGCGAGGCAGCGTCCTCGGTTCGCAGCAGATTGTAGATTACATAGGGCTGCCGGCCGACCTCGGTAGTAATCCACCCGGCAATAACCGCGACAAAGCCGGACGGCGCCAGCACCAAAGCCGTGCGGTGGAGACAGGGCCAGTCGTATAATTTCTTGCGGGCGCGGGCGACCAGGCTCCACAGGCCAAGGCCCAACATGGAAAATCCGATCCCGACCATGATCCGGAATGACCAGAAAATGATCCCGACCGGCGGCTCTTCATTGTCGGGAATGGTGTCAAGACCGGCCAGCGGTGCATTGAGATCATGTTTGAGGATCAGGGACGAGGCCTTGGGAATTTCAATCGCGTAATCGACCCGCTTTTCCGCGCTGTTCGGGATGCCGAACAGGATCAGCGGCGCGCCTTCGGGATGGCTCTGGTAATGCCCCTCCATCGCCATCACCTTCTGCGGCTGATGCTCCAGCGTATTGAGACCGTGCATGTCGCCTGCGAAAATCTGGATCGGCGCGACGATCGCGGCCATCCACATCGCCATGGAGAACATCTTGCGCGCGTGCAGGTTAGATTTGTCGCGCAGCAAATGCCAAGCACCCACGCCGCCCACGACGAAAGCGGTGGTCAGATAGGCCGCGATTACGGTGTGAACTAGCCGGTACGGGAAACTGGGGTTGAACACGATGTCCCACCAGCTCGGGCCAGGCAGGAACTGTCCGTTCGCGCCCATTTCGAACCCTGTCGGGGTCTGCATCCAGCTGTTGACCGACAATATCCAGAATGCGGAAACAAAGGTCCCCAGCGCGACCATGCATGTGGCGGCGAAATGCAGTTTCTTGCCTACCCTGCTCATCCCGAACAGCATGACGCCAAGGAAGCCCGCCTCCAGAAAGAATGCCGTCAGAACCTCATATGCCATCAGCGGCCCGATCACCGGCCCGGCCTTGTCGGAAAACACCGACCAATTGGTCCCGAATTGATAGGACATGACGATGCCGGACACGACGCCCATGGCGAAGGCGATCGCAAAGATCTTCAGCCAGTATTTGAACAGGTCGAGATACAGCTGCCTGCCGGTTTTCAGCCACAGGCCCTCCAGCACCGCGAGATAACTCGCCAACCCGATCGAAAATGCCGGGAAGATGAAATGGAAGCTTACCGTGAAGGCAAACTGAATTCGGGCTAGCAGCAGGGCATCGACATTTTCGAACATGATACGGCATTCTTACTCGTCTCGCTCGCAGATGCGTAACGATAAACCTGCGACAGTTGTTGCAGAAAATGCAACTCGCTTAATCTGCCATGGTGGGCGCAGAAGGGCGTGATAGCTGCTTGGAATAGAACCAGCCGATACCGATTAGACTGAAGCCCAGCGCCATCACGGATGCAATCCGGGTCAACCCCTCCAGCACAGCAGTGTCGAACCAGAATACTTTCAGCACCGCGCCCAGCATCAGCACCAGCGAACCGATCCGCCATGACCGCGTCCCGGACCGTGATCCCCACAGCAGGAAAGCAATTGCCAGCACAATCCCGAGCAGGGACCGCAGCAAATCTTCCGACTGGGTAACCGGGATCGAGGCAAGCCAGCCTCCCGCGAACAGGTTTCGCAGTTCAGACAAGGCCAGTAGCGAGATCAACGCCATCATCGCGGCATCGAACAGCGGCACGATGACTGGATGGCTGGCATTCACCATTCGGCGCAGCAGTAATATCGCGGCGGCGCCGACGGCATAGGTGGGCAGCAACCAGTTGATAATCGGCCACGGCCCGGCCCATTGCGCCGCCCACAGCGGGTTGTGAAGCATGATGGTGAAGTAAGTGAAATGCCCTAGGGCCGCTGCTGCGGCAGCTTGCCCTGCAATGCTCAGTCCGACGACTTCTTTCTGCGAGCCGGCACTGTAGAGACTGTAACCGATGGCCAGCAAGGCCGTTTCCCAGACCGTCCGCTCGATCAAGCCGGAACTGCGAAATTGTTCGGCGGAATCCAGACCAAATATCTGTTTGAACATCACATGGGCGGTAACAAAACCCAGCACGATTACCGCGCCCAGCAGCCCCTTGCGGGCCGCCGGGAACGAGTTCGGTGCGAACCACGATATCCCGCCCGCTGCCGCCAACACCGGCAGGATCCGCAGCATCACTGACCTGACCGCTGGCAAGTCTTCAGCCAGAATCGGGATGCCAAGCATGGCATTCGCCCCTCCCTCCAACCAGACAGCAAGCGGCCATAGCGCCCACAGTCCGCCAATCACCAGCAGAGTAAACGAGGCCGCCGCTCTGCTGGGAAGGCGCCACGCCAGGGCGATTGCAGCCACGGCAACTGCCCAGGGAAGATAGTTTGCCGGAATGATCTGGGCCAAAGCCATATACCCCAGCAAGGCGGCGGAACCTTCTGCCACTTGGGCCAGTGTCTTGCGCGGCTCGGCCATTGCAAGCAGTGCAAACGGCACACAGGCAGCAATCCAGCGCAGCATGTTGCGCAGCGGATGTCCGCCGTCGGCTACGCTCATCGCGCGTTCCAGCTGGGCGGAATTGTCGACTGTCACCAGACAGGCAACCAGCGTGACCCAGCCCAGGGCCCAGCCGATATTGGCGAGCCCGCGGTCCAACCGGTTCCAGCCAAGCGCCGCAACAATCCCAGCCAGAACGCCGCCTACCAATGGCGCCGCCCACATTGGCGTCGCCAGAATTCCGGCGGCGAATAATCCGGCGGTTGCTGAACTGAGCGCGATGATACCTGCGCGCTCGAGCGGAACACCCGCCTTGGGCCGCAGCCTCCAGACTGCGAGGACAGGAAATGCCGCAAGGGCGAGTGCTGCCGCGGCGAGCCCCACTTGGACGGTGTCGAAATCGCCCGAAAAATGCCATGTCGCGGCGGCAATCAGGCCGATCGGGAAGACGCCAAGCTGCCACAGATCGACATCGCGCTGCGCGCCGCGCCACAGATGAACCAACGGCATTCCAGCGAAGATCATGGCAAATACCGCGCCGATCAAGGCAAAGCCCTGCGCTGCCGGATCGGGCCAGATGGCGAGCATCCACAGCGCGGTTGCCCCAGCCACCGCGCTGCCTTCGCGCATCCTTGAGTATTTCCAGCCCAGAACTGCAATTGCCGCAGCCAGCAGCGCGTAAAGACTCCACGCCAGGAAGGTGTAATTGGCCTGATCAACCAGCGCCGCCATCTGAAGCGTCGCCAGCCCGGCAACTGCCAGGCGGCCAAACCCCCGCAGGCTGTCATGCGCCAGCAGCAGCGGCATCGCCGAGCCAATCAGCAGCAGGAAGCCGCCCACCGCCAGCGTATCCATGACATTGTCGAATCCGGTCGTCAGCAGCAATATTCCCCAACCCAGCGCGCCGCCCAGCGCTGCAAGGCCCAGCCACGCCCGGTCCTGCCGCTTGCCGGTCAAGGCAAGCCCGGCGGTGACCAAAGCAAGATACAGCGCCAGCATCGGCAAATTCGCGTCTTCGCTGCCGACCAGCGTGGGCGCCGCGAACCCACCGACCAGTCCGAGCACCGCACATGGCAATCCGAACCGGAAGGACGATCCGATTGCAGCGGCGGTCACCGTTGCCAGCCCGATGAAGGACAGGGTCGAACCGAGCAATCCATAGACCGACCCGGCAAGATAGAAACTGGCGTAGAGCGTTGCCAAACCGGCTCCAGCCAGTGCCTGCCGCACTCGCTCATCCTTGATCATACCTTCGAACCTGAACGCTGCTTCCGCCGCGCCAAGCAGCGCAAGGCCAAAGGCAAAACCAAAGATCACGCGGACAGAAGGCGTAATCAGCCCCGCTTCGATCGAATATCTTACTAGGAAAAATCCGGCGACAGCCAAAGCAATACCGCCGGCCCATATCGGCAAGCGACGTCCGAACAGATCCTCGAAATCGAGCGTGATTTTGGGTATCGTGAAACGCTGGCGCAGCTCGATTGCTGCTGGTTCTGCATCGGTTTCGGGAATGGGCGCGATTTGCGATGAATCTACGCTCGGAGCTGTCGACTCTTCCGCCGCCATGTTAGGCATTTCGGCAACTCGCCTTGCCGCAATCGCAGCAGCGGAAGTCTGGGTATTCGGCGCGGCCGGACGGGCCGGACCAGCCTCAACCAATTGTTTCAGCCATTCAATCTGCCGCTGCAAGTCAGACGTGCGCTTCCAAAGATAGATGATCGCACCGCCAAGAACGGCAATAATCAGCTCTTCCACGGCTTGCTCCCCCTGCCCCGATGCAGCTTACATGTCCGGCGCGCTATCCATCAGATCCATGAAATCCCGCGCTGCATTCCGGTCTTTTTCTTCCTTGAAGGCAATATCAAGATCGGGTGCATCGCCGAGGATATACATCACGGTCCACAGTGCGAAGCGATAACCGCGATCTTTTTCCAGTCCGAAATCCACCCGCATCCGCTCGAGCCCTGCGGCGACTGCATCGGGCGGCACCTGCGCCATGTCCGTGGTGCCGAAATAGCGCTGCAATTGATCGTCGAATGTCATGCTGACAGGATTGGGCCATTCGTCCAGCACCCGCAAGAGCCGCCGCGCAGCTGTGCTCGATATTTCCGCATGGCCAAAACGGCATGGCCGCGATACCGCCTGTCGCAGGAGGAGCCGCCCATCCGCACGCGTAAAAGCATCTGCGCCAAAAAGGTACGATACCGTACAGAAGAAGGCGCGCTCAGTGCGGCGAGCAGGGCCGACTTCCCGCTGCGCCCCTATCGCTGTGATCGCTGCTTCCTGTTTCACCTCACGGGAAAAACAAAGGGGAAGCGCACGCCCGGATTTGCCCTGGACCGCATAAGGAGCAAGGCAGACATTGATTAGCGCCGATCTGTCAGCGCACGCCTCCCATCCGCACAGGTCCGGCCTCTGATTGGCTACCGCCGCCTGTCAGCCTCTGCGATTGGCTTCAGCTAATGCCTCGATTGTATCAATGTCCCTTAGCAGTCTTGGCGCGAGGGGAATTGTTGCCGCTTTGGACAGCAAATCCCGCGCCCCGGTTTCGCCGTTGAGACTTGCCAGCGCGGGGAAATTTCCGCTGCCGAATATTGCCGGCGGCGTGGTGACACGGCCGTTTTTCGTCGCAATTACTGCTGCATCATCCGCATAGCGATAAGTCTCGATCAGGCGTTCCAGATGCTCGGACGGCACGAATGGCATATCGGCGAGGCAGACCAGCAAGGCATCACACTGCGTCTCGGCGGCCAGTTCCGCCGCCAGAGCAACCGAGCCGCCCAAACCATCCCTGGCCGCATGATTGACCGCTATCTCGAAGCCCCTGTCGCGCCACCCAGGTACGCAAGGATGATCCGCAGCCGATGTGATTACGAAGGAATGGGCAAACTCCAGTGGCAAAAGCGTGTCGCAAATATGCATGGCCAGAGGTTTCCCGTCGAGGAGCTGGATGAGCTTGTCGTCCTCGCCAAAGCGGCGAGACTGCCCAGCTGCCAATACGGCAACGCAGATTGACCTCCCGTCAGTCACCGGTGCCTTCAAAATCGGTTTGATGGTATGCCTCGATCACCTGCGCCAATGTTGAAAGCGCCAGCGTGTCTGCGTCCCGGGACGAATGGAACAGCCCGATCGGCGCATGGATCGACGCGATTTGCTCGTCGCTGCAACCCAAATCGGCCAGGGCTTCGGAACGGAAAGTGTGGGCTTTCCTGCCGCCCATCGCACCGGTATAAAAATGCGGCTGGGTCAGCGCATGGGCCATCAGTTCGATTTCCCAATCATGGTCGTGAAACAGGAAAATAATCGCCGTCCAGTCATCGGCGCTGATCTTGCACACTTCGTTCGTTTTCGCGAGATGCCCGGCTTCAATGCCGCATTCCTTGAGCTCCCTAAGCAGCTGCTCGTCCGGTGTGAGCACCTCTACCGCGGCATCCATCTGGGCCGATAATCTCGCCAGCGAAAGTACCGCTGCGCCGTGGCCGATGATCAGCAGCCTGGGCTGCGGCCAATGCCCGACTACCGCTCCCCCGGCAGAAGAGGGAAATGCGACCCGATGAAACTCCCCCAGAAATTCCGCATCACCCGCGTCGATCGGTAGGCGGAGCGAAAAGGGGTGCCGACCTTCAATAGCCGCTTTGCATCGCCCGACCAGATTACCGTCCGACAGTGGCAGGAAATGGATGTCAAGCCCGCCGCCGCAGGGCAGCTTGATGTCAACATAGGGCGATCCGGAGCCGAAGCGCACGACCCGCGCGGCTCTCTGTTCGAGAGCATCGAGAGCTTCCGCGACCACTGCATTTTCAATGCAGCCGCCCGACAGGGAACCAGCGAACGTGCCATCTTCGCTAACGCCCATGTGGGCACCGGGGTTACGCATCGACGATCCCTCGACCGCCAGAATGGATACCAGAACCACGCGCCGTCCGGCAGCCAGATGTTCGTTCAGAAACGCAAAGATGCGTCGGTTATCCAATGCGCAGCAATCCTACTGCGAAAGGGATGCGAGATAGGCAATAATTGCCTTTCGCCGCTCGGGGTCTGTAACGGCACCGGCGGACATGCTGGTTCCGGGTACTACCTCGCTTGGGGCGGCCAGATAGGCGTTGAGCGCAGCGCTGTCCCAGGTGATACCCGAACTTACCATCGCTTCAGAATAGGCGAAGCCATTCAGTCTGCCTGCGGCACGGCCAGCTACACCGTAAAGATTGGGGCCTGAGCCGGAAGCGCCGTCCTGCTGAACGCTGTGGCACGCGGCGCAGGCGGCAAACGCGGCCTTCCCGGCTGCGACAATATCTGCCGTGCCGGGGCTGTTAGCGACTCCGCTCAACACCGGAGCAGCTTCTCCCGGTTGACGCACGATGATCTGCTCGACCGGTTCTTCGGATTCGCTGCTGCATGCCGCCAGCCCCAAAGGGGCGACGCCCGCGAGCAGAATCAGGGAAATGGGTTTCATGGGGTCGGGCCTTTAACTTGACGGAAGGTCAGGCGAAATGCTTGGCGATGGGTAGTTCGCGAATACGCTGACCGGTCGCCGCGAAGATGGCATTCGCCACCGCAGGGGCGGCGGGCGGCAGGCCGGGCTCACCGGCACCGCCGAGATTATCGGGCGCGCCATTGATGATCTGCACCGTGATCCGGGGCGCATCACCCATCCGCATCATTTGATAATCATGGAAATTGCTCTGCTGGACGCGGCCATCCTTGATCGTGATTTCATCATACATCGCGGCGGTCAGGCCGTAGATTATGCCGCTTTCCATCTGCGCTGTCAGCCCGTCCGGGTTCATTGCGAAGCCCGCATCCACGCAGCAATACATCCGCGTCACGCGCGGCTTTCCGCCGGTCATGTCAACCTCGGCCACTTCGGCCACGATCGAGTTGAAGGACCTTGCCAAGGCGATCCCGCGGCCATGCCCCTCGGGCAAGTCACTACCCCAACCCGCCATTTTCGCGGCGCCGTCCAGCACTGCCAGATGGCGCGGGGAATTTGCCAGCAAGGTCCGGCGGAATTCATACGGGTCCTTGCCCGCCGCGTGGGCCAGTTCGTCGATGAAACTTTCCACGAAGAAGCCATGCTGGCTGTGCGCCACCGAGCGCCAGCTGCCCAGCCGCAATGGCATTTCGACTTCCGCGTTTCGTACCGAGACATTGGGAATGTCGTAGAATTCCACCAGCGCAGCTTCTGCGGGTTCGTCCTCGGTGCAGTGGACATTGTTCCAGCTCAGCAGTTTGCCGTCCTTGTCCAACCCGCCGGAAAAGCGGCTGATGTCTGCGGGGCGATAGAAATCCTGCGTGGTATCTTCCTCACGCGACCAGATCATCCTGACCGGATATCCGGTTGCCTTGGCAATCCGCGCGGCCTGGTTGGTATATTCCGCAGTCAGGCGGCGACCGAAGCCGCCGCCGAGAAGCACGGAATGCATAGTCACATCGTCGGCGCTGACCCCGGCACCTTCCGCCGCACCGCTTCGCGCCATCAACGGCACCTGCGAACCGGTCCAGATATCGCATTTCCCGCCGCGCACCCATGCGGTGCAGTTCATCGGTTCCATCGTGGCGTGGGCCAGGAACGGGACCTTGTATTCCGCTTCTACCTTGAGAGCCGCAGAGGACAAAGCACCGGCCGCATCGCCATAATCGGCCTTGGTGTTGCCGCCCTTGGCGCCAGCCTCGTCCAGTGCCTTGGTGAAACCGGCGAACATCTGTTCGCTATCCAGGCCGTCGATTTCGGATTTGGTATAGGCAGTCTCGATAGCGCCGAGCGCTTGCTGCGCCTGCCAGTAACTATCCGCAACCACGGCCACGAAATCGCCCATGTTCAGGATCTGCAACACGCCGGGCATGGTTTTGGCGACAGTGGCATCCATCGATTCAACGCGCGCGCCGACGACCGGGGCGGCCTTCACCGCGGCATATTTCAATTCCTGCCCTTCGGGACCGCCATCAATGCCGAATATTGCGGTGCCATCGACTTTGCCAGGGATGTCCTTGCGCGGCGCGGGCATGCCCATCAATTTGTATTCGGCCACGGTCTTAATTCGCGGCGCGCGCGGCAGGTCCTGCTCCGCCGCAGCTGCCGCAAATTTGGCATAGGCCTCGCTCTTGCCTGATTTGGCATGACTGAGCATAGTGCTCTCGGTAGTAATCTCGCTGGCGGGAACACCCCATTCGGCGGCCGCTGCGGCCACCAGCATCTGGCGCGCAGCGGCGCCAGCGATGCGCATGCCATACTGGCCGGTCGAGCGAACCGAGGAACTTCCGCCGGTGATATAGGCATCCCCCAATTTACCGAGCTGGGTGAACAGCCCGTCATACGTCGGTTCCATGAAGCTGGCCTGATTAGGCCTGTTCGGCACAGTTCCTGGCCCGATGAAGGTGCGAACGGTATGCTGTGACACGTAATTTCCGTCTGCCGGAGCATCCATCACCCGGATATTTTCCCAGTTCACGTCCATCTCGTCGGCCAGCATCTGCGCGATGGTGGATTGTGCGCCCTGCCCCATTTCGCAATGCGGGACGATGGCAGTGACCAGATTGTCCGCGCCGATCTTGACCCAGGCGTTGATCAGGGCCTCCCCCTCGCCCCCGGCAACGATGGGCTTCAGTTTGCCGACCGGATTGCCGGTGCGGATAGCCACGCCGACAATCAGGGCGCCGCCTGCCAGTGCGCCTACGCCGATAAACCCACGCCGGGTCCATTTGGCGGCCTTGCTGCGGGGCGGTTTGGAAAACTTGCTATCGCTCATGTCGCTGACTCCTGACGGGTCGGCGCTTCGGTTCCAGCGGCCACCTTGATAGCCTTGCGGATCCGGCCATACATGCCGCAGCGGCAGACATTGCCCTTCATCGCCGCATCGATCTGTTCATCGCTTGGCTGCGGACTGCGTTCCAGCAAGGCAGTTGCCGACATGATCTGGCCGGACTGGCAGTAACCGCATTGCGGCACCTGCTCGCTGATCCACGCCTGCTGCACCTTGCTGAGCGTGCCGTCTTCGGCGGCGATACCCTCGATAGTGGTGATTGCCTTGCCCTCGGCAGCAGAAATGGGCGTGGAGCAGCTGCGGATAGGCTCGCCATCAAGATGCACCGTGCACGCGCCGCATTGCGCGATCCCGCAACCAAATTTGGTTCCGTTCATGCCGAATCGTTCGCGGACCACCCACAGGATCGGCATCGCGGGATCGACATCGATCTCTTCGGGCCGACCATTGATGCTGAGCTTTACCATTTCCAGACACGCCTTTTTGCAGCGAAAACAAACAACCAAGTTTCGAGTGGCAACTTAATCGAGTCTGGAAGTTAGGCAATGGTCAGCGTGTCATTCCTCGCCTGGTCGATATCTCCAAGCCAACCGCCCGGGGTCAGGCCGCCGCAAGCCGGCCTGCGTGGTCATACCGGTCACCCAACTGGTGATCGATCATCACCAGCCGCTTGGCATAATGCGAACCGGCATATTCCCACGTCATGCCGATGCCGCCGTGAAGCTGGATCGCTTCTTCGGCGATTTTCGTCCCGGCGCGGCCGATCAGGTTTTTCGCCATGGCAACGTGCCGCGCCTGAGCCTCGGAACCAAAGCTGGCAACCGCACGGATCGTGATCGATTTGCTCTGTTCAAGCTCCATGACCATGTCGACCAGCCGGTGCTGCAACGCTTGGAAAGTGGCCAGCGGACGGCCGAATTGCTGCCGCTGCTTGAGATATTCGGTCGTCATGTTGATCAGCCGGTCCATCGCGCCGTTGGCTTCGGCGCACAAGGCGATGCGGGCAAGATCGAGGGTTTCCTCGATCATGGCGGAGGCATCTTCCGAAATACACGTCGCAGGCAACCCGTCCATGACCAGATCGCCGATCCCGCCACCATCGATCATGGCCGCAGCCTGCATGTCAGGCGAATCCGCAAGGAACAGGCCGATCTTCCCGTTGGCGTGGGCTGCGATCAGGACGTGGTCGGCACCCGGGCCGCCGTAGACTGCGTTCTTGTGACCGAACAGCCGCCATTCGCCGCCAACCTGGCGGGCCTCCGCGGCGATTGCACTTAAATTGCAGACCACACCGGGTTCGAAAATCGCCACTGCGGCACGCGCGGTGCCCGCAACGATGTTCTCGACCGCTTCGTCCTGGCCGGACATCGCCAGCAACCGGGCGCCCATCAAGGTGCCTAGCAGTGGTTCGCAGCAAAGTGCGCGGCCGACTTCCTCGAACACGACAGCAATATCCTGTGCCGAGCCGCCGAAGCCGCCATGATCTTCATCGATGAACGCGCCGATAACGCCGAGTTCGGCCAGCTCGGTCCAAACTTCGGGCGAGTGGAAGGGGGCGGAATAGCCGGCCTTGTTGCGCGCCTCGATCGGATATTTGTCTGCGAAATACCTCCGCAAGCTGTCGGCCAGCATCTGGTGGTCCTGCGAAATGGAGAAATCCATGATTTATCTACCTGAAAAGCGTTTGAGCGACGATGTTGCGCTGAATTTCGTTCGACCCGCCGAAAATCGACAGCTTGCGATTGTTGAAATAGGCAGGTGCGACGTGATCTGCGTGGGGCGGCAGGTCCGAATTGGTATCAGCCGGAGCCTCTCCCCAGAATGCGGCATCCGGACCGCGCGCGGAACGCATCAGCGCGAGGATATCCTGCCGCAGCTGGGTCCCCTTCAGCTTGAGCAGCGAACTGTCGATCGGGCTTGCCGCACCGTCGCGGGCATTGGCCAGCATCCGCAAGTTGGAAATCTGCAAGGCCTCAAGATCCGCTTCCAGTTCGGCCAGTGCCGCAGCGTGGATCGGATGCTCCGATAGTTTGCGCCCGTCACGGGTCATGGATGATGCCATGCGGCGGTACCGCTCCAGATCCTTCATGGAGAAACCGATGCCAGCGATGTTCGTGCGTTCGTGGGTCAGCAGATATTTGGCGATCGTCCAGCCGGCGTTTTCCTCACCCACCAGATTCGCCGCGGGGACGCGTGCGTCGGTGAAGAAAACCTCGTTCACTTCGTGCCCGCCGTCGATCAGCCTGATGGGGCGCATTTCCACGCCAGGTGTATCAAGGTCGACATTGAGGAAGCTGATACCTTCCTGCGGCTTGCCCCCGGTACCAGTGCGCACCAGGCAGAAAATCTTGTTCGCGTATTGGCCCAGGGTGGTCCAGGTTTTCTGCCCGTTGACTACGTAATCGTCGCCATCGCGCACTGCGCGAGTGGTCATGCTGGCGAGGTCCGAACCTGCACCGGGTTCCGAGAAGCCCTGACACCACCAGTCGCGGCCGTCCAGGATGCGGGGAAGAATCTCGCGCTTCTGTTCCTCGGTGCCGAACTTTATCAGCACCGGGCCAAGCATGCTCAACCCGAACGGTACCAGACGCGGCGCGTTATGCAGCGCGCATTCCTCCGAAAAAATATGCCGCTCGACAGTGGACCAGCCCGTGCCGCCATATTCAACCGGCCAGGTTGCGGCCAGCCAGCCCTTTTCGTTCAGGATCGCGTGCCAACGGACCATGTCCTGTTTTTCCAGCTCCTCGGCGGCATCAACTCTGGCGGAGATTTCCGGTGGGAGGTTTTCGGCCAGGAACTGGCGTACTTCATCCCGGAAGGCGATTTCTTCGGCGGAGTATTCGAGGTCCATATCATCTGTCCCAAATTCGAAGGTTTTCGCTGCATTCTGTGAAACCGGACGCAGCCGATGCGGTCGATAGCATCCCGCTAACACCACCCACCCCGCCATTCAACTTGGCTTTTCACATCGGGGCCGGGTTGCTGACAATATTTCCTCGTCAGACAGCTTCGAACCCTGCCTCGAACATGGCCTTGAGGTCTTTCTTGAGGATTTTCCCATTCGCATTGCGCGGCAGCGTTTCTGCGGCGAACATGATCTTCACCGGCACCTTGAATTTGGCGATCCGGCTGGCCACCCAGTCCTGCAACTCGCTTTCGCTGACAGTCATGCCGGGCGCGAGATGGACCACTGCCGCTGGTTCTTCCCCCAATGTCCTGTGAGGAATACCGAGCACCGCAGCATCAGTCACTGCAGGATGGTCATACAGGACGTTTTCCACTTCCGAAGAATAGATATTCTCCCCGCCGCGGATTACCATGTCCTTGGCGCGGTCGACGATGTAGCAGAAACCTTCCTCGTCCAGCCGCGCGAGGTCTCCGGTGCGGACCCAGCCATCGACAAAGGTTTCGGCGCTTGCATCGGGGCGGTTCCAGTAACCGATCACGATCTGCGGACCGCGGGCCAGCAGTTCCCCGACCTCGCCAACCGGAAGAGTTTCGCCCCGGTCGTTGACGATTTTTAGGTCGCTGACCGGCACCGGCGGCCCCGCACTTTCAGGCCGGTTCAGATAATCCTCTGCCAGATGGCTGGTGACGGTCGCCATCGTTTCGGTCATTCCCCAGCCATTACCAGGCATTGAACCAAAGGTTTCGTATATCTTGCGCACCAATTCCGGGGCCGCTGGCGCGCCGCCATAGGAAATCGTTTCCAGGCTCGAGAGATCGTAATTCCCCCGCTCGGGATGCTCAATCATCTGCCATGCGATAGTCGGCACGCCGCCGGTGGCATTGACCCCCTCCCGCTCGATGATCTCGAACCCTTTCACTGTTTCCCAGCGGTGCATGTAGATTGCCGTGTGACCGGCAAACAACTGCCCGATCAGTCCTGCCGAACAGGCTGTGACATGGAACAGCGGGATAACGGTCAGGATGACCTTTGGCGCCGGAGCGGGAATTCCCTCTCCCCGCCGCAGGACAGCACGCGCGGCGGCATAGCCACTTGCAAGAATATTGCTGGTCAGGTTGCGGTGGCTGCCGAGCGCTCCCTTGGGCTCCCCTGTAGTGCCGCTAGTGTAGAATATTGTCGCCGGATCGTCGGGCGCAATATCGGCATCGGGTATCATCGCGTCGGGCAAGTCTGCCCAGTTCTGCGGAGCCCCGACGATATCCTCCAGCCTCTCGGAGTCCAGGTCAACCGTATCTGCGCGCGACACGAAGATCGCCGCAAGCTCAGGACATTCTGCGCGGTGCGGGGCGATGCGCTCCCACCGTTCGGCGTCGCAGATCAGCATTTTCGCGCCGGAATTGGCGAGACCGAACGCCAGCTCCGCCCCGGTCCACCATGCATTCAGCGGTACACAGATCGCGCCAATCGCCGTGGCCGCAAAAAAAGCGACTGGCCATTCGGGCAAATTGCGCATGGCGAGCGCAACCCGGTCGCCCTTTTCAATCCCGCGTTCGCGCATTTCGCCAGCCAGGCGCGCGACCGCATGGTACCAAGCGGCATAGGTGACCCGCTCGTCCTCATAGATCGTCACCACCCGTTCGCCGTGCGAACGCGCATGATTGGCCAAATGCCTCAACGAGGCCGGAGCGTTTTTCCACACTCGGGTGGGTACCCTGCGGATATCCACTGTTTCCATCTCGAACCGCTGCCCCGGCGCGCACAGCATCGCCTCAACCTCGGCCAAAGACATGGCTGGCCACCCATCCGGCCTGGACCAAGGCGCAGCTGCTCCGGCTATGACTTCGTTATTCAATTCGCTTCCTCTCACCCGGCCAGTTCACTTGGCCCTATTTTTTCGTGCTGCCGGTGCTAGGCCCTTTTTCAAGAGTTCCAAAGCTCGCGATCCCAGGAGAGAGTATGACAAGTCCGTTCACCTGCGTCGACCCGGCATCATGCGGATTCGACCGCGAACGCCTCGATCGGATCGGCCCCTTCCTTCAGCAGAGCTATCTCGACAACGGGCGCCTGCCGATGACGCAGCTGGTGGTCGCGCGCGATGGCAAGCCGGTTTATTACGATGCCCGCGGGCGGATGGGCGAAGGACGCGGCGATCTGCGCGATGATGCAATTTTCCGCATTGCGTCCATGACCAAGCCGGCAACATCGATTGCCTTCATGCAATTGGTAGAAAAATGTCAGGCCTCGCTGGAAGAGCCGGTGACCAAGGTGCTGCCCGAATTTGCCAAGCTGAAGATATATTCCGGCGGCGGCGGCGGGGTTCCCTTCGCGCCGGGCACTCCGGCGCGGCCTATCCGCTTCGTCGACCTGCTGACCCATATGTCTGGCCTGACCTATGGCCTCCAGAACCGCAGCAATATCGATGCAGTCTACCGCGAGCATAATCTCGACTTCGCGCGCGGGCGCCTGTCCTCGGATGAATATGTCGCAATCCTTGCCGATCTGCCGCTTGAATTCGGTCCCGGAGAAAGCTGGAATTACTCGGTCGCAACCGACGTGCTGGGCATCTGTGTCGAGCGGCTGTCCGGCATGCGGCTGGGCGAGTATTTCCAGCAGAATATATTTGCGCCGCTCGGCATGAAGGACACTTCCTTCGGTGTGGCGGAGACACAGGCAGAGCGCCTGGTCGATGCCTATCAATATGTGCCCGGCAAGCCCCCGAAGATGATCGACGCGGGTCCGGCCAGCGGCCTGCTTCAGCCTGGCTTGTTCGATAGCGGAGGCGGCGGATTGTGCAGCACGATCGCCGATTACCACCGTTTCACCGCCATGTTGCTGAACAGCGGCGAATTGGACGGCGCACGAATTCTGAGCCCCAAGACCCTGAAACTGATGCGCACCAATCACTTGCCGGGCGGTGCCGACCTGACAGACATGTCGAGCAGCCTGTTTTCCGAAAGCAATAACGCCGGCACCGGCTTCGGCCTTGGATTTGCAATGGTGATCGATCCCGCGCGGACATTGATGCCGTCCAGCCCCGGGGAATTCTATTGGGGCGGTGCCTATTCGACCGCCTTCTTCGTTGATCCGCTGGAAGGGATCACGATGGTCTTCATGACGCAGGTCTATCCTTCCAGCACCTATCCAATCCGCCGCCAGCTCAAGACGCTGATCTACAGCGCCCTGACCCAAAGCCGCGGCTGAAAAACATAACGAAAGGACAATACCGATGACATCCCCAATCCATACCGAACGCCAAGATGACGTGCTGGTGATCATTTCCGACAATCCGCCGGTGAACGCGCTGGGCCAAAAGGTCCGGCAGGGTCTGGCGGATGCAATTGGCCAGGCACTGGCAGATGACAGCATCAAGGCGGTGGTAATCCGCTGCGACGGACGAACCTTCTTTGCCGGGGCGGACATCACCGAATTCGGCAAACCACCAGTCGGACCAAGCCTTCCGGATGTGCTCGATACGATTGAAGCAGCTGACAAACCGGTTGTTGCGGCGATCCACGGGACCGCGCTGGGCGGTGGGTGCGAAGTCGCCCTCGCCTGCCATTACCGCGTCGCCGCGCCGAGCGGGAAATTGGGGCTGCCCGAAGTCAAGCTGGGCCTGATCCCCGGTGCGGGCGGCACCCAGCGCCTGCCGCGCGTGGTAGGCGTTGAAAATGCGCTGCCGATTATCGTTGGCGGTGATCCGATCCCTGCGAAGAAAGCGCTTGCGATCGGATTGCTCGATGCGATCACCGGCGAAGACAGTCTGGCAGCAGACGCGATTGAATTCGCCCGCGCGCAAATCGGCAAGCCGGTCAAACGCAGCAGCGAAGGCACGGTGCAGGAAGACGGGATCAGGAACCCCGGTCTGTTCGACGAATTCCGCGCCAGCAGCGCACGGCAGTTGCGCGGCTTCGAGGCTCCCAATGCCGCGATCAAGGCGGTGAAGGCGGCAACGGAGCTACCTTTCGCAGAAGGTGTGAAGCAGGAACGTGCGCTGTTCATGGACTTGATGCAGGGAACGCAGAGCGCGGCCATGCGGCACTATTTCTTTGCTGAGCGCGGAGCCAACAAGATCGACAATATCGACCCGTCGCTCCCCCTCATTCCCATCAGGAAAGTTGGCGTGATCGGCGCTGGGACCATGGGCGGCGGGATTGCCATGAATTTCCTGTCTGCCGGAATTCCGGTGACGATACTGGAAATGCAGCGGGACGCACTGGACCGCGGCACCGGCGTCATCCGCAAGAATTACGAACGCACTGCCAAGAAAGGCCGCATTACAGGCGCCCAGGTTGAGCAGGCAATGGAGCTGCTGACCCCGACGCTGGACTATCAGGATCTGGCGGACTGCGATCTCGTGATTGAGGCAGTGTACGAGAACATGGATGTGAAGAAGGAAGTATTCGGCAAGCTGGACCGCATCGTCAAGCAAGGCGCGATCCTGGCTTCCAACACTTCCTATCTCAATGTTGACACGATTGCCCAGGCTACCAAGCGTCCGGGCTACGTGCTGGGACTCCACTTCTTCTCGCCAGCCAATGTCATGAAATTACTCGAAATTGTGCGCGGCGCCGAAACCCGTGATGATGTTCTGCTGACTTGCATGAAGCTGGCCAAGACCATCCGCAAGGTGGCCGTTGTGGCGGGCGTATGCGATGGCTTCATCGGCAACCGCATGCTCAGCCCGCGCCAACAACAGGCCAATGCGCTCATTCTGGAAGGCGCG
>JBFEKH010000024.1:0-25175 GCA_041552775.1 Allopontixanthobacter sp.
CCCATCGACATTTGGCGCGATCGAACCGGATTCGGTCGATTATGCAGTAATGGAAAATACCCAAAGCGCAGCGGTGGTCGCGGCCGACATGGGCTGGTCGGATATCGGCAATTGGGAGGCCTTGCGCGATGCCCGTGACAGGGACGCAAGCGGCAACAGCATCGCTGGCAATGGCGAATTGATCGATTGCTCCAATGTAATGATCGACAGCGATGGTCCGCGTGTCTCGGTGATCGGACTGGATGATGTGGTGGTCGTGGTGGACGGCGATGAAGTGCTAGTGGTGTCTGCCGCCGGGGCGCAACAGGTCGGCAAACTGAACGGGGCAAAGTCCCAATGAACGCGGGTGTCCGTCTAAGCGCCAGCTTGCCTGTACTCACGGTTGAAAAGGTCTGGGGCATGGACCAACTGCCGGCGCCCTTTAGCCATCCGGCGGGGCGGAGAATTGGCGAAATCTGGTTCGAGCCACCACCGGAAATGGACCAGCTTCTCGTGAAATATCTGTTCACGAGCGAGAAACTGTCGGTGCAGGTCCATCCCTCGGACGCTGATGCTCCGCAGGGCAGTCGCGGCAAGGACGAATGCTGGCTGGTACTGGATGCGCAGCCAGGTGCCAGTCTGGCCATCGGGTTCAGACAGGATATTTCCGGCGAAGCGATCCGGGCTGCAGCTTTGGACGGATCGATTGAAGATCTGCTGGTCTGGCATCCGGCGAAGGCAGGCGATTTTTTCTACCTGCCGGCGGGCACTGTCCATGCCATCGGGCCGGGTCTCAGCCTGGTGGAAATCCAGCAGAATTGTGACATCACCTACCGCCTATTCGATTATGGCCGTCCGCGGGACCTGCATCTTGACCAAGGTGTGGCTGTCGCGCGCGGCGGTTCCCATGACCCTTCGCTGCGGCGCTCGTTGGGCAGCGCCGGCAATACGCAATTGGTTGACGGACCGCATTTCCGGATCGACCGGATCGAGGGCGAGCCGGACGTGGAGGTACTAAAGCGGTATTCGGACGGGGCGCTGGTCGTTCCGCTGGCCGGAACGGTCGATCTGGATGGTATCAGGATCGGGACCGGCGAGTGCGGCTGGGCTGCCAGCCTCGCCATTGCCGACTTCAGTGATTCCGGAACTACTCTGGTGACCCGGCCCGCAGGCTGAGAATGCATACGAATTTCCGGCTTGCCCTCAGCATCGTAAAGGATCGCAAGTATCGCGGGCGCGTTGGTTGGTCTAGGATGATACGAACGACACCCCAAGAGGCGCCCTTTTACATGATCGCACAGACCATTCAGCTGGCCCTTGCCCCGGTATTCGTGCTGGTTGCCATCGGCAATATCATGAACTTGCTGTCAACACGGCTCGGCCGCGTCGTCGACCGTTCCCGAACGATGCAGGAACGCCACGGTGAAACCAACGGGGTGGAGCATGACATGATCGTGCGGGAAATTCGTTTGCTTGACCGGCGGATTGTCCTGATCGGGCGGGCAATCCTGTTGCTGGTCTTGAGCGGCCTGACCATCGGCCTGACCGTGGTGATACTGTTCCTCGGCGATTTCCTGGAGTGGGACCAGCCGCAATTGTCGGCCGCATCCTTCATCGTGGCAATTGGCCTGTTGATGGGCGCTCTGCTGCTGTTCCTGTTGGAAACACGCCAGGCATCGGCGGCCTTGCGGATACCGGAGGATTATCTGGAATTGGGACGTTCGATCTAAGCCCGTTCAATTCGGCCAGAGCGGATCAAGTCAGCAATTTCTGCCCTTGCTGGCGGATAGCACCGGAAATCATCGGTTCAAGGAAGCTCAGCGCTGGCGGAAGGGCGATCTCGAACACCAGCTGGCTTTCTTCGACATCGACAATCCCGCGCAGGTGTTGGCCCATCGTCGAGATGGTTATGTTCATCCGGTCATCGCTGGGCCAGTCGGTTGATACATCGGCCATGCCGCCAGGGATATGGTCGGCGATTTCATGGCTGCGTGATTTCAGGCGTTCGCGGGCCACCTCCCGCGAAATATCGAATGGTATCGCAACGCGCATCAGCTTCTCTTTTCGGAATGATCGGGAAGCGCATCGGGCGTTTCACCATATTTGTAATCCAGATAACGGTTCTTGATCGCGAGATCATCGAGCGCGCCAGCGGCCAATTGCCGGGTGACGCTATCGATTTCCTTGCTGATATTGCTCAACCCCTGGGTCAATTGCTCGTCCGGCGTCGCCCCGGCGCGCTTCTCGGACCGTAGGCTGGCAGGCACCTTGCGGTAGGAATCGACCATCTCGGGCAGATGCTCACCGACCAATTTGCGTACTTCGCGCGCCGCAGGATGTTCCTGGTCGATAGTCTGCAATTGCATCCCGAGCGCGTCCAGCTGGACACCGATCTGGTCCACCAGAGTGACCGCCGGCGGGGGCAGGGCGGGCCGCTGTGCTTCCAGCCACAATTCGGTGCGGCCAACCAGCTGCGCGGCGCTGCCCCTGGTCAATTCGGCGCGCTTGGGCACCTTGATTTTCGGGAAGGCGGCAAAGCCAACCGTTGCCGCGACAATTGCGAGGAAGGTCAGCATCACGCCGGTAAAGCCGATCCCGTCAACGATCAGGCCCGCCACCATCGCAGCAACAACGATGGCGCCAATCGCCAAGACAATCCGCTTCACCTTGCGCAGTAGATGCTGCGTCTTGATTTCCGCAGAACCCCTGCCGATCGAGATACGGCGATGCCTGCCGCCGTCGCGGTTATCTGCCAGCAGCCGCCGTCCGTCATTCAGCAGGCGGTCGCTGTCTTTGGTCAGATCGTTCATGCAAAAATTCCCTGCATCAACCTTCAAGGCTCAACAAAGGCGATTCACTCACTTGCTTCGATGCCTGCGCCTGGCCCTCCGCACGGGCGATGTAGCCCTTTGACTTCGCAACTTCGTCGGACAGCACATTGACGGTCTGTTTCATGCTCGACAGCGCCTCCAGCTTGAAGCGGTCGACTTCGTCCATCGTGTCATAGATATTCTGGAAGGCCCGCTGCAGCGTTTCCAGCGGAATGGTGGAGGCGGCGGCCTGCTGGTGGATCTTGCCAGTCTGGTCGCGCAGCATCGTGCTGGTGGAATCAATGATTCCGGCGGTTGTTTCATTGAGCGCGGTGATCTGGCCCAGTACCAGCCGCTGGTTGGTCATCGCCTCTGCCACGGTCACCGCAGTGCGCAGCGCCCCGACGGTGGTAGTGCTGGCGCGGTCCACGCCCTTGACCAGCTCGACGTTGTTCTTCTTGACCAGGTCGAGCGCGAGATAGCCCTGCACGCTGACGGCCATCTGGGTCAGCAGATCCTGGGTGCGCTGGCGCACATAGAACAGTGCGGTTTCGCGGATCGCCTTAGCCTTGGCGGGATCGGTTGCGTCCAGATCATCGGCAGTTTCTTCCAGCTTTGCATCCAACTGTTTGGAAATGTGGATCATCTGTTCGAGATTACCCATCGCTTCCCACAGTTTCTGTCGCTCCACATCAATCGCGGCATTGTCCATGATCAGTTCGTCCTTGCCAGAGGCAAGATTGCCGAGGATCGACTGGATATGCGTCTGCGCGCTCTGGTAGCTGCGGAAATAATTGGTCAGCTTGTTGCCGAACGGGATGATCCCCAGGATCTTGCGCGGGCCGGACAACTTGCCCCGTTTGCCGGGGTCGAGGTCTTCGACCACGCGGCGCAATTCGGCCAGGTCGGCGCCAACGCCTTCGTCCTTGTCCATCGCGCGGACCGGGCGATCGAGGAAACGATTGGACATGCCCGCCGCAGCCATGATTTCCTTGCGGCCCATGTTGGTCAGCTGATCGACCTTTTGGCCGAATTCCGGCGAATTCGCATCCTGCGCCACCAGATCGGCCACGAAGCTATCCACTTTCGTGGCCAGCTTGGACTTCACTTCGTCCGACACCGGAACCAGCCCCGAAGCCTTCTCCGGAGTAACCTCCGGCACCGGACCCGGAGCAGTCAGTTCGAGATCGATGGCGGTTGCAGTCTTGTTCTGGGTCATGGGAAGCGGCTGGCTCCTGTTCGCCCGCAGTCATGCGGGATGTTGATTTCATCTACTGTATTAAGGTCATAAGACACGAAGTTCAAGATTTGTGCCGCAAGTGGCCCGTTTCGTCCATACTTTCGTTCGCCAGTGAACCGGTCTAAAGCGCGGAACTGCGGTATTTGAGGATGAGAATCAGATGGTGGGCGAAACCACAGCAGTAACTGCACGGAGCCGGTCTTTTGGCTCCGTAGTGCTCAGCTGGCGTAAATGGTGGCGCGATGCGGTGGTCGGCACGGTCGACCAGGCGTTGGTAATAGAGAAAAGGCGCGAAGATTGCGCCATGTCGGCCCGGTATATGTTCATGATCGCGATGTCTGGCGGGATCGCGGTGCTCGGTCTGCTGTTGTCATCGCCTGCCGTGGTCATCGGGGCCATGCTGCTCTCGCCGCTAATGGGGCCGATCATCGGGCTGGGTTTCGCCATGGCGATCGGCGATTATGGCTGGCTGCGCCAATCTGCGAAGTCGCTCGCCTACGGTTCCATAATTGCGGTCCTGCTATGCGCCTTCATCGTGTTCTTGTCGCCGCTCCAGACCGTCACTACCGAAATCGCGGCGCGCACGCGGCCCAATCTGTTCGACCTTCTGGTCGCACTGTTTTCCGCGCTCGCGGGTGCCTATGCCATGATCCGCGGGCGCGAGGGCACCATTGTGGGCGTGGCAATTGCAACGGCTCTGATGCCGCCTTTGGCAGTCGTCGGATTTGGGCTCGCGACCTGGAACTGGACGGTGTTTTCCGGCGCATTGCTGCTGTATTTCACCAACCTCATGACCATCGCGCTGACCGCAGCGCTCATGGCCCGCCTGTATGGCTTTCGATCCTCGCTAAGCGAGCGCCAGACCCAGTTTCAGAACGCCGTAATCGCCGTTGCGTTTATCGGGCTTGCTGTGCCGCTGGGCTATTCCCTGCGCCAGATTGGCTGGGAGGCCAATGCCTCGCGCCAGATCCAGGGTGAAGTGATGGATGCCTTCGACGGGCGGGTTCGCCTCTCGCAATTCGACATCAATTTCGACGCCGAACCGATTGAGGTATCCGCTACGGTCCTGACTCCGGAATTGCGCAATGATGCGGAAGAAATCGCCTCGCGCGGGATGGAGCGGATTGCCGGCCAGCCAGTGAATTTTACCATCACCCAATATCAGGTGGGCACCAGCAAATCGGCTGCGGAACATGCGCAATTGGCTGCCGTGCAGGAGCGGGAACAGGCTGCAATAGTCCGGGCAGACGAACTTGCGGCGCGGCTCGCTCTCATCGCTGGTGTCTCGGAAGACGAGGTGCTGGTTGACCGTCAGCGCCGCCGCGCGGTGGTGAGGGCTAGGCCGCTCGATGGCGCCTCACTTGCTGCCTATGCAGACCTGGAACGGCGCATCGCTGCAACCGAACTCGATTGGCGGATCGAATTGATTCCCCCGGTGCGCGCCCTGCCGCGGATCGATTTCGAAGAGGGTGAACCGACACCTCAGGGCACCAAGGCGATCGCGCTGACTGCTTGGACTGCGAAGCGGCTCGACGCACCGATCCTGTTATCGGGACCACAAGTTGACGTGGATCGTGTAAAGGCCTTGCTCGCCGCGCAAGGCGTGAGTGATATCCGCACCGAAGTGAGCGCGGTTCCGCTGACCATACGCTGGGACGATAATGACAGCTAGCCAGAGCGCCGGATCAGGCTGCGATCGGTAATTCCAGCGGCACTATTTCACCGGCGATATACATACGCTTTGCCTTGGCGCGGGACAATTTGCCCGACGATGTGCGCGGCAAGGTGCGCGGCGGGACCAGTTCGACCACGCAGTTCATGCCGGTGATCGAACGCACCTTGTCGCGGATCGTCTCGTGCAATTTGATCCGTTCTTCCGGATCGGACACCCGGCAATGAACCAAAACGGCGGGGGCTTCCTCGCCTGCTTCGGTTTCGATGCTGAAGGCAGCAATGTCGCCGTGGTTGAAGCCGGGCAGCTGTTCCACCGCCCATTCGATATCCTGCGGCCAATGGTTCTTGCCATTGATGATGATCATGTCCTTGGCGCGGCCAACGATAAACAGGTAGCCATCGGCCATATAACCCATGTCGCCCGTATCCAGCCAGCCATCCACCAGGCATTCTTCGGTCGCTTCTGGGTTGCGGAAATAGGAATGCATCACGCTGGTACCGCGGCACCAGACCTTGCCGATCTGGTGATCGTCCTTGACGCTGTCCTTGGGACCGCGAATTTCAACTTCCATGCCGGGGATTGGCTTGCCGCAATTGACGATCGCGCGATACCGGGCCGGGCGCGACAGATCGCGCGGGCTGCCCGACAGGCGCTCTTCTTCGACCAGTTCAACCCGGATGCCTTCGCCCGGGGGCATGACCGTCACTGCCAGAGTGGCTTCCGCCAGCCCGTAGCTGGGGGTGAAGGCGCTGGCCTTGAACCCGGCTTCGGAAAAGGCATTGACGAAATTCTGCATCACGTCGGGCCGGATCATGTCCGCGCCATTGCCAGCTGTTCGCCAGCGCGACAGGTCGAACCGGTCCGCTACATGGCTCTGGCTGGAAATGCGGCGAGCGCAGATATCGTAGCCGAAAGTGGGCGAATAGCTAAGCGTGGTCCCCAAGTTGCGGCTGATCAGATCCAGCCATGCCAGCGGACGCCGGGCGAAATGTTCGGTTTTCAGATAATCGACCGACATCTGGTTGGAAATCAGCGACAGAAAACAGCCGACCAAGCCCATGTCATGATACCATGGCAGCCAGCTGACTACGCGGTCATCAGTGCCCACATTCATCGAGATCGCATGGCCGGCCAGGTTATCCAGCAGCGCACGGTGGGTTACCGCGACGCCCGTGGGAAAACGGGTCGAGCCGCTGGAATATTGCAGATAACAGATATCGTCAGGATCGGGCGGCGTAAGTTCGCATTCGGGCGCATCGCGCATCGCAAAGCTTTCCCAGGCCACGCCTTCGCAGCCCTGACGCGCTGCTGCGGAAGCGCCCATTTCGGCGATCTCTGCCGGATAGAGCAAAATCTTGGGGTCTGAACTGTCCAGTTGGACCACCAATTGATCGATATAGCCTTCCTTGCCGCCAAATCCGGTCGGCAAGGGAAGCGGTACTGGCCATGCGCCGGCATAGATTGCGCCGCAGAACAGAGCGGCAAATTCGGCGCCGGTTTCGGCGATCAGGGCGACGCGGTCTTCCTTGCCGATACCGGCAGCTGTGAAGCGGCGGGCCATTTCCAGCGCATCGGCGCGCAATTCCACATAGGTGTAAACGCGTTCCAGAGTTCCGCGCATATCGTGGAAATTCATGCCCTTGGCGCTCTTCGCGGCATAGTCGACTGCATCCGTAAAGGTCGCAAAGTCGGACCGGCGGCGCGACAGCGGGCAATCGTTGGGGGTGGCCTCGAGGGCTCCGGCATTGGGGTTTGCTTGCAAAACGCCGGATTTCTGTTCGATTTCGGTCATATTTTTATGCTTTACCCGTCATCTGCGCGTTTTCAAAAACGCTGCCAAATATTATGCACAACTGCCATTTTCCCAAGTTTGGAGCTGCAATCTTTCCCATTTCAATCAGACTGTGGCACGAATATGGCCAATGACCGACCGCAACACGTCCCGAGACCGCAAAAAGCGCACACCCCGACCGCCTCCGCGCCCGCTGGATGCGGCCCGATTGCAGGAAATGGCGCTTGCGTATGTCGCACGGTTTGCCACCACTTCTTCCAAACTTGAAAGCTACCTGTCGCGCAAGATACGTGAACGGGGGTGGAACGATGGGGAACCCGGTGAGGCCGGGGACGAAGGCACGGACAGGTCCAGCGCCCTTCCTGATCTGGCCGAGATCTCAGCCCGTTTCGTGGAATTGGGCTACATCGATGAAGAAGCTTATGCCCGGTCGCGCAGCGGGGGGCTGCTGATGCGCGGGTTCGGCCCGCGCCGGGTGTCGCAGGATCTTTATGCTGCCGGTATCGATGAACAGACCAGAAGCGATATTGCCCCTGGAGAGGCGGCGATTCGCACCGCGGCTCTGGCATTCGCGCGCAAACGGCGATTTGGACCATACGCTGCCGAAGAACCGGATCGCGACCGGGAACAGAAACAAATCGCGGCAATGATGCGCGCGGGGCATGGCTTTGATGCAATAAGAGCGATAATGGATGCGCCGAGTGTCACCGCCGCCGAGGAATGGGCGGCCGAGGTACTGGCCGAAGATCAGTCCGATGACCAGAACGAGGATTTCTAGATGATTCGTAGCTTTGCCATTACGGCCTGCCTTGGAATGCTTCTGGCGTGCTCGCCGCAGTCAGCCGCCGAGGGAACGCCAGCGGCAGTTTCGGCTGAAATGGTGCTGCATCCCGTTTCCGGACTTGAAGTGATCCCGCTGACGGTAACGAATGGCAAGAAGGTCCATAAATTCCGGGTCGAAGTGGCCGAAACTCCGAAAGATCAAGCCAAGGGCATGATGTTCCGCACCAAGATGGGCCCGGACGAAGGAATGATTTTTCCGCGTGATGGTTATTCTCAGGCCAGTTTCTGGATGAAGAATACGCCTCTGTCCCTGGATATCATCTTTATTGGCACCGATGGCAGGATCAGCAATATCGCGGCAAATACGGTGCCCTATTCACTCGAATCGGTGACATCGGACGGGATTGCCTCTGCGGTGCTGGAACTCAATGCCGGGCGCGCGGCGGAACTGGGGATTGTGCCGGGCAACAAGGTGGAATGGTGAGCGTGGATATTACCCTTTGCGCCGGTCGGATGTCCGGTCGCCTTAACTCTTGGCCGGGCGCGGCGAATCGGCTAACCGGCCCGCTATGAGCATTTTGGGAAAGATTTTCACCTGGTGGGACGGCGCCACCATCGGCACGCTGCTGAACAGCTGGCGGACCGGCGAGCAAGTTGGCACCGACGCGCAGGGCAATCGCTATTTCCGCGCGCGCAAAACGCCTGCTGGCACGAACGAGCGCCGCTGGGTCCTCTATGATGGCCCGAATGACGCCAGCCGCGTTCCGCCGGAATGGCATGGTTGGCTGCACGGTCATTTCGTGGACGTTCCCGAGAGCTTTTTGCCCCCGGCCAAGATCTGGGAAGTGGAATACACTCCCAACGCGACCGGGACTGCCGCTGCCTATCGCCCGCAGGGCGCTCTCGAACGTGGTGGACGCCGCGCAGGTGCATCCGGGGATTACGAATCTTGGACGCCGGATAGCTGATCATGCGCGGCTTTTTTCCCGCCGCAAGGCTGCGCTCGCGGCTGGTTCTGGTACCTGCCGTCATGTCTGTAGCGCTGCTTGCGGCGTCCTGTTCCTCCGACGCGACTGCGCCGGAGGCTGAAGAAACCGACATTCCTGCCGAATTGCAGCAGAAACCCGCCGCGCCGACGGCTGGCATGGCGATTGATGCCGCGTCCGGTACGCCGATGGGCGAACGCGTCGCAACGATCGGGCTGCTGAACAAACGCAACAATGTCTCGCAGGACCTGACCATGAAGCCGGGCGAATCGCGCCGTCTGGGCAATGTAATCGTCCGGCTGGCCGCTTGCGAGCGCACGCCGGTGTGGGAATTGCCCAACGAAGCCGGAGCCTTCGTTCAGGTCCTGGTGCGCGATACCGGCGGCGAAAGGGCATGGCGCAAGGTATTTTCCGGTTGGCTGTTCAAACGCTCCCCATCACTCAACGTGGTCGAACACCCGATTTACGATGTCTGGGTGAAGGATTGCGCGATGAGCTTCCCGGGCGAGGAAAAGCCGGTGGCTTCCTCCAGCGAGAAGCCGGCAGCGAAGCCTGCCCCTGCGGCAACCCCGTCTCCGGCGGCGGAACCACCGGCCGAAGCTGCGCCCACCAACGCAGAATAGGCCTGTGGAAGGCTTAGCCGCGGTTCTCTGCGCGCTTGCTCGACCAATCCGAGATAACTGTTCTGAGGCATCGCCACCGCGCCCATGGAGGCGAGGTGATCGGTCATGAACTGGCAATCGAGCAGCCGCATTCCCGCCTGCCGCATGATCGCCACCAGCCAGGCCAGCGCCACTTTCGAGGCATTGTCGGCGCGGCTGAACATGCTCTCGCCGCAAAACACGGAATCGAAGCCGACGCCGTAGAGCCCGCCGACCAACCGGTCATCCTGCCAGCACTCGATCGAATGTGCATGGCCTGCCTCATGCAGTGCAACGTAGCTGGCGGCGATCCGGTGACTGATCCAGCTACCGCCCGGTTCATCCCGCGGCGCAGCGCATTCATCCACTACATCGGCAAAGGCGGTGTTGCAGGTCACCCGGAAGCGGTCCTGCCGGATGATCTTGGCCAATGATCTGGCACATCGGAAGCCGTCCAGCGGGATGATCGCCCGTTCCTTGGGCTCGACCCAGAACAGTTCGGGATCATCGCGGCTATCGGCCATCGGGAAAATGCCGCTGCGATATGCCATCAGCAGCAAGTCGGCCGGGATCAGGGGCAGGTCAGTTGGCTTGGACGGGGCGTGCATGATATGATCCATATAGGCCATGTACCTGGGATCGTGCCAGCCCATGTGGCTGGATTACACGAATCTTCGGTTCACTGCCAAGGCGGCTTGCCATCTTTCACGCATCGCTCTAGATGCCCGGCTGCCTCAAGGCTGAAATGCCTGTAGGAGTGTAGCTCAGTTGGTAGAGCATCGGTCTCCAAAACCGAGGGCCCACGGTTCGAGTCCGTGCACTCCTGCCAGGCAGTTTTCCCGAAAATTTGCCGGATTCGTCCAATTAGCATGCTGTGCATTGCGGTATATTGGCGCTGTGGCTCCGCGTTAAGATTTGTTGAATCTGCCGTTTCATTGCGGTGCAGGAGGCATTCATCGCTGGAACCATACGATGAGTCGTTCATTACTAGAGACAGGTCGCACAACCACAACAGAGGAGTTGATTATGAGCAGCATCAGTTTTCGTAGCAGCCGCCCTGACGGTTGGACGGTCCCACGCCCGCATCGCGATGCCAGCCTGCGCTTCCGTGCGCACGGCCCAATTCAGCCGATGAGCCAGCCAAGCCTGCTTGCACGCCTGCTTGGCAAGCGTTGAAGCAGCAAGGTTTGGCGAATAGCCAGCAAGTCTTCCAGGCACAAAAAAGGGCCGGTCACGCGAATGACCGGCCCCTTTTTTGTCTGAATACGCATGCTCTTAGTATTCTTCGGGTTCTTCGGGCGTTTTGGCCAGATGGTCTTTCCCTGCGGTCTTGTCGCCCTTCGCCAGTTTGAATACGACGCCGGATAGCAGCGCCAGCGCCAGCAAGTTGGGCAGGGCCATCGCCGCGTTGGAAATGTCACCCAGTCGCCAGACAAGCTCCGATGGTTGCGCTGCGCCGATGAAGATCGCCAGACACCAGATCACCCGCCAGATAATATGCAACGTCTTTTCGCCGCGCAATGTCGATCCCGGGATCCGGTCGTAGATGAAGGTGATCGCCCGTTCCCCGTAATAGCTCCAGGTGAGCAGCGTGGTGAACACGAACAGCAGCAGCGCCACGCTGGCCACCAATGTTCCCAGCGGAACACTGCCCACTTCGAACGGGAAGGCGGCGGCGAAGGCTCCCGATGTCATCGCAAAGCCGGTCAGATCCGATTGCCACGCATGGAGGACCGACTGGCCGCCACCGGTGAATTTGCCTTCCACCGTCAGGATCACCAGCGCGGTCATCGTGCAGATGACGACCGTATCGATAAATGTGCCAAGCATCGCCATGCGGCCCTGCTGTTCAGGATCGTTGGTCTGCGCCACGGCGTGGGCGATCGGGGTGGAGCCCTGGCCCGCCTCGTTCGAGAACAGCCCGCGCGCCACGCCGGCACGCAGCGCGATGATGATCGCCGCACCCACGAAGCCGCCGGTCGCCGCCTGCGGGTTGAACGCGCCGTAGAAAATCCGGCCAAAGGTTTCGGGCAGGTCGGCGAAGTTTAGGATCACCGCCAGAAGCGCCATCGCGATATAGGCGGCCGCCATTGTCGGCACCAGTTTCTCCGCAATGTTGCCGATCGACTTGATCCCGCCGATGATGACCACGAAAACCGCAATGGCAACGATGATGCCGCCCAGCCATTCCTCGATGCCGAACAGTTCGTTGAGCCCGTCCGCCACGGCGTTGGACTGGATCGCATTGCCGGTGACCAGCGCGGAAAACAGAGTGCCGATGCAGAAGATGATCGCCAGCCAGGTGAATTTGGGGCCGAGGCCGAGCATGATGTAGCTCATCGGTCCGCCGCGATACGTCCCGTCCGACGTTGTTTCACGGTAGCGGATGGCCAGCGACCCTTCGGCAAAGGCCAGAGCCATGCCGAACAGCGCGGTGACCCACATCCAGAAGATAGCACCCGGCCCACCCAGCGTGATCGCGGTGGCGACCCCGGCCAGATTACCAGTGCCGACTTGGCCCGAGAGTGCGGTCGAAAGGGCTGCGAACGGGGAAATCTCGCCCGCACCCGAAGCTTTCCTACCCTTGAAGAGTCCGGCAAAAGCGCTACCGAGCTTGGTAATCGGGTAGAACCGCAGGCCGATCATCATCCACAAGCCCATGCCCAGCAGGACAATGATCATTGGCGGAAATGGTAGCACTTCCTGCCCGTTCCACAGACCGGCCCAAATAAAATCGGATACGTTGGTAACTGGTGCGATCCAGGCTTCTGGCCCGGTCAAATTTGCGGCCATTAAGCTGCGTCCCCTCATGCTAACCTGTCAAGCGAGGTATGCTAAAGGCGGCACGCAGACAATGCCAGCCCCAAAGTACCCACTTTCGACAGACACTAACTCCCAACTCGTCAGGCTCTTGCGTTTGGCGCATTGCCCGCCTAAGTGAGCGCTGTCTTCCGACATTAGTTGGTGTTACAGCCCCTCCCGGACTTGAACCGGGGCGGCAATAACCCCATCCCGTAAGACAGGTATTATTCGAGTTAAGCAGCAAGAGCGCGAGCAAATGGCCAAGAACAGCCCCGGGCAATTTTTCAGCCAGGTCAAAACAGAAGCCAGCAAGGTGGTATGGCCCACCCGGCAAGAAACCGTGACCACGGCGATTTTCGTCGGGATCATGATGGTGATTATGTCGCTTTTCTTCCTCGGCATCGATTCGGTTTTCGGCGCACTGGTTCGCTGGCTGCTAACTCTGGCTTAAATTTCCGGTCCGGCCCTGGTTCGGACACAGACTTTCTAAACGGGATACTTTAATGGCTCGCTGGTACATCATCCACGCCTATTCGGGTTTCGAGAACAAGGTTCGAGAAGCAATTATTTCCGAAGCTGAACGGCTCGGCCTGTCCGAAGCGGTGGAAGAGGTCGAAGTGCCGACGGAAACCATTACCGAGGTAAAGCGCGGCAAGAAGGTCCAGGTCGAGCGCAAGTTCATGCCGGGCTATGTGCTGGCCAAGCTAACGATGACCGACGATGTCTATCACTTGGTGAAAAACACCCCGAAAGTGACTGGCTTCCTGGGCTCCAACAACAAGCCGCAGCCGATCACCGACAAGGAAGCCGCGCGCTATTTTGGCGGCGTGGAAGAAGCCAAATCGGCTCCGAAAAAGCAGGTCAGCGTCGAATACGAAATCGGCGATTCGGTCAAAGTGCTCGACGGTCCATTCGCCAGCTTCACTGGCGTGGTGGAAGAACTCGACTTCGACAAGAACAAGGTCAAGGTCTCGGTCTCCATCTTCGGCCGTGCGACACCGGTCGAACTGGACTTCGAACAGGTCGAACTGGCTAAGTAATTTCTTGAATTCGGCGGGTCGTTCGATTATTGGCCTGCCTTCCCAAGCAATAGCGACGGAAAGCCCCATTTCGGGGATGCGGGAGGAAGGGCCTCAAACCCTTTCGTCTTACCGCTTAACATGAGTTCCTGCCTAGGCAGGGGCGACAGTGTGAAAGGAGGCCCATCGTGGCCAAGAAAATTGAAGCCTACATTAAGTTGCAGGTGCCAGCCGGCGCTGCAAATCCATCTCCGCCAATCGGCCCTGCATTGGGTCAGCGCGGCGTGAACATCATGGAATTCTGCAAGGCGTTCAACGCCGCATCGCAGGAAATGGAAAAGGGCGCTCCGATCCCTACGGTTATCACCGTATATGCGGACCGTTCGTTCACTTTCGTGACCAAGACCCCGCCCGCCAGCTACTTTCTGAAGAAAGCTGCCAAGCTGAAATCCGGTTCGAAAGAGCCGGGCAAGATTTCCGCCGGAACGATCAAACGTTCGCAGGTTCGTGAAATCGCCGAAGCAAAGATGGCCGATCTCAATGCAAATGATCTCGACCAGGCAACCCTGATCATCGAAGGCTCCGCGCGTTCGATGGGTCTCCAAGTGGTGGAGGGCTAAGAACATGGCTAAACTGACCAAGACACAGAAGCTGCGGATCGAAAAGCTCGACCCGGAAGCGATGTATAATTTCGACGATGCGCTGAAGACGTTGCGCGAACATTCGAAGAAGAAGTTCGACGAGACGATTGAAGTCGCGATGAACCTCGGCGTCGATCCGCGTCACGCAGACCAGATGGTCCGCGGCATGGTATCGCTGCCTTCGGGTACCGGTAAAGACGTCAAGGTTGCCGTGTTTGCCCGCGGCGAAAATGCGGACAAGGCATTGGCTGCCGGCGCCGACAAGGTTGGCGCCGAAGACCTGATGGAAGACATGCAGAACGGCAATCTCGATTATGACCGCGTGATCGCCACGCCGGACATGATGGGCGTTGTTGGCCGTCTGGGTAAGGTACTGGGTCCCAAGGGCTTGATGCCGAACCCCAAGCTGGGCACCGTCACGCCGAACGTGGAGCAAGCCGTAAAGGACGCCAAGGGCGGCCAGGTTGAATTCCGTGTTGAAAAGCAGGGCATCATTCACAGCGGCATCGGCAAGATGTCCTTCTCTGACGATCAGCTGAAGGCCAACTTCCTCGCATTCACCGGCGCGATTGCCCGTGCGAAGCCTTCGGGCGCCAAGGGCAAGTACATCCAGAAGGTCTCGCTGACCTCGTCGATGGGCCCCGGCCTGAAGATCGACAATGCGGGTATCGAAGGGGCGTAACTGGTTTAGCCTCAAGCGCCGGCGGGACCATTCGGCCCCCTGTGCTTTCGCGACTAACAAAAGGTCCAGAGGCTTGAGGCAAAGGCAAAGACGGCCGGAGGGGGAAACCTCTCCGGCCTTTTTTATGCGCGGCGAATGGCCTGGCGGATTTTCGGTTGTGCGCCGGTCATGGTCAGCAGCTTCTTCGTGGCGGCAATACCGGCGTCGAACATATCTAGCGCGGCCAGCAGCAGGCGGTTGCCCGGCGTGGCCTTCAGCAGGAAAAACGAGCAGGCCTTAATCGAGCGGTTTCCGAACATGGCCTTGTGCGGCCCGTCGCCTTCGGTGAAATCAAAATACCGATAGCGGTTTTCCGCGAACAGGCGTTCAAGAGCGTACATTTGTAGCACGGTTCCCGGCGACAGACGGCGATATTCTTCGTCATAGCCCAAGTAAGCATAGATGACGGTTTGCTCCACCACCGGGAGGAACAGGTAGCTGATCGGCGCGCCGCGGAAATACAGCAGATAACACCGCAGATTGTCCTGCGCGGCCATCTCCATCATCTCGTTCCGTGAAATTTCGTCATCCGGTAACCCTGCATCAAGGCTGCGGGCCTGATAGGTCCGCTGCGACAGCGGCAGGGCGAGATCCATGAATTCGGCGAATTCGACTGGGGACCGAAATTCGCGGATATCCACCGATCCATTGTCTTTCAATTCGCCCTCGCACGAAAGCTTGCGCTGCTTTCGTCGCAGCGTTGACCTGGTCTTGGCCGAAAAGTGGTTCATGTATGCCTCGTAACCATCAGACATATCGATGAAGTGGCGGGGGTAGTCATGGCGACCGCCCAAAACATATCCGGGAGCCATGGCGCGGATCGTCGCTACGCTGTCCTGCGGTGCGGAAAAGATGCGGTAGCCATCAAACTTGTCGCTGAGGGCTGGCAGGGCTGGCACTGAACCGTCGGCTAACTCCTCCAGCGAGAAGCTGATTTTTTGCGGGACCCTGGGCACGGCCATCACCTGCCGCGATGCTACAATGAATTTGACCGGAAACTGCGTTTCCGGCGCAGGTGATCCCTGCTCAACCGCCGACATTAATCAATCCCCGTTTACCCGGGTTCTCCCTGGCGCATGCAGGTTAACGGGACGTTGTCATGACGAATCGGATGACCGTTACGGCTGTGACGTCATTCGCAAATAGTCCGTATCATAACCCATGGCACCTGCGCGGGCGATCAATCCCGCAAGCCGTTCAGGCGGAGGAGCGGCTCCTCGGGACAGGATCCACAGATAGCGGCCAGATGGCTCGCCCACGATTGCCCAGCTGTAATCCTCTGCCCGGTCCAGCACCCAGTAATCGCCGTAGAAAGGGCCGAAGAAGCTCACCTTTAGTTTCGCATTGGTCTGGGTATCGACGATCTTTGCCTTGCCTTTGGCATCGCTGATCTTGCCGTCCGACTTGCGGCAGCGGTTCAGGACATCGATCCTGCCATCGCCGCGCAAGGTGTAGTCAGCGGTGACGCCGTCACAATCCTTCTGGAAACCCTGCTCATAGCGCGCGAGTTCGTACCAGCGGCCCGCATATCGGGCCAGATCGACCTGCTTTTCTGGTTCGGGAACAGCGGTGTTTCCGACTGGGTGCCGGTCTAGCAGCGTGGCGCAGCCGGAAAGTACCAACGCGGTGGCAGCAAGTGCAGTCATCAGCGCGAATCTGGCGGTAAGTCCCATGATGGAATCTCCGGTCGAGGCTGGGCAGCGTCTTGGGCGCTGCCTGATTGCCAGCACCTTAAGCGGTTGTGCCTGCCAGCTTGGCCAACCAGGCTTTTGCCTGTTTGGGCTCACCAACGGCGGTTGTCGGCACCGGACCGCGCGATGCCTCAAATTTTTCATGCAAGGCGAAAGGCTCCAGGCCCAGCTTTTCCCGTAGTCCGTCGATTTCCTCGCCCAGATCGCACAGCTTTTCGACCATCGGCGCTACGCTGGCCCGTTGAAAGCGGTCCTGGTTATGGTCGAAGAGTCCCCAGTTCCCGGCCGCAGTTACGCGCAAGGCATTGATCAAAGCCTCCCGGTATTCCTCCTCCAGTTCTTCCCGGAGGAGATCCATTTTCTCAAGTCTTTGCGCTCTTGCCATCAGAGTTGCCCTGCTAAATCCCGCCAGGTGTAAAGTCCAAGCCGCGTTCACCCAGGCCTTCGCACAGCGTGTCGACGCAGCTTGCCAAGGGCTCTGCCTCGGTCGAGCGGATTACGAAATTGGCGCCAACCTTGCCGCTGCGGAAGAAGGGATAGCTGCCGATCTGGCACCCCTCGTGCGCCAGTTCGGCCTCGCGCAGCAGGTCCGCAACTTCGCTTTCGGGCACCCAGCAGCCAATCGTTTCGGACAGCAATTGCGCGCCGCCTTCCAGCGTTCCGGTCAGCGCATCGAGCATGCCTGCGGTGATATGCGGCACGCCCGCCATCAGGAATACATTGCCGATCTTGATGCCCGGCGCGCCGGACATGCGGTTGGGGATCAGCTCAGCGCCTTCGGGTACCCGGGCCATGCGCAGGCGGCCTTCGTTGATCCCGCCCTTGTCGGCGTAATAGCGTTCCAGGATGGCCCGCGCTTCGGGATGGATGATGACCGGTACGCCCAGCGCCTGGGCCACGGCATCAACCGTAATGTCATCATGCGTTGGGCCAATGCCGCCCGTGGTGAACAGGTAATCGTAGGATTCTCGCAGCGTATTGACCGCATCCACGATCCGGTCCTGCACATCGGCGACCACGCGCACCTCGGTCAGGCGAATGCCCTGCACCTGCAGCCAACTGGCGACCTGCGCAATATTCTTGTCATGGGTGCGCCCGGACAGGATCTCGTCACCGATGATGACGAGGCCTGCTGTATAAATACGCCCGTTTTCAATATTGTTCATGCCGAGGTCGTTAGGCGATCTGTCGGGGAAGGTGAAGCCTTACTCCGCCGCTTCGAGGACGCTCGGCAATTGCGATGACGCAGCCTCTGCCTTGCGGAAGGCGAGAATGCCGTCCGCGACATCGGCACCGCGCATGATCTTGCGGTCGGCAACATATTCCTGGTTGAGCCGCCACGGGTAGGAAACCGCGCTTTTCGGCATGATATGGAGTGACCGCTGGATATAGCCGGAAGAGAAATCGAAGATGTTGTCCTCTTCCAGCCCGTGATTTTCCGGCAGCACTGGAATCGCAATATCGGTCCCGGTTTTCTGCATCCGGTTGAGCACCCGGCAGACGAATTCGGAATTGATATCGGCCCGCAAGGTCCAGCTGGCGTTGAGATATCCGAATACCACCGCCAGATTTGGCAGGTTGGAGAACATGCAGCCCTTGTAATAGAACCGCTGGCTGAAATCGACCGGCGTGCCGTTCTGGCTGATCGCAATCTTGCCGGTGACCGCAAGCTTCAGGCCAGTGGCCGTCACGATGATGTCAGCCTGGATCATTTCGCCAGATTCCAGTTCAACGCCGGTTTCAGTGAAGCGTGCAATTCGGCCAGTCACGATGCTGGCCTTGCCCGCTTTCATCGCTTCAAACAGATCGGCATCGGGCACCAGACACAAGCGTTGGTCCCACGGATCGTAAGGCGGGGTGAAGCTGGCCTCGTCATAATCGGGGCCGAGCGACTTTTCGATCGCGTCCTTCAGTGCCTTCTTAACCCGTTCCGGTTTGCTGCGCGCCAGCTTGAAGGCGAAGTCCTGCATCCGCACATTCTTCCAGCGGGTGATCCTGTAAGCCAGTTTTTCGGGCAGGACCTTGCGCATGAAATTGGCGAAGGCATCCTTTGCCGGGCGGGAGAACATCCAGGTCGGGGTGCGCTGCAACATAGTTACATGCTGGGCTTTGGCCGCCATCGACGGCACGATGGTGACCGCCGTTGCGCCCGAACCGATGACCAGTACGCGCTTGTCTGCATAGTCCAGATCATCGGGCCAGAATTGCGGATGGATTACCTGGCCCTTGAATTCACCAGTATCAAAGCCGGGGTCATATGCCTGGTCGTAATCGTAATATCCCGAACCGAGATAGATGAAATTTGCGGTCAGCAATGTCTGCTGGCCGTCCGCCATTTGGACTGTAACGTGCCAGCGCGCTTCATCTTCCCGCCAATCGGCAGACAGGACTTTGTGGTTGGTGCGAATGTGGCTGCGAATGCCGCGCTCGTCGACGATGCGGTTGAGATAATCGAGGATGGCCGGACCGTCAGCGATGCTCTTTTCATGCTTCCACGGTTCGAACACGAAACCCAGCGTGTGCATGTCACTGTCGGAACGGATGCCGGGATAACGGAACAGGTCCCAGGTGCCGCCTAGGTTTTCCCGCTGTTCCAATATGGTATATGTCCGACCGGGACACATCATTTCCATGTGCGCGGCCATGCCGATCCCGGATATGCCGGCCCCCACAATTAGAACATCGAAATCGGGCGGGGTATTGGTCACTGGATTCTCTCCTACTGACACCAATGTAAGCACATGCGCTGCGTCAAGGCCAGTCCTTGTTTGCAACCTTGCTGCGCTGATCGGGCATTCCCATCGATACCAGCAGTCCGGTTTCGTCCTGCAGGGCGCGGAATTCATCCTTGCTGCCCATGCTGTGCCAATCTGCCAGGATCAGCGACTGCGCGACTGCTCCGCCCAATGTTGTGCCAGGGCCGGTCACGATGAACAGATCGGGGGCAAATTCCCGAGCGGCCACTTCCACTGCGCGGGTGAAATCATAGGTCTGGGTTACCTGCGCGCCCAGCGTGTAATCATACAATGCGAGCAAATTGCCTGCATGAGGCCACCAGATCGTGCCGCGGCCATCGATCATGGGCACGGCTGGTTGACCGAACAGTTCGGCTGCGAGCAATTCGCGCCCGCGCTGCGCAACCGGTTCCTGCAAATCGGTGTGGAATGCGGCGTGATTGCCCAGCCGCATCGGGAAGCGGCCATCGATTGATTCGGCTTCGGCTTCAAACGCCGTCAGCCCTGCGGCATCGCCTGCCAGCACCAACATCCCACCGAGCGCAATCGACAGCCGCAGCACATGGCCTGAGCGCCGGTCGATATCGGCCACCAACGCCAGCAACGCGTTGCGGCGCGCCGGATCGGGCCGCCAATCGTCGTCCAGGAAGGGATAGACCAATTGCCCGCCAATCAGCGCTTCCTGCATCAGCGTGCCCATCGTGTTGGCAACCTTGAAGCCATTTCCCGGCGTCAGCGCGCCTGCGCAGGCGAGGGCGGAATACCAGCCCATCGAGTTGCCGGTGATCGCAACCACCTCGATCTCCTCGTGGTCGATGGAGAGGTAATCACCCAGCGTCGCGGCGTAAATCAGCCCCGATGCATTGTCGCCGCGGGTATGCTTGATGCCTGAAAATCGCTCGGCGCTGTCCAGTTCGCTCAGTGTTTCCTGACCCGCCGCTGTGCGCTTTGCATCGAAGCCCGCCAGCAAGCCTGCATCGGGGAAATGGCGCGCCAGATAACCGAGTTCGGCCTTGTTATAGGTTCCCCGTCCAGGGCAGATGACTACTGCAGTTTTCATCCCGCACCCTCCACGAGTTTCCTTGCGGCATCGACGATCTGATCCACCGAAGGCATGGTGGCGGCATAGGCAGGGCCGGTCGGGATGAAGCTGTCCCTAGCGCTGATCCGTGCGACGGGGCGCTTGCCGGTGTCCTTCTCGGCAAACACGGTCATCAGCGCATCGGCAATACCGCCGCTGGCCCGCGTTTCATCCACGATCAGCACATGGCGGCAGCCCGTAGCGGCGGCGAGCATGGCTTCTTCCGGTAGGGGCGAGAGCCAGTTCAAATCAATCACCCGGGCGGAAATTCCTGTCGCCTCTAGCTGCTTTTGCGCTTGCTGCGAAAGGTAAGCGCCATTGGCAAAGCTGATGATTGCCAGATCCCTTCCGGTGCCGCTGGTGGTAACCTCGCCAAACCCGATCCGCTCGCCTGCCGCCGGATAGGTGCCCAGCCAGCCGCCATCGCCGGCCTCGTGCAGATCGCGCATCGCATACAGCGCAATCGGTTCGAGGAAGACGACCAAGCGCTGTTCCTCCCGCGCCAGCCGCACGCATTCGCGCAGCAGCCGCACGGCATCCGGACCGCTTGACGGACAGGCAAGGATCAGGCCGGGAATGTCGCGCAGGACCGCGACCGAATTGTCATTGTGGAAATGGCCGCCAAAGCCCTTCTGATATCCCAGGCCAGCGATCCGCAGCACCATTGGATTGGTATATTGGCCGTTAGAGAAAAACGGCAGGGTCGCCCCTTCGCCGCGCAATTGGTCTTCGGCATTGTGGAGATAGGCCAGAAACTGGATTTCCGGGATCGGCAGCAGTCCGTTCTGCGCCATGCCAAGCGCCAGACCGAGGATGGATTGTTCATCCAGCAGCGTATCGATCATCCGCGCCCGCCCGAAACGCTGGCTCAGTTTCTGGGTGACCCCGTAAACCCCACCCTTGCGCCCGATATCCTCCCCCATCATCACGATTTCATGGTGGTCGAGCATCAAGTCGGTCAGGGCAAAATTGATCAGGCGTGACATGATCTGCGGCTGGGCGGAAGCCTTCAGGTCGCCTCCGAAGATCTCTGCGCGGGCTTCAGGCGCGGTGCCGTTGGTGGGGGTGTGTTCGCGGCGCGGCGGGACGATGCTGGCCATTACCTCATCGGCGGTTTTCAGGCGCGGGCGGGTGATAGCCTCGCCTGATACGCGCTGCACCCGTTCGCAGGTACTGCGGTAAATTTCCAGGGCCTGGTCCGGTTCCAGCGCGCCGGCGGCGGCCAGCAGGCGGACCGAATGCAGCAGCGGATCATCCGCCTCTTCGGCCTCGACCTCAGCTTTGGTCAGATAGGTGGTTGGCACGTCCGCGCCCGCATGGCCATATAGCCGGATGGTGCGAATATGCAGGAAGGCGGGCTTGCGCCGGGTACGGACATACTCCGCCGCCTCGCTCGCGACGCGGAAAGTCTCGTAGATATCCAGTCCGTCGCAAGGGAAGTATTTCAGGCCGGGGCGCTGGGCAAAACTGGCGGCGATCCAGCCATCGGGCGTCTTGGTCGATATCCCGATGCCGTTGTCCTCGCACACGAACAGTAGCGGCAACGGGATCTTCTGAAATGACGTCCAGCACGCAGTGTTGATCGCGCCTTGGGCAGTCGAGTGGTTGGCCGAAGCATCGCCGAACGAACACATGATGATCGCATCATCGGGCAGGGACTGATGCTCGGGCCGGATACGATTGGCCAGCCCGATGGAATAGGCTGCGCCCACAGCTTTGGGCAAATGGCTGGCGATTGTCGAGGTTTGCGGCGGAATGGTCAGCGCCTTGGAACCGAGCACCTTGTGCCGACCGCCCGAGATCGGGTCTTCGGTGGAGCAGGCGAAGGACAGCAGCATGTCCCAGGTGATGGTCTGGCCCGGAACCTGGCTGGCACGCTGGATCTGGAAAGCGGCATCGCGGTAATGCAGGAACGCCATGTCGGCCGGACGAAGGGCCGCGGCAACTGCGGCCATCCCTTCATGGCCGGACGAACCGATCGTGTAGAAGCCTTGCCCCGCCGCCTGCATTGCCCGGCTGGTGCGGTCGAGCGCGCGGGTCAGGCAGCCGGAGCGATAGATTGACACCGCCAGTTCAGCGTCCAGCGGTCCGCCTGGAGCTTTCCCTAGCGGCAAATCACCTGCCGTGGCTCTGCGCAAGAAATTGTCGTGAACGATTGCTGCCCGGTCCATGCTCAGCCTTATAGTATTCTTTGAAACCAGTTTCCCGAAGAAGCGATAGGCGTTCAAAGTCGCGCTGTCAGGTGCAATTTAGGCCGCGGCCCCCTTAAACTGTTGGGATTTGCACAAACCGCTGGTAGGCGCTGCGCCATGCTTGGAATTAACGGAATCACTGTGCGGCTTGGCGGCCGGACCATCCTCGACCGCGCTACGGCTGTCGTGCCCCCTGGCGGCCGCGTCGGGCTGATCGGCCGCAATGGCGCGGGCAAGTCCACGCTGATGAAAGTGATGATCGGCAGCCTCGATCCGGACGAAGGCGCCATCGAAATGCCCAAGGCCACCCGGCTCGGCTATATTGCGCAGGATGCCCCCACCGGCACGTCGACCCCGGCCGAAACCGTGCTGGCGGCGGATGTCGAACGCGCAGAACTGATGATCGAGTCCGAAACCTGCACCGATCCGCACCGGCTGGGCGATATTCACGAACGGCTGCTGGCCATCGATGCCTATAGCGCCCCGTCGCGCGCTGCCCGTATCCTGACCGGGCTCGGCTTCGACGAGGAAATGCAGAACCAGCCGCTCGACAGTTTTTCCGGCGGTTGGAAAATGCGCGTTGCGCTGGCGGCGTTGCTGTATTCCGCGCCCGATGTGCTGCTGCTGGACGAACCTTCCAACCACCTCGATCTGGAAGCGACCCTGTGGTTGGAGAACTTCCTCAAAGGCTATCCCGCCACCGTGGTGGTGATTAGCCATGAACGCGACCTGCTGAACAATGTGGTCGACAACATCCTGCATCTGCAGGGCGGCAAGCTGACGCTGTATCCTGGGGGGTACGACAGTTTCGAACGCCAGCGCGCCGAACGTGCGGCGCAATTGGCGTCCGCCAAGGCATCCCAGGACGCGCAGCGCGCCCGATTGCAGGATTACGTTTCGCGCAACAGCGCACGTGCCTCCACCGCCAAGCAGGCGCAATCGCGCGCCAAGATGCTGGCCAAGATGCAGCCGATTGCTGCGCTGATGGAAGATCCCACGCTCAGTTTCAATTTTCCCAGCCCGGCAGAACTGAAGCCGCCGCTGATTACGCTCGACCTTGCGTCGGTCGGCTATACTGAAGACACCCCCATTCTGAAGCGGCTCAACCTGCGCATCGATCCGGACGACCGGATCGCGTTGCTGGGCCGCAACGGCAACGGCAAGACGACGCTGGCGCGTCTGTTGGCTTCACAGCTGGCCCCGATGGACGGTGAAATGAACGCCAGCGGCAAGATGCAGGTCGGCTATTTCACCCAGTATCAGGTCGAAGAGCTCGCCAGCGATGCCACCCCGCTGGAACATATGGGCCGCGTGATGCAGGGCAAGCCGCCCGGCGCTGTGCGCGCGCAATTGGGCCGGTTCGGATTTTCCGGTGACCGCGCTACGCAGCTCGTCAGCAAACTGTCGGGCGGCGAACGCGCACGGCTGGCCCTGGCGCTGATCACCCGCGATGCGCCGCATTTGCTGATCCTGGACGAACCGACAAACCACCTCGACGTCGACGCGCGCGAGGCGCTAGTGCAGGCGCTGAATGATTACGAAGGCGCAGTGATTTTGATCAGCCATGACCGCCATATGGTCGAACTGACTGCTGATCGGCTGGTGCTGGTCGATAGCGGAACTGCGGCGGAATATTCCGGCAGCATGGAAGATTACATAGATTTCGTACTCGGCCGTAACCAGCCCAAGGTAGATGGCGGAGTGAAAATCCCCAAGAAGGACCGCAAGGCTGCCGCGAAGGAACGCGAGGCTGCACGAGCCGTCAAAGCGAAGCTTACCGCGGTTGAAAAGGACGTATCAAAGCTGGAGGCGCAGTGTTCCGCGCTCGATCGCGCCATGTTCGAACCGGCCAGCGCTGAACCGGAATTCGCGAAAATGTCGATGGGTGAATTGTCCCAGCGGCGCGGGCAGTTGGGTAGCGAACTGGAGAAGAAGGAAGCCGAATGGCTGGTCCTGAGCGAACAGGTTACCGCGAGCTAGGCCGGGCAGGTCACCGCAGCGCAGTACAAGACCCCAAACGCACGACGCTCGCCGGAGGGTGGTTTCCCCCCAGCGATGGATCGCTTGGTGCCTGGGCGGGAATATTGCTGGCGGAGACGGAGGGAATTTGATTTAACAATCAAGCTGTTGATATTAAACATCTTTAATTGTCTCCACCTCTTCTTGTTCCCTCTATTTGCAGGTGGTTATACGCAGTCAAATTTGGGATGTTCAAAGTATGATTTGCGTGTGAAAGTTTTTGCGTCAGATTTCAGAAGCTCCGAAATCAGATCTGATTCTGGCATTATGCGCCCCAGTTTTTGCCGTTCTGCAGGGTTTTGCATTTCACCCAAAGTAGCCTGTCGGCTTTTCGTGGGTTTCTGATAAATGCAGCCCGTCTAGAACCG
>JBFEKH010000025.1:0-24206 GCA_041552775.1 Allopontixanthobacter sp.
CGCCCTTAGTGCCCTCGAGGCTAGGGAGAAGATCAGCCAATCACTGATCAGAGGTATCTACGGCATGACCGTCTATTTCGCCGCTGCGCGCACCACAGTCCACTCTCCCGTTGCCCGCGTGTTGTCACGCCGAACGCCGGGCCGGGCTGCGAATGACAATGGCGACCTGGCCGGTGTCCAGGCTAATGACAATGTGATCCATGCTGCGCTGCGCCACTTTGCCACACACGGAATGGGGGCTGCGCGCGAGGCACGCAAACAGGCAGAAGCGGCCTTTTTCGACGGGGATCGTCAGGCTTATGATTGGTGGCTCGGGATATGCCGGGCGCTGGACAAACGCATCGCCGGTCAGCTTGAAGATGCCAAAAATGCGCTGCCAATCGTGCGTGCTGCCGTCACTGACGCTGAAATTGCTTAACAATCCTGTGAAATCACCATGGGCCTAAAAGCCGCAGTAACCCGCGGATTTGCGGCCTGGACATCCGCACTTTGGTAAGGACGGAATTAACCATTCGGTAGCCTCTCTTAGCTACTAGAAATGCATGGCCAAGGGCAGTTCAGCGGCGCGGATCAAGGCGATCCTTGCGAATTTTGGTCCGGGGGATGCGTTATCGGAACGTGTTCGCCGGACCCTCGTCCGCACGCTCTATACCCAGCCAAGCAGTCTCGCCATCGGTGCTCTGGCAGGGATCTGTTCTGCCGGAGTGGTCGCGATCGGCAGCGGCGAACCTTTTCTTTACGCCGCGGCCATGGCCATCGTCATCATCGCAGCTGCGCGCATCTCGCTCGCCTTGAGCATGTCACCCGATGATGCCGGGAACAGTACACGAAAGCTGGAAACGCTCTATGAAATCGGAGCCTTCAGCTATGCGCTGAGCGTCGGGACGATGGCGGCGCTTACCTTGTTGTTCGAAGTCGGCACGCAATGGGAAGTGCTGATGACGGCCAATGCGATGTGTTACGGCGTGGGCATTTGCGCGCGCAACGCGGGCCGACCGTCCATAGCATTGGGCCAATTGTCGCTCGCTGTCGTCCCCGTACTCGTGGTTTGCCTGTATATCGGGTCCCTGCCTTACATTACCTTGGCGGTGACGATTGCGCTACTTCTGCCGGCTATGTCTTCGATCACCCTGAATGTGTTCAAGGTACTGCGCGATTCAATTTCCGCCGCCGAGACCAGCGCATTGTTGGCCGACAAGATGCAAGTCTTGGCGCGGACCGATGTGGTTACCGGTCTGGCCAATCGCGCGGGCCTCAACCATGCCATGGTCGAAACGCTGATGGATTTGGCCGACGGGCGGATGCTCGCGCTGTTCTGGCTTGATCTCGATCGGTTCAAGGAAGTGAACGACTTGCTGGGTCATCCGGTGGGCGACCGGGTGCTGTCTGAAATCGGCCGCCGTTTGCGCGCCGCATCGTCAGTCGATGCCACCGTATCGCGCTTCGGCGGCGATGAATTCATTATCTTTGGTGAAGTTTCCAGTCGCCAGGAATGCGAAAAACTCGCCGGCCGGCTGCTGGATGAAATCGTCCGCCCTGTCCGAATCGACGGCGACCGGCTGGAAGTGCAGGCATCCATGGGCATCGCCATCCTGCCGGAAGACGGGATCGATTCCGACACGCTGATGCAGCGCGCGGACCTGGCACTGTATCATGCGAAGGTGAACGGCCGGAACCAGACCTGTTTCTACAATCCGGCCATGAGCCGCGACCTGGTGCGCCGCCGCGAGATCGAGGCCGAACTGCGCTCCGCCATCGTCAAGAACGAATTGTCGATCTTCTTCCAACCGATCGTCGATCTCGAAACCGGCAAGATCCGTACTTTCGAAGCGCTGGTACGCTGGTTCCACCCGCAAAAGGGCGAATTGAAACCCGATGAATTCATACCCGTGGCCGAGGAAACGGGGGTGATCGTCACACTGGGCAACTGGATCACGGCGCAAGCGGCCAAGGCCTGCGCCGCCTGGCCCGAAGATGTGACGCTGGCCGTCAATCTCTCTCCGATGCAGATCAAGGCCCCCGGCGCTGCGCTGGGGATTTTGACTGCGCTTCGCGATGCTGGCCTGGATCCATCGCGGCTGGAACTGGAAGTGACCGAAAGCCTGTTCCTCGACGATAATCATGCAACCAACAGCTTCATCGAAGAATTGTCCGCCGCCGGTGTCCGCTTCGCGCTGGATGATTTCGGGACGGGCTATTCCTCGCTCAGCTATATTCACAAATATCCGTTCAAGAAGATCAAGGTCGACCGCAGCTTTGTTTCCGGCCCGAATGTAGGCCGCAAGAGCGACGCGATCATCCGGGCGGTCGCCGAACTCGGCGCGAACCTCGAGATGGAAATCGTCGCCGAGGGCCTGGAGACGCTCGAACAGGTCCAGGCCGTGCGCGATGCCGGATGTACCCTTGGTCAGGGCTATTATTTCAGCCGCGCCGTGCCGGATTACCTCGCCGCGATGCTGCTCGCACAGGAACGTGATGGCGACCAAGAATTGCTCGAAGCCAATCGCAAGGCTTGCTGAAGCGGCACTGACTACGGGCGCACGTTATCCTCACGAAAACACCGGGTTTAAGCTTCGGCACGGGGGATAGCCTTATGAAACCACCCCTAAAAGCTATTGCGAACTATTTGCAAAGATAGTTAGGCAACAAGCGCCTTTGTCAGTTGCAATCGCTTTGCCTGCGGCCTAGGTCAAGGCTCGTTTTTACGGGCGCGGCATTGTCGCGGGACTAGCTGCGCGCCGACCATCCGGTTTTTGACTTGTCCCGCACGCATGGAAGGACATTTCGCGCATATGGCCCGCAATAAAATCGCCCTGATCGGCGCCGGCATGATCGGCGGCACCCTCGCCCACCTCGCAGCAATGAAGGAATTGGGCGATATCGTCCTGTTCGACATTGCCGAAGGAATGCCTGCGGGCAAGGCGCTGGACCTCAGCCAAGCTGCCCCGGTCGATGGCTTCGATGTGAACCTGAAGGGCACGAGCGATTACGCTGACATTGCCGGTGCGGATGTGATCATCGTCACTGCCGGTGTTCCGCGCAAGCCGGGCATGAGCCGCGACGATTTGCTGGGCATCAATTTGAAAGTCATGGGCGCAGTGGGCGCGGGCATCAAACAGCATGCCCCGAACGCTTTTGTGATTTGCATCACCAACCCGCTGGACGCGATGGTCTGGGCCTTGCGCGAATATAGCGGCCTGCCGCACAATATGGTCGTCGGCATGGCCGGTGTGCTCGACAGCGCGCGCCTCCGTCACTTCCTCGCGAGCGAATTCGACGTTTCTGTCGAAGACGTCACTGCATTCGTGCTCGGCGGCCACGGCGATACGATGGTGCCGGTGATCGAATATTCGACCGTTGCCGGTATTCCCGTGCCCGACCTCATCAAGATGGGCTGGTCCACGCAGGAAAAGATCGACGCAATCGTCGCCCGCACCCGGGCTGGCGGCGGCGAGATCGTCCAACTGCTCGGCAATGGCTCGGCCTATTACGCCCCCGCAACCAGCGCGATCATGATGGCGGAAAGCTTCCTCAAGGACAAAAAGCGCGTGCTGCCGGCAGCAGCAAACCTGACCGGCCAGTATGGCGTCGATGGTCTGTATGTCGGCGTGCCGGTAGTGATCGGCGCAGGCGGCGTGGAGCGGATCGTCGAGATTTCGCTCAACGACGAAGCGCAGAAGAACTTCAATGTGTCGGTCGATGCTGTGAAGGAACTACTGACTGCCTGCAGAACCATCGATTCAAATCTCAATTAAGAGTCAATTACTCAGGTCTTGCTGGGTTGGCTTGCGGCAAATGGTGCCAGCCTTTGCCAAAATGACGAATTAGGGAAACGCCAAATATGTCCATTCTCATCGACAAAAACACCAAGGTCATCACGCAAGGGATGACCGGTGAAACCGGAACTTTCCACACCCAGCAGGCGCTCGATTACGGGACGCAGATGGTCGGCGGGGTGACGCCGGGTAAAGGCGGCACGACGCATATCGGCCTGCCCAACTTCAACACGGTGAGCGAAGCCAAGGCCGCCACCGGCGCGACCGCATCGTGCATCTACGTTCCGCCGCCATTTGCTGCGGACGCGATCTGCGAAGCCATCGATGCCGAGATCGAGCTGATCATCGCGATTACCGAAGGCATTCCGGTGCTCGACATGGTCCGCGTCAAGCGTGCGCTCGAAGGGTCCAAGTCGCGCCTGATCGGGCCGAACTGCCCCGGCGTTCTGACCCCTGGCGAATGCAAGATCGGGATCATGCCCGGCTCCATCTTCCAGAAGGGTTCGGTAGGTGTGGTTTCGCGTTCCGGCACGCTCACCTACGAAGCCGTCCACCAGACGACGATGGTCGGCCTGGGCCAGACCACTGCTGTCGGCATCGGCGGCGATCCGGTCAACGGCACCAATTTCATCGACGTGCTGGACCTGTTCCTGTCTGATGATGAAACCAAGTCGATCATCATGATCGGCGAAATTGGCGGCAGCGCGGAAGAAGAAGCAGCGCAGTTCATCGCTGACCAGGCCAAGCTGGGCCGCAGCAAACCGATGGTCGGCTTCATCGCTGGCCGCACGGCGCCTCCGGGCCGCCGCATGGGCCATGCCGGGGCAATCGTCTCAGGCGGCCAAGGCGGCGCGGACGACAAGATTGCCGCGATGGAAAAAGCGGGTATTCGCGTATCGCCATCGCCATCCGAACTTGGCACCACGCTTGACGCGCTGCTTAAAGAACTCGCCTGAATCCGGCGCTCGAACGTTACGTCCCGCTTGGGGCGAATGCTTATCCTCCCCGGGAGCATTCTGTTACGTTCGGGCGTTACCACTGAAAGCCGGCCATTTTCCGGCGCTTGAGGTAACCCCCAATGGGTAATGAAAACCACGATTTCGAAACTGGTGATCCGCAAGACGGCGCGCAGGCTGGGCCATCGTGGGCCAACCCGCGCTGGCCACTGGTCGGGGGCGACAGTGAAGACGACCTGACGCAGGCGCTCGACCCGACAGCGATGAAAATCGCGATCAAGGCCGCTACCGCTAATGCGGGCCCAAATGGGTCCCCAAACGCGGGCAAAGTCATGGACGAAGCGGCTATCGAAAAAGCCGCCGACGCATCGATCCGGGCAATGCTGCTGATCCGCACGTACCGGGTGCGCGGGCATCTGGCGGCGGACCTGGATCCACTGGGCCTCAGCCAGCGCGAATTGCCGGACGATATGAAGCTGGAATGGCATGGTTTCACCGGCAAATCGCTGGACGAGCCGGTGTTCCTGGGCGGCAATCTCAACCTCCAATGGGAAACCCCGCGCAATCTGGTCGAGGTGCTGCGTGCCAATTACTGCGGCCAGGTCGGCTTCGATTACATGCATATCGCTGACGTTGAAGAACGTCGGTTCATCCAGGACCGGATCGAGGGGCCGGACAAGGTCATCCAGTTCACTCCTGAAGGCAAACGCGCCATTCTGGGTGCCGTGATCCGCGGTGAACAGTACGAAAAATTCCTCGGCAAGAAATATGTTGGGACCAAGCGGTTCGGCCTCGACGGCGGGGAATCGATGATCCCCGCGCTGGAAGGCGTGATCAAATATGGCGGCCAGCTGGGCGTGCGCGAGATCATTTACGGCATGGCCCACCGCGGCCGCCTGAACATCCTCGCCAATGTGATGGCTAAACCCTACAAAGTCATCTTCCACGAATTTTCCGGTGGCAGCGCCAACCCCGATGATGTCGGCGGTTCGGGCGATGTGAAGTACCACCTCGGCACCAGCACCGACCGTGAATTCGACGGTATCGAAGTACATATGTCGCTAGTCCCCAACCCCAGCCATCTGGAAGCGGTCGACCCGGTCGTGCTCGGGAAAGCCCGCGCGCAGCAGGCCATTCGCGACGATCTGAAGAAGAACGAACAGGTTCTGCCGGTCCTGATCCACGGCGATGCCGCATTCGCCGGACAAGGCGTGGTGTGGGAATGCTTCGGACTGTCGGGCGTACGCGGGTACAACACCGGCGGCTGCCTGCATTTCGTGATCAACAACCAGATCGGTTTCACCACCAGCCCGCAATTCGCGCGCTCCAGCCCCTACCCGTCCGACGTGGCGAAGGGCGTTCAGGCACCGATCCTGCATGTGAACGGCGACAATCCCGAAGCGGTGACATTCGCCTGCAAATTGGCGATCGAATACCGCCAGAAATTCCGCCGCGATATCGTGATCGACATGTGGTGCTATCGCCGGTTCGGCCATAACGAAGGCGACGAGCCGAGTTTCACCCAGCCGTTGATGTATGACAAGATCCGCAAGCACCCAAAGGTGAGCGTGCTGTATGAAACGCGCCTGATCGAAGAACGCGTGGTGGACAAGGGTTTCGCGGATGGATTGGTGGACGAATTCACCAACCTGCTCGAAGCGGATTTCGAAGCCGCGAAGACCTACGTCCCCAATTCCGCCGACTGGTTCACTGGCCGGTGGAGCGGGCTGCACAAGCCGGCGGATCCGGAAACTGCGCGGCGCAATGTCGAAACCGGGATCGAACGCAAATTGTTCGACAGCCTCGGGCGTACGCTGACCACGGTTCCTGATGATCTCACGATCCACAAGACGCTGGGCCGGGTAATCGATGCCAAGCGCGCGATGTTCGAAAGCAATGACGGGTTCGACTGGGCGACGGCGGAGGCACTCGCTTTCGGCAGCCTCGTAACCGAAGGATACGGCGTGCGCCTGTCCGGCCAGGATTCCGGTCGCGGCACGTTCAGCCAACGCCATGCGGTGTGGATCGACCAGCAGGACGAGCGCAAATACATCCCGCTCACCACCCTGCCGCATGGCAAGTTCGAGGTCTATGACAGCACGTTGTCCGAATACGGCGTGCTCGGGTTCGAATATGGCTTCGCACTGGCTGACCCGAAAACGCTGGTGATGTGGGAAGCGCAATTCGGCGATTTCGCCAATGGGGCGCAGATCATCATCGACCAGTTCATTGCCGCGGGCGAAGCCAAGTGGCTGCGCGCCAATGGCCTGGTGATGCTGCTGCCGCACGGATACGAAGGGCAGGGCCCGGAACATTCCAGTGCCCGGCTCGAACGTTTCCTGCAGCTATGTGCGAACGATAATATCCAGGTCTGCAACATTACTTCGCCGGCCAATTATTTCCACGTTCTGCGGCGACAGATGATGCGTCCGTTCCGCAAACCACTTATCATCATGACCCCGAAGAGCCTGCTGCGGCATCCGCTGGCCAAGAGTGCAGCTTCGGAATTTACAGGCGATAGCCACTTCCGCCGTATCGTCAGCGATACCACGGAAATCGCAGACGAAAAGGTCCGCCGCCTGGTGCTTTGCAGCGGCAAGGTTGCCTATGATCTGATGCAGAAGCGCGATGAGCAAGGGCTGGACGATGTTTCGATCGTCCGGGTCGAGCAGATCTATCCCTTCCCCGGCGAACCGCTCAGCTCCCGCCTGAAACACATGACCAATCTCAAAGAGATCGTCTGGTGTCAGGAAGAACCGCACAACAATGGTGCTTGGTTCTTCGTGGACCGGTTGATCGAGAAGTCCGCATCGGATGCAGGCAAGACCTTGCGCCCGATCTATGCCGGGCGCGATGCATCCGCATCACCGGCGACAGGCTTTGCGAAAAAACACGAAGAACAACAGGCTGCGCTGGTCGCAGCGGCCCTCGACATAAGCAATTAACGCGCGGCCCGCTGCGGCAGGACCTCAGGAAACAGGTATTATGGCACTAGAAATCAAAGTCCCGGTATTGGGCGAATCCGTCACCGAAGGCACCATCGGCGAATGGCTGAAACAGCCGGGCGACCGGGTGGAAGTGGACGAGCCGATCGCGAGTCTCGAAACGGACAAGGTCGCGATTGAAGTGCCCTCGCCCGTGGCTGGCATCATCGGTGAATTGCGAGCCGCCGTCGGCGACACGGTCGAAGTCGGCGCGGTTATCGCAACGGTCGAGGAAGGCGGCGCGGCTGCCAGCCCAGCCCCGGCAGCTGCACCAGCGCCCTCGCCCGCCACCGGCGAAAACAAGGCTCAGGAAGCAGCCGCGTCCGATGCATCGCAAACACTTTCGCCGGCCGTGCGCCGTGCGGTGCTGGAACACGGGATCGACCCTTCCACCGTCAAGGGCACCGGCAAGGATGGCCGCCTGACCAAGGAAGATGTCCTCGCTGCGGCCAAGGCCAAGGGCGAAGAGCCTGCGCCAGCCGCAACAGCACCGGCCCCCGCACCGGCCGCCGCTGTCAGCACCGGAGAACGCAAGACCGAGCGCGTGAAGATGACCCGCCTGCGCCAGACCATCGCCAAGCGGCTGAAGAGCGCGCAGGACAATGCCGCGCTGCTGACCACGTTCAACGATGTCGACATGACCGCAGTGATCGAGGCGCGCACCAAGTACAAGGACCTGTTCGCCAAGAAGCACGACATCAAGCTGGGCTTCATGGGCTTCTTCGCGAAAGCCGCGCATCTGGCACTGAAGGATGTTCCATCCGTCAACGCCCAGATCGAAGGCGATGAAATTGTCTATCACGATTATGTCGATATCTCGGTCGCCGTCAGCGCTCCGAACGGGCTCGTGGTTCCGGTCGTGCGTGATGTCGACAAGAAGGGCTTTGCCCAGATCGAGAAAGACATCGCCGATTTCGGCAAGCGCGCCAAGGACGGTACGCTGACGATGGCCGACATGGCCGGCGGCACCTTCACCATTTCCAATGGCGGCGTGTTCGGATCGCTGATGTCCACCCCGATCATCAACCCGCCGCAAAGCGCAGTTCTCGGCCTGCACCGGATCGAAGACCGTGTGGTCGTGGTGGACGGTGAAATGGTGATCCGCCCGATGATGTATATCGCACTATCCTATGACCACCGCCTGATTGACGGGCGCGAAGCTGTGACCGCACTTAAGATTATCAAGGATGCAATCGAAGATCCCACGCGGATGCTCATTGATCTCTGAGGAATTACAAATGGCTGACCAAACTTACGATTATGATGTCCTGATCATCGGCGCAGGCCCAGGCGGCTATGTCGCGGCAATCCGTGCCGCGCAGCTGGGTCTGAAGACCGCTTGCGTGGAAAGCCGCGCGACATTGGGCGGGACTTGCCTCAATGTCGGGTGCATTCCGTCCAAGGCCTTGCTGCATGCCTCCGAATTGCTGGACGAGGCCAATAATGGCCACATGGCAACTTGGGGAATCACGACCAATGCCAAGCTCGATCTGGGCGTGATGATGGCGGAAAAGGTCAAGGCGGTTGGCGATCTGACCGGCGGTATCGAATTCCTGTTCAAGAAGAACAAAGTCACCTGGATCAAGGGCCATGCCGCGTTTCAAGACGCGCACACGGTCAAGGTAGGTGATGCAACATACACCGCCAAGGATATCGTGATCGCAACCGGGTCCAGCGTAACCCCTTTGCCGGGTGTCCAGGTCGACAACGCAGCGGGCCGGATCGTTGATTCCACGGGCGCGCTCGAATTGTCCGAAGTGCCCGAGCATCTCGTGGTCATTGGCGGCGGCGTGATCGGGCTGGAACTCGGCTCCGTCTGGCGCCGTCTGGGCGCGAAGGTAACCGTAGTCGAATTCCTCGACATGCTGTTGCCCGGCATGGACACTGACGTGCGCAAGGAAGCGGGCAAGATCTTCAAGAAACAGGGCATGGACCTGAAGCTGAAGAGCAAGGTCACCGGCGCGACCGTAACAGGCAAGAAAGTCTCGCTGACGGTCGAGCCTTCAGCGGGCGGCGATGCTGAAACCATTGAGGCGAGCCATGTGCTGGTCTCCATCGGCAGGCGTCCCAATGTGGACGGGCTCAACATTGATGCCATCAGGCTGGAGCTGAACAAGCGCGGCCAGATCGAAACGGGCCATGATTTCCGCACGAAAATTGACGGCGTCTGGGCAGTCGGTGACGTAATCCCCGGGCCGATGCTGGCGCACAAGGCAGAAGACGAAGGCATTGCCGTGGCGGAATTCATCGCCGGGCAGACCGGTATCGTGAACCACGCGGTAATCCCTGGTGTGGTCTACACCATGCCCGAATTTGCCGATGTCGGCATGACCGAGGACGAAGCAAAGGAAGCCGGGCACACGATCAAGGTCGGGAAATTCCCGATGATGGCCAACAGCCGGGCCAAGGCCAACCGCGACACTGATGGCTTCGTCAAAGTGATCGCCGATGCCGAAACCGACCGCGTACTTGGCGTCCATATCGTCGCCAGCCTTGCCGGCACAATGATCGCCGAGGCAGCAATCGCCATGGAATTTGGCGCCACGTCGGAAGATATCGCCTATACCTGTCACGCCCATCCGACCCATGCAGAGGCGCTGAAAGAAGCGGCGATGGCGGTCCAGGGCAAACCGATCCACATGTGATCGCATGACCAAGGCAATCCCCCCCTTTCACCTCGCCTTTCCGGTCGATGATCTGGCGGCAGCGCGTGCGTTTTACGGCGGGCTGATGGGCTGCCCGGAAGGGCGCAGTTCCGATCAGTGGATCGATTTCAATTTCTTCGGACACCAGATCGTGGCACATCTCGCTCCGCCGCGCAGCAGCGCCGATAAGGCGGCAAATCCGGTGGACGGGCATGACGTGCCGGTGCCGCATTTTGGCGTCGTTCTGGACATGGCTGACTGGCGCGAACTGGCTGGCCGGCTCACCGCTGCCGGCGTCACTTTCGCCATGGAACCAACCATCCGTTTCGAAGGACAGGTCGGCGAACAGGCCACGATGTTTTTCCGCGACCCGAGCGGCAATGCGCTTGAAATCAAGGCCATGGCTGATCCGGATGGACTTTTCGCCAGCTGATCCTTGCCCTGCGCCCGCCAGATGATAGGGCGGCCTGTCACCATCCCGACCGCCTGAAAAGGATCCTGCACGTGGCCAAATCGATCTGGATGCTCCGTTTTGCCCGCTGGCATATCTGGCTCGGCTGGCTGGTTGGCGTGCCTATCGTCATGTGGATGGCCACCGGGCTGGTGATGGTTGCCCGGCCAATTGACGAAGTGCGCGGCAATCATCTGCGGATAGTACAGCCGGAGCAGGCCCTGCCGGCCGATATTTCGATTTCCGTGGCGTTGCCTGATAATAACGAGAGTCCGGTAAGGTCAGTCCGCACCGCGATGGTTTCCGGCCAACCGATCACCACAATCGAATATCTGGATGGCGCGCTGGAACGGTTCACCAAGACCGGCGCAAAATTGCCGCCACTCAATGAAATCGAGGCGCGGGTCATCGTGGCCGAACAAGTAGTCGGCGGCGACCAGATTGCCTCGATCACTCCATTCACAGCAGAGCAGGCTCCATTCGATTTCCGCCGCGCGATGCCCGTCTGGCAAGTCGATCTGGCCGGTGGCGCGCGCGTTTATATCGGGCGCGACACCGGCCAGATCGAAGCGATCCGCACCCGCTGGTGGCGGCTGTTCGATTTCATGTGGGGACTGCACATCATGGACCTGCAAACACGCGAAGATACCTCGCACCCCGTTCTGATCCTGTTCGCAGCGCTGGGCTTGATCGGTTCGCTGCTGGGTACTGTCCTGATGTTCCGCCGCCGCAAGGCTAGGGTCCAGGCATGAGCGCGGCAGAAATCCCCGCGCTCGTTCCAGCTGTCCTTCCGCCGGTCCTAGACCTGGCTGGCACCGCTGTCTTTGCGCTGACCGGCGCGCTGCTGGCGGCGCGGCTGCGGCAGACTTTCGTCACGATGGCGTTCTTCGCACTGATCACCGGTGTCGGGGGCGGATCTTTGCGCGACATGCTGATCGGCACGCCGGTATTCTGGGCCCACAACCCGTGGGTCGCGCCGGTCATATTCGCAACCGCGCTGATCGCCTGGTTCACCCCGCGCCGTTGGTGGGAAGGCGAGCTGCTGGAATGGGCCGATGCAGCCGGTCTTGCCGCCTTTGCCGTGCTGGGCACCGCGAAGGCGCTGGCGTTCGGCGTGGCCCCGGTTCCGGCGATGGTCATGGGGGTCATCACTGGATGCGCTGGGGGTGTAATCCGCGATGTGATTGCGGGTGAACCTTCGATAATCATGCGCCCGGAATTATATGTAACCGCTGCCGCTCTGTCAGCGCTTGTCACTATGCTTGGATCAGTGTTTGCACTGCCCGATGTGCTGGTGTGGGGCGCCGCATGGGTGGCCGGCCTTAGCCTGCGCGGTGCGGCAATCAGATGGAAACTCGCCCTGCCCGCCTATGATGACGAGCAGGGCGATGATCATGATGCTTCCTCAGGCACGAAGGCCTAACTGCCGTAGCGATCATCCTGGCCGTCCGAAGAATCCGGCTCATCCTCGTAACTCTCGCCTGCTACCGGGCCGCCGGGATAGGCCGGTGCCTGGGCAGAGGGAGCCGACGTATTGTCTGAATAACCGCCACTGGGCGCTGTCGGGCCGGCATTGCCCCATGCCGACGCGTAACGATCATCGCTCCACTGGCGGTCGTCTTGCGGGCCATTATTGCTCTGAAGCGCGCTTCTTTCGCCATAGCTCACATCGTCGATCCGTCCGTCGCGGCCGATCCGGCAAGTGAACACATCGCCATTGTAAAGCGAACCGCTAACCAGCCAGCCATCACCCGAACGTTCGACAGAATCGACCCCATTCACCCTTGCATCGCGTTCGATCTCGCGCACGCACATGTCGGCAGCACGGTCGAGGCCCTGCGCGCCATCATACCGGGAATCGCCGCGATAGCCGCTCGACCGGGTGGGGTAAGGCGCGGGATAGCCGCGCGGTTCCCTCGGCTGGGAGGCGGCACTTGCGACAGCGGCAATTGCGCCGATCACCAGTAGGCCGCCAATCACATCGCCCGCATCGATTCCATCGCGGTGATAGCGTCCGCGGTACCGGTCGCGCTGGGCATTGACGCTATCGGCATTCCATACCGAATATCCGGGTGCAGCGGCATGCGCCGTGCCAACCCGTACGTCAGCCGCGACCGCAGGCGTTGCTGCCATGGACAGGGCTGCGATCATCGCCGCCGATGAGGAGAAGAGGGAAAGCTTTTTCATGTTATGGTCCCCACTTAATTGAATGTTGAAATGGATAAGCGGTCCAGGCTTTCATCAGCCTGAACCGCTCTCCATAGTCTATTCCGGACGATCAGCGCAGACCGCGAACGCCGCTGAAATCGAGACCGACCACTCGGCCGCGGGAAATGTCGCAGGTAAACTTGCCGCTATCTGCCTGCCGACCCCGGTCGTAACGATCGTTCCGATCATAATTGTCGTAACGATTACCGTAACCTCGGGCACCCTGAACGTCGATCCGGCCCTTTACGCGCCAGCCATAGCGCGTGTCATCGACATCGCGGATGTTTGTCACGTCGGCATAGCGATAGCCGTTGCGCTTGGCAGTTCGTTCAGCGGCGCGGACGCATTGTTCAACTGCAGCGCGCGGATTTCCGCGGCCATAATAATCATTGTAGCCACCGCGGTAATCACTCGAATTTTGACGGTAACCGTCCCGGTAATCGCGATTGTAACCGCGGTCCCTGCTGGAAGCGGATGCGATCGCGGCGATGCCACCAATGATCACCGCACCGGCGATGATTTCCCCAGCGCTGATGCCGTCATGGTCCCGGTCGCGGGCAAAGGCAGGCGCTGCGGACGTCATTGCCATTGCGCCAGCGGCGACGGTCCCGACGAGTGTTTTTGTAAGGGTATTCATGGGTCGTTCCTCGCTTGGCGCCAGTGCGGAAGTGCTCCGGCGTCAAACAAGATCTAGGCGATTCGCCCTGTTGTGACCCTGAATTACACTGACAGCAAACGTTCAGGAAAGTGACAATATTTATGAACGGGTGTTACTCCACTAAGGCTGCCAACACGTCGCGGGTGAAAGCGGTAATGTCAAAACGGCCCGCCAGCGGATCCTCTCCTCGCCGAACAATCACAATATTCATACTGGGTACGATCACCACATATTGCCCGCGGTTCCCAATCCCGGCGAAAGTATCACGCGGGATACCATCCGAATGGTTCAACAACCAGAACCCGGCGCCATAACCCAAATCGCCGCCGTCAGGCTGGGGACCGGAAGAGGCGGAAACATAGTCCCGCCAGTTTTCCGGCAATATCCGCTCGCCCCCGGGCAGCACCCCATCGTCGAGATACAGCTGTCCGAACTTCGCCAGATCGCGGGCGGTGGACCAGACTTGGCTGGAGAGGACGTAATTGCCGCGCCAATCGGTTTCAGCAACAGTCGCGTGCATGCCCAATTTGGCGAAGAATTCAGCAGGCGGGTGATCGACGAAAGTAGGCTGGACCGCCTTGATTGCCATCAGCGTATCGTTGTTGGCATATCGATATACCGTGCCGGGACGGTGAATTACCGGCCAGCTGCCCGCGCGTTCGTCAACAGTCGTGCCGCCCCAGTAAACCGGGTCAGTTCGGTTGCCCTGCGTATCCGAATAGCGACCTGAGGCCATGCGCAGCAAATCATCGATGGTAATGCCCCAGCGCATCCTGTCAGCCGAGACCGTGCCGCCCAATCCTGCCCTCTGGTTGACCTGGACTTCCCCGCGCTGGGCGGCAGCGCCAATCAGGGTTGCTGCAATGCTCTTGGCGACTGACCAGGTTCGCTGCGGCACATTCGGACCAAAGCCGTCTGCATAGCGCTCGCCGATCATGCTGCCGTTTTGTATAATGACGACTGCGGTTGTCCTGGCACCCGGCCCGTATCCTTCGGCAAATGCCGCTGCGACACTACCGGCCAGTGGTGTCTTTTCAAAGTATTTGACCTCAACGACGCTGGACTGAGGCACCTGCTCTCGCATGGCCCGGATCGGCGGCGGGTTGCCGCCTATCGGGCGGAGCGAACATCCCTGCTGCGAATCGTGAAGTGCCAGGCGCGGCGGCATGTCATCGGACCAATCGACCGTGACGCTGACAACCTGACCGCCAGCATCACGCTCGATGGCATGCGGCAGGTCCCGAACAATTCCATCCAGCGGCGCCTGAATCCCGGTCAACTCATATTTGACTATGCTCTCGATCGAACGAACTGATCCGGCCCGCTCGGCATTGGCGATCGCCCCGCACAGCATCAACGCCTTGTACCCGGCAGCCAGCGCACGGTCATAGCGGGATGGTTCGGCCTGATCCTGCGCAACCACCGGCGCGGAAACGAGGGCGACAACCGCGGCAGTGAGGAGCTTTTTCATACTCCGGGTCTGGCCTGCAATTACGGCGCTGTCAAAAGTCGATTACCCAAACAAAATGGGGCCGAAGGTTTCCCTCCGACCCCACTTGGTGATTACGTTGAAGTCTGCGATTTACGCGTCTTCGAATTCTTCGTCGTTCTGGTTCATTACCGGGCCGCTGTCCTTGCCGCGTTCTGCGACATCGCGGTCAACGAATTCGATGATCGCCATCTGCGATGCATCGCCGGCACGGAAACCGGCCTTGATGATCCGCAGATAACCGCCCTCGCGCTTGGCATAGCGCTCGCCCAGAACGTCAAACAGCTTCTTGACCTGTGTATCGTCGTTCATGCGGGCTGCCGCAAGACGCCGGTTGGACAGACCGCCACGCTTTGCGAGCGTGACCAGCTTTTCAACATAGGGGCGCAGTTCCTTGGCTTTCGGCAAGGTGGTCTGGATCTGCTCATGCTTGACGAGCGCATCCGCCATGTTGCGGAACAGGGCCTTGCGGTGGCCTGACTTACGCGACAGCTTACGCTGTGAAATACCGTGACGCATAGTGGTAACTCCGTTCGTAGGGGGGCCGTATCAGGTACCCCCATCCCGGTGGCCGTCAGGGTCGCCACCTTCACCCGATGAGAATTAACCCAGCAGCTCTTGTTCGAGCTTCTTGGCCATTTCTTCGATGTTTTCAGGCGGCCATCCGGGGATGTCCATGCCCAGACGCAGGCCCATGCTCGACAGAACTTCCTTGATTTCGTTCAAGGACTTGCGGCCAAAGTTCGGCGTACGCAGCATTTCGGCTTCGGTCTTCTGGACCAGGTCGCCGATGTAGATGATGTTGTCGTTCTTGAGGCAGTTTGCCGAACGGACCGACAGTTCCAACTCGTCGACCTTCTTGAGAAGGTAACGGTTGAGCTGGTTCGCATCGGATTCTTCCGGCTGAGCGGCCATGCCGATCATCTGGCCTTGCGGCTGCGGAATACCATCTTCGAAGTGGACGAACAGGGTCAGCTGGTCCTGCAGGATGCGTGCGGCATAGGCCACGGCATCTTCAGGAGTGATCGTACCGTCGGTTTCGATCGTCAGGTTGAGCTTGTCGTAGTCCAGTTCCTGGCCAACGCGGGCATTATCAACCTTGTAGCTGACCTGACGCACTGGCGAATACAGTGAATCGACCGGGATAAGGCCAATTGGCGCATCAATCGGACGGTTGGCCACAGCCGGAACATAGCCGCTGCCGGTATCGGCAGTCAGTTCCATGTTGAAGGTGGCACCATCATCGAGATGGCAGATCACCAGATCCTTGTTCATCACTTCGATGTCACCGGAAACGGCAATATCGCCAGCCTTCACGGTGGCAGGACCGGTTGCGGAAAGCTGCAGACGCTTGGGGCCTTCGCCTTCCATGCGCAGAGCGATCTGCTTCACGTTGAGGACGATGTCGGTCACATCTTCGCGTACGCCGGCCAGCGACGAGAATTCGTGCAGCACGTTCTCGATCTTGATCGACGTAATCGCTGCACCTTGCAACGAGGACAGCAGTACGCGGCGCAGCGCATTACCAAGCGTGAGGCCGTAGCCGCGTTCTAGCGGTTCAGCGACAAAAGTGGTCTTGCGCTTGCCTTCGCCACCATCCTTGATTTCAAGGCTGTTGGGTTTCTTGAGTTCCTGCCAGTTCTTGGTATTGACGGACATGGATTTCCCCTGGAGTTCAGTTCGGGCGGGATCGGTGCGGTGACCTGATGGTCAACCCGCGGCCGATCCGTGAAAACACGGCAGTCTGCGAAAAATCACAAACTGCCGAGAAGGCGGATTAGACGCGGCGCCGCTTGGACGGGCGAACCCCGTTATGCGGAATCGGCGTTACGTCACGGATCGAAGTAATCGTGAAGCCAACAGCCTGAAGGGCACGCAGCGCGCTTTCGCGGCCGGAACCCGGGCCTTTGACTTCGACTTCCAGGGTCCGCACGCCGTGTTCGGCGGCTTTCTTGCCGGCGTCATCCGCAGCCACCTGAGCGGCGTATGGAGTGGACTTGCGGCTTCCCTTGAAGCCCATCGCGCCTGCACTGGACCAGCTGATCGCATTGCCCTGTGCATCCGTGATGGTGATCATGGTGTTGTTGAAGCTGGCGTTTACGTGCGCAACGCCGCTGGAAATGTTTTTCCGCTCGCGGCGCCTGATGCGCTGTGGTTCGCGTGCCATGGTATCTTTATCCTGTTCTTATAAGAAGGTGAGGTAAGTTGAGCGCCAAATGGCAGCTACTTACTTCTTCTTGCCCGCGATAGCCTTTGCCTTACCCTTGCGGGTGCGGGCATTGGTGTGGGTGCGCTGGCCGCGGACCGGAAGGCCCTTACGGTGACGCAACCCGCGGTATGATGCCAGATCCATCAAGCGCTTGATGTTCATCGCAGTTGTGCGACGAAGATCACCCTCAACGGCATGTTCAGCGTCAATGGTTTCGCGGATCTGAAGGATTTCTGCATCCGAGAGGTCCTGAACGCGGCGGGCATGATCGATACCCAGTTTGTCCGCAATCTTGACCGCTGTCGTGCGTCCGATACCGTGAATATAGGTAAGCGCGATAATAACGCGCTTGTTGGTGGGGATATTTACCCCGGCAATACGAGCCACTTACTTCTCCATGCTCCACAGGGAAACGCGCTTGTTTTCCGGACATCGGAAGGGCGCGCCCCTATCTCATCGCTACAAATTCACCGAAATTACAAAGTATCGAAACAGAAAAAGCCCGGATGGCGCGCTCAATGGCTACCGCCTGCCGGACAATATGTCTAAATCTTGTAATCCTCGAATGAATGCCGCGCTTAAGACGATTCTCACGCGACGTCAACCAGTAAGCACGCGAACACACCTACGCCTCACAAAGTAGGAGGCGTGCCGGTTGTTTCAAGGCCGTTGGTACCATTTAACCGGCACCGCGCAACCCCAACTTTCCGGCACGCCTCAAGTTCGGGTCAGACGACTCCGAATGCCAACATCGCATCGGCGACTTTCTTGAAGCCCGCGATATTTGCGCCCTTCACATAGTCGACATAGCCATCGCCCTCATCGCCGTAGGCGATGCAGCGGCTGTGGATGCCCTGCATGATGTCGAGCAACATCTTCTGTAGTTCTTCTTCCTTCCAAGCACGCCGTTCGGAATTCTGGCTCATTTCAAGGCCCGAAACCGCGACACCCCCGGCATTGGCAGCCTTGCCCGGAGCGAACATGATTTTCGCATCCTTGAATACATGGGTGGCCTCGAGAGTAGACGGCATGTTGGCACCTTCCGCTACCGCGATGCAGCCATTGGCGACGAGCGCCCTGGCTTCGTCGGCGTCGAGTTCGTTCTGCGTGGCGCAAGGCAGCGCGAGGTCGCATTCGACATGCCACGGGCGCTTGTCTTCGTGGAAGCTAGAGCCCTTGAACTCGTCCGCATATTCGCTGATCCGGCCGCGCCGATGGGTCTTGTGGGCCTTGATCCAGTTTATCTTGTCCTGGTCGATGCCGTCGGGATCGTGGATGAATCCGCCAGAATCGGACATAGTCACCACCTTGCCGCCGAGCTGGGTGATTTTCTCCGCCGCATGCGTCGCGACATTGCCCGACCCGGAAACGACGGCGGTCTTGCCCTTCACTTCGTCACCGCGATGCTTGAGCATTTCCTGCATGAAATAAACCGCGCCATAGCCAGTCGCTTCCGGACGGATCATCGAGCCGCCATATTCGATGCCCTTGCCCGTCAAGACGCCGGTGAAATGGTTGGTAATGCGCTTGTACTGGCCGAACATATAGCCAATTTCACGCCCACCCACGCCAATGTCTCCCGCAGGCACATCGATATCCGCACCGATGTGGCGGTACAGTTCCGTCATGAAGCTTTGGCAGAAGCGCATCACTTCGCGGTCGGACTTGCCCTTAGGATTGAAGTTCGACCCGCCCTTGCCGCCGCCCATCGGCAGGCCAGTGAGCGCGTTCTTGAAGGTCTGTTCGAAGGCGAGGAATTTGAGTACGCTTTCGGTAACGCTGGGATGGAAACGGATGCCGCCCTTATAGGGACCGATGGCATTGTTGTTCTGAACCCGCCACCCGCGCTGGACGCGGACATTGCCGTTGTCGTCTTCCCAGCACACACGGAAACTAATTACGCGGTCCGGCTCTGCGATGCGGCGGAGGATCTGCTGGGAGTGATATTCCTCCTTGTCCTCCATGAATTCGAAGATGTCCTGCGCCACTTCCTGCACAGCCTGGGTAAACTCCGGCTGATGCGGGTTGCGGCGCTTCACGCCCTCCATGAATGTATTGAGATCAACGTGATCGGTAACTGCCATGATCGCCCCCTCCTAGGTACGCGGATGACAAGACGTCACCCGTATTAAATTGTGCGACCGGCACCTTGGGGCTGCGTATCCGCGGCGGATCGGCCCTCTTGTTGCAAGCGCACCTTAACGGCGAAATTGCCGGGCGCAATGGGAAGGAATTTGCAGGCCTGCCAGGCATTTCGGCTTGCCCTGGAAGAACGCCGAATTATTGTTCAGGCGCTGGCGCGAACGCCTCTTCAACAGACCGGATTTTCTTGGTTGCCGACTTGGACGCGGGCTTCGCATTCAGCGTGCCCGGTTCGGATCCCGCAACTGCCTCTGCCGTATCTGTGTCACGGTCAGTAGCGGCGCCCTCACCTGCGTCCGCCGATTTCTTCGGGGACGCTGCGGCGACCGGTCCCAGCAGCCTGGCAAGGCCGGCCAATTGCTGGCTCATCACCCCATCGACTGCCTTGGCAATCTCCGCTGTTTCGAACCGCATGTATCCGCCGACCACATATTCAAAAACGATCGCCGTCCCTTTATCCGTGGGCGTGAGCGTGATGGTCAGGACCCCTTCCACCGGCTCGCTTTGCAGTGGGCCCAGCCCGCCGCGCATGCGCAGCGCCTTCGCCGGATCGGCCAACACCACGGTCATGTGATGCGCGCTACCCCGGCGGATACCTTCCGGCGCGCCGACTGGTGGTGGTAGCAACTCGCAGAAACACCCGCCCGCCTGAGGACTGATGTACAGATTTTCCGCGTCAGCGGACCAGGTATGATTGCTGTTCCACCATTTCGATGGAGTAATCAGCGCCTGCCACGCCTCGTACGGATCGGCCTTCACCAAAACCCCATTGCGGCTGACGAAACTGACTTCGCCCTGCTTGATCACCTCTGCAGCGGCTGGCTGCACAAGCAACAAAGACGCTGCGAATGCGGCGATCAGAACAGACGGGAATTTCAGCATCTCAGGGACCTTTGCTTGCGGACGCAACTATCGCGGAGTTTATTCCACGGGCGATGGCAAAGGCCAAGGGCCGATCGAAAATTTTCGCGGTGCAAGGATTCGCGACGAGCGCTCAGTCCAAGATGGCGTCGAGTGCGTCCGTCACTTCTGCGATGCTGGCCATACCGTCTACGCGGCTGACAATCCCGCGCTCTTCATAAACGGGCAGGACCGGCGCGGTCTTGGCGCGATATTCCTCCATCCGCATCCGGACGGTTTCTTCATTATCGTCCGGACGGCGCTTGAATTCGGTACCGCCGCATTTGTCGCACACGCCTTCGACGGCCGGGAGTTTGTGCCGGTCGTGGTAACCCGCACCGCAATTTGCGCAGGTGAAGCGGCCGGTGATCCGGTCGACCAGCGCATCTTCGTTCACTTCCAGTTCGATGACATGGTCAAGTTTGCGGCCGTGGCGCTCGAGGATTTCCTCCAGAGATTTCGCCTGCTGCTTGGTCCGCGGATAACCATCGAAAATTGCCCCGGTCTCCGGACCCATCGCAGTCAATTCATCATCAATCAGGGCAGAGACAATATCGTCAGATACCAGCTCGCCGCGTTCCATGACGGCCTTCGCCTCCAGCCCGACGGGAGTACCCGCCTTGACGGCTGCGCGCAGCATGTCGCCAGTCGAAAGCTGGCGCATGCCATATTGGTCAACCAGACGTGAAGCCTGGGTGCCTTTGCCGGCACCCGGAGGGCCCAAAAGGATGATATTCACGGCAGCAACCCCCCAAAACCCAATCCCGAGCCGTCACGCATCAGCGATTCCGGCCCTTCAATTTCGCTTTTTTGATCAGATCACCATATTGATGGGCTAGCAAATGCGATTGCACCTGACTGATCGTATCGACGGTGACGTTCACTACAATCAACAGACTGGTCCCGCCAAGGAATAGCGGAATGCCGGTTTGTGCGATCACATATTCAGGCAGCACGCAAACGAGTGTCAGGTAAGCGGCACCAACCACGGTAATACGGGTCAGAACATAATCGAGATATTCTGCCGTCCGATTACCCGGACGGATGCCGGGGATGAACCCGCCATTCTTTTTCAGATTTTCTGCCGTTTCCTCCGGATTGAAGACAACCGCGGTGTAGAAAAAGCAGAAGAAGATGATGCCGATGGCATACAGAGCCATGTATAATGGCTGGCCATGCTGCAGATATTGCAGGACTGACTGCAGCATCGCCCCTCCGGTGCTTTCGGTGCTGACGGAGTTACCGGCAAACTGGGTAATCGTCAGCGGCAAAAGCAATAGCGAGCTGGCAAAGATCGGCGGGATCACACCCGCGGTGTTGATCTTCAGCGGCAAATGGCTGCGGTCCGCCTGCATCATACCCTGGGCACTGGCACGCTTGGGATACTGGATCAGCAATCGGCGCTGGGCCCGCTCCATAAAACAGATGAACAGGATGAGGCCGATGACCATGACCACAAAGAAGATGATCACGGCTGCGCTGATCGATCCGGTACGGCCACCTTCGAACAGGTTAGTCACGAAGGTTGGGAACTGGGCGACGATGCCCGCCATGATGATCAGCGATACGCCATTACCAATCCCGCGACTGGTGATCTGTTCGCCGAGCCACAGCAGGAACATGGTCCCGCCAACCAGGCTGATCACCGCACCGATGCGGAACATGTAACCGGTCTGGACGACCGCCTGCAATCCGCTCTGCGCGCCGTAGGCTTCGAGCCCGGCAGCCAGGAACCAGCCCTGGATCGCGCACAGGAACACCGTGCCATAGCGTGTATATTGGTTGAGCTTCTGACGGCCGGTCTGGCCTTCCTTCTTGAGCGCTGCGAGCGCTGGATGAAGGGACGAAGCCATCTGCACCACGATTGATGCGGTAATATACGGCATCACGCCAAGCGCAATCAGGCTCATCCGCTCAAGGCTGCCGCCGGAGAATGTGTTGAACAGATCGAGGATCCCGCCTCGGGTCTGGTCATACAGCGTTTCAAGTACCAGCGGGTTTACACCCGGCAGAGGAATGAAGCTGAGAAAGCGGAACACGATAAGCGCGCCGATCGTGAACCAGATACGGTTCTTGAGCTCGGTGGCTTTCGAGAAATTGGCGAGACTTAGGTTGCTCGCGATATTATCGGCGCGTGATGCCATGTTCTTGTGTGAGCCTTGACGTGTGTTAGCCGTTTGATGGGCACCGGAAAATCCGGCCTTCGATGGTCACATAAGGTGCCGTTGACCGAATGTCGAACCCTGCACCCGGAAAAACCAACATCCCGGCCAATTCAGGGGCTAATGTCCACAGGCATCACGCCCATTTCCACCAGCCCCGGACCTGGCCGGGACAAAGGTTACTTACTTCTTGTTCTTCTTTTCGAGGCGTTTCGCGGTTGCTTCCGCTTTCTTCGCCTTGATTTCGAGGTTTGTCGGCAGGGTCACTTCAACCGAACCGCCAGCCTTCTCAACGGCTGCAACAGCGCCCTTGGAAGCACCGGCAACGGAGAATTTCACCTTGGCAGTCGTCAACTCGCCCTTCGCCAGCAAACGTACCCCATTCTTGCCGCCACGGCCGAGGCCGGCAGCTTTCAATGCTTCATGGTCAACCAGTTTCTTGGCGTCGAGCTTGCCCGCATCGATGAACTTCTGGACCATGCCCAGGTTCACTTCGGCAAAATCCTTGCCGAACGGATTGTTGAAGCCGCGCTTTGGCAGACGCATGTGGAGCGGCATCTGGCCGCCTTCGAAGCCCTTTACGGCGACGCCAGAACGGCTCTTCTGGCCCTTCTGGCCGCGGCCGGCAGTCTTGCCCTTGCCGGAACCGATACCCCGGCCCACGCGCATGCGTGACGGACGGGCACCATCATTGTCGCGGATTTCATTCAGTTTCATGGTGTGCACTCGCTTTCGCTTTGTTCGCGCTAAATAACCGGAAGGGCCGATTTGCCCCAACGGCGGAAATGGAAGCGGCCCGGTACATGCCCGGGCCGCTATAAGTCAATCAGCCAAAATCAAATTCGGCTACCTCAATCGACGATCTGCACCATGTGGGGCAGCTTGGCGATTGTGCCGCGAACTTCTGGAGTGTCCTGAAGTGTCACGACCTTGTGCATCTTGTTGAGGCCAAGACCAATCAGCATCTGACGCTGTTTGGCTGGGCGGCGGATTGGTGAACCGATCTGCTTCAACGTGATTGTTTTCTTGTCAGCCATCAGTCTTACTCCGTAACCGCAGCGGCTTCGGCTTGCGCCTCGGCTTCGCTGGATCCACCGCGGCCAAGCAGGTCGGCGACCTTCTTGCCCCGGCGCTGGGCGACAGACTTCGGCGAAGTCTGGTTGACCAGCGCATCAAAAGTAGCGCGGATCATGTTGTAGGGGTTCGACGTGCCCATCGACTTGGTCACCACGTCGGCAACACCAAGGCTTTCGAACACTGCGCGCATCGGGCCACCGGCAATGATCCCGGTACCCGGAGGTGCCGAACGGACATTGACCAGACCTGCGCCGAAACGGCCCTTGCCATCATGGTGAAGCGTGCGGCCCTCTTTCAGGGAAACGCGGATCATCTTCTTTTTCGCAGCAGCGGTTGCCTTGGTAATGGCTTCCGGCACTTCGCGTGCCTTGCCCTTGCCGAAACCAACCCGCCCTGCGCCGTCACCGACCACGACCAGCGCAGCAAAACCAAAGCGCTTACCGCCCTTTACGGTCTTGGAAACGCGGTTGATGTGCACCAGCTTTTCAACCAAGCCATCATCGGGCTCGTCACGGCCGCCACGGCGATTGTTGTCACGACCACCACCAC
>JBFEKH010000026.1:0-23978 GCA_041552775.1 Allopontixanthobacter sp.
ATCATCGTCGCGGTGGTGGCGATGACACTGCTACTGGGTTGGACATTTGGCGGATTGATCAGCCAGATTGACAGTTCCAATTCGCCGGGCGGCGCAGCCGAATTTCTATTCATTATCTACATCATCTTTCTGTTCCTGGCCCGCTATGGCTATTTCCTTGCATTCGAGATGGGCCCGCGCGGGGCAACACCGGGCAAGCGGCTGGTGGGCATACGGGTGGCGGCGCGCGATGGCGGTCGGCTCACGCCAGAAGCGGTCATTGCGCGCAACCTGCTGCGCGATATTGAGATTTTCCTGCCGCTGGTGTTCCTGTTCACAGCCCCAAGCGGCGAGAGCGGTCCGGCCGGGATCGCGGCGCTGGCGTGGTTCCTCGTGTTCATGCTGTTCGCCGTGTTCAACCGCGATGCAATGCGCGCGGGCGATCTGGTGGCAGGCACCTGGGTGGTCGAAGCGCCGCGCAAGACACTCGCCGCGGCGCTTTCCACCGAAGGCGCGGCCCGCCTTGGGGCCAGCGATCTAACCGGCGCGGAATATAAATTCGGCGAGGAAGAACTGGCGGTCTACGGCGAATATGAGCTGCAAACGCTGGAACGCGTACTGCGCGACGGCAAGCCCGAAGCGATTGAGGCTGTGGCCGAAACCATCTGCCGCAAGATCGGCTGGAATCCCGGCGCAGGGGACGAACGTGCCTTCCTCGAAGCGTTCTACGCCCAATTGCGCGCGCGGCTGGAAGGCGGCATGCGGTTCGGCAAGCGGAAAGCGAACAAGTTTTCCTGAGCGCAGCCAATGCGAGGTATCGAAATGAGCGAGAGATTTCGAATAATTCGGGATGATCTGACCGGCACCGCGATCACCGAATTGCTGTCATTTCATCTGCAGGAAATGCATCACTGGTCGCCTGCCTGCAAAGTCCACGCCATGCCGGTAGAGCGTCTGCGCGAACCTGATGTCACATTCTTTTCCGCGTGGGCCTATTCCGCGTGGGCAGGGAACAGACTGGCCGCTTGCGGGGCGTTGAAGGAGCTGGACGCACGGCGCGGCGAATTGAAATCGATGCGCGCGGCGCCCGAATTTCGCGGTCAGGGTGCGGGCCAGGCCGTTCTGGTGTATCTGATCGAACGGGCGCGGGAGCGCGGCTATCAATGGCTTGGGCTGGAAACGGGCAATGCAGAACCGTTCATTCCAGCGCGAAAGCTGTATGAGAAATTCGGCTTTCGCGCATGCCCGCCGTTTGGCGATTATGTGTCTGATGATTTCAGCCTGTGCATGGAGATGCAGTTATGATCCTTGATCGAAGAAGCTTGCTGGCGGCGGGTGGTGCGAGCTGCCTGGCTGCTTGTGTGCCGCTCGACATCACACCGGCTGGAAGACTCTCGTCCAAATTGCGGATTATCGAAGCGGCGGCAGGCGGCACACTGGGCGTGTCCATCCGCAATGTCCAAAGCGCCCGCACGCTGGACTACAAGGCTGACCAATTGGTCGGCCATTGTTCATCCTTCAAATTGTCGCTGGCTGCGCTCGTCCTCAAACTGGACCAATCGGGCCAGATCGACGCCAGCGAGCGGCTGCGCTGGACAGCTGATGATCTGATGTCGGTATCCCCCTTCACCACCGAACGGCTCCGCGACGGCGCGACCATGTTGGAACTGGCGGAATTCACCCAGAAATACAGCGACAATGCCGCGGCCAATATCCTGCTGAAACGGCTGGGCGGACCAGCGCGACTGACACAATTCTGGCGCGAGTTCGGCGACCAGACCAGCAGGCTCGACCGCACCGAGCCATCTCTCAACAATGTTCCGCCCGGTGAAGTCCGCGACACCACCAGCCCGCAGGCAATGGCGCTGACGATCGAGCGTCTGGTGTTTGGCGATGTGCTTTCGTCCGACGGTCGCGCCTTGCTGCAATCGTGGATGGTGGAAACTCGCACCGGTGTCAGGCGGGTGCGGGCTGGACTGCCCGATGGCTGGACCGCCGGAGACAAGACCGGCACATCATTGTGGCCCGGCATGGGCAGCCTGTATGTCGATATCGGCTTTGCCACATCGCCGGGCGGTGTGGACTTCACTTTTGCGGCTTATTATCAAGCAGCGGCCAGCCATGACGGCATGGACCCGGCATCGGAAAATGTCCTGCGGCAAGTGGGGCAGGTGCTGGCGCAATTCGCCGCCAGCCAAACTGGCTGGTCGGTCAAGCAATAGCCTGACAGGCCGGACGCATCGCGCCCGGCCTGTGCGGTCGTCTTAGCCTATTTGCGCCACTTGAGTTCTTTCAGCAGCATATTGCCCATCAAGGTGCGGTATTCCGCGCGGTCGCCCGATGCCTTCTGCATGTCGGCGATGGTGGCCTTCATCATCTCGCGGTAGGCCTTGCCGCGACGTTCGCCCTCGGCTTCATTTTCGAATTCTGGGAAGCGGGTCATCAGATAAAGATCCGGCTCGCCGTCGCGGGGGTGGGTGTTTGCCAGGATTTCGTAACTCGTGATCCAGCCCTGTGCCTTGGCGAAATCCTGGCCCTTGCGCCACATGCCCGCCAGATGATTGGCATAGTCGAGCGAATGGCCATCGGAGATGGAAATCCCGCTGACTTCGACCCAATCCCCGCCAACCAGCGGATAATCATCTTGCGCCAGAGCAGGCACCGAAAATGCAAGTGTAGCGGAAGCAGCCAGCAATGCTGCGTGACGAATAATATTCATTGAATGTCCCCATTGGATTGATCAGCGGCAAGGCGCGCAGAATGCCCGCCGTGCATGAGCTAGTCCGATCCCGGTGCGACCCCGATTTCTGCCGGATTTCGAATGGGGAAAAGATGCGATTGGGCTTCAATCGAGTCAATTGAGCCAGCGTGAATTTAGCGTCAAAAATATCAGTCCAAAGCGCGCATTCGGCCCTGAGGCGTCAATCCTCGAAGATTGCGACTTCGTTCAGGCCGGCGCTGGTGGCCCGCCCGCGGTACATTCCAGAAGTGCTGTACGAGAATATTGCGTCGCCCGAAGGCGTGACTAGAATCACTCCGCCGTCGCCGCCTAGCTGCGTGACTTCGGCCATTACGGCATCTGCCGCCGCTTGCGGAGTCTCCCCGCCAATGCGCATCCGGGCGCAGATTTCATGCGCCACGCCGACGCGGATGAAATACTCGCCCGCCCCGGTGGCCGATACGGCGCAGACGCGATCATCGGCATAAGTGCCTGCCCCGATGATCGGTGCGTCTCCGATCCGGCCCCAGCGTTTTCCGGTTAGCCCGCCAGTCGAAGTGCCAGCAGCCACATGCCCTTGATTATCTAGCGCCACTGCGCCGACGGTTCCGTATTTGTGATCGACATCCATGGCGGTCAGCTTCTCCGCCTTAAGCCGTTCCAGCGCTTCGAGGCGCGGCTGGGTGGCGAACCATTCGGGCGGCATGGTCTCAAGATCCTTATCGCTCGCAAATTCCTCCGCCCCGGCCCCGCTCAGGAAAACATGACGGCCATCGACCCTGACCGCGTTGGCCAGCAGGATCGGATGCCTGACGCTGGTGATACCGCTAACCGCGCCAGCCGACCGGTCGCGTCCGTCCATTATCGCGGCATCCAGCTCGTTCGCGCCTTCCCAGGTGAACACTGCGCCGCGCCCTGCGTTGAATTTGGGATCATCCTCCATCACCACGATAGCTGCCTGCACCGCTTCCACCGCACTGCCACCCTTGCTGAGTACGGCCGAACCGGCATCGAGCGCGGTTTGCAGCGCCGCCTTGTATTCTTTCTGTTGCTGCGCGGTCATCCGGTCCGGGTGCATCGTGCCGGCTCCGCCATGGATGGCAATACTCCAGCCGGGCGCCTCCACGGTACTCTCGTGGGCGTGGGACGGTGCGACTGACATAACGATGAAAACCAGTACGAAGCGGGTTATTGTTCGGATCATGTGCACGAAGCTAACACAGTATTGCTTGGTGCAAAGGCCTATTTGCCCAAGTGGCGATTTGCAGGTCAACGGACTTCAAACCGGCGAACATTGCTAGTAGGGGCAGGAGCATGATTCTGCGCCCAGCTTCCCTGGATGATGTTCCCGCCCTCGCTGCGCTTGGCCGTGACAGTTTCTGCGCTGCGTTCGAGGAACTGTACCGACCAGAAGATTTGGCGTCGTTCCTGGAGGAAGCCTATTCCGAACCAGCCGTGGCAGCGGAGGTATCTGCGCCGGAATATATTCACCGGTTGGCGGAAGATGTCTCCGGATTGACCGGCTTCTGCAAGATGCGCGACCCCAGTGGCTATACCGAATATTCCGATGCCAGGAAACCGATTGCACTGGGCCAGCTCTATACCGCACCGGGCATGACCGGATCCGGGATCGGCGCCGCGCTGATGGAATGGGCTTTGGGCGAAGCGCGCGAACGAGGCGCGGATGCGATCCAGCTGTCGGTCTATAGCGAGAATTTCGGCGCCCAGCGGTTCTACCAGCGGTATGGTTTTACCAAGATCGCCGACATTGGCTTCTGGGTCGGCGAGCAGCGCGATGCGGAGTTCCTGTACGAGCTGCGGCTGGATTAGTTCAGGCCAGCGATCAGCCCATTGCCAAGCCAGCGCCCGAGCATCGCGCCTGCCTGCATGACAGCCTCTTCCTCGCCGATAGCATTGGCAAGACATTCCACCATTGCGCCGTAGCAGACCCCGTCCAGCATCAGGCCCAGCGCCTGCCCTTCTGATTTGGTCAAAGACATAAATGTCGGGCGTAAGCCCTCACGCCAGGCCAGCATCGGGGTCGGTTCAGGCAAGACGTAATTCTGTGCGGTAAAATCGTCTGAATCCAGCGCGCTCCACAGTTCCGCGACGTCGTTCCCCATATCCCGTAAATGCACCGAAGGGAGGAATTTCAACTTCAAGGAGCCCCAATCCTCCTCTTCGAAATCAGCGCTGGCCGCAGCAAATCTGGCGGCATCGAGGGGTACGACATCAGCGGCCACAAAGGCGCGGTGCATCGCCCATTCGAGCCAGGCAAGTTCAGCCACTTCGGGATCATTAGCGAACAGCTGTTCCAGAACCTCCACGAAACCTTCCGCAACGTGGTCCAGCGTCCAGCTGTTTGGCGGGGTCTGGATTATATGATGGGCGGCAGCGGCGCAAAAGGCATCCTCGCCCACCCAGCGGGCGGTGCGTTCGTACGTATCGCGTAAGGCATCGACCAGCCGGGCACGGTAGGCATTGCGGTAAATGGCCAGGCCCGCCGCGTGGCGCGGCGTCCAGCCATTGGGCAGTGGCCGTCCATCCTCCAGCACCTGCGCCATGAAATCAGCCTGACAGGCGGCGAGCGTGCTCATGCTGCAACCATTGGCTGGGCTTCCAGCGCAATTTCCCGGGCGTGGTCCAACTCGGCGAGCAATTCGGGAAGCGGTGGGATCGCATCGTCGCGTTCGATCATCGTCGCGACCGGACCAAGCAGCGCGCATGCCTTGGCATAAAGCTGCCAAACCTCGTCGCAAACCTCGCGGTCATGGGTGTCGATCAATATATTGTCCGGTTCCTGCCCCGGCGTGTGCCCCGCAAGGTGGATCTGGCGAACCCGCCCTGCAGGAATTCCAGCCAGATAATCATCGGCGGAGAATCCGTGGTTCTGCGCGCTGACGTAAATATTGTTCACGTCCAGCAGCAGGTAGCAGCCGGTACGCCGGGCCATTTCGCTGAGGAATTCCCACTCGGCCATCTCGTCTTCGGGGAAGGTGAGATAACTCGACGGATTTTCGAACAGCATCGCTCGGCCAAGGAAATTCTGCGCGTGGTCGATATTGTCGCACACCAACTCTAGCGCCTCAGCCGTGTAGGGCAGTGGCAGCAAATCGTGGCTGTTATGCGCGCTGGTGCGGGTCCAGCAAAGATGGTCGGAAATCCATAACGGTTCGAGGCGCTCGGCCAACTGTTTCAACCGGGTGAGGTACTCAGTGTCGAGGCCTCCAGCCGATCCGATCGACATCGAGACGCCGTGCATGATCACCGGCAGTTTCGACCGCACCCGGTCCAGCGTGGCGAGCGGACGTCCGCCATCGACCATGTAATTTTCGGAAATGATCTCGACGAAATCCACCGGCACAGCGCCGGTCACGAAATCCTGATAATGGTCCCGGCGCAGGCCGAGGCCGAAACCTGAAAAGGGGTCGATGCCGGTCATGATCTACTCTTTGCCTGAGGAACTACGGCCCGGTGCGCCAGATGGGGGGGCAAGCACACCGGGCCGCAGAATAACGCGCCCGAACGGGGGGGGCTGGCGCGTTATCAGCCAAGATCGCCGATGGTGCCGCCTTTGGTCAGGCATTCGCCAGCCTTCATCGCCTTGAAGCCGTGGCCCTTGCATTCATTCAGGCCCTTGCAGGCGTTTTCGGTCGTGGCGCAATCGGCGTTACCCTTGCAGCTGTGCACGCCGTAGCAATGAACGGTATCTTCGCTGCCGAGCGCACGGCCCGAACTGCCAGCGGGCGCGTCGGCTGCGAAGGCGGCGGCGGACGACAGGGCGAGTGCGGCAGCGGCAGATGCCAGAGCGGCGGATTTGCGGGTGATAAGCATGGGAAATCTCCTGAAAACATCGTTGAAGTGAATGGGTCCGGGCTGGACATCAGGCAGTTCGCTGACCTGCTCAGGAAAGTTACAGCCAGGAAAAATTCATGCAGTTTGTAACCATCCGGGCCGCAGCCCCGAACTCCCCAGCAGTCCCGGCCAACACCGGGCCCCGCACATTCTCGTGCACCCCCAATTCTCACTGCTGGAGAAACACGATGAACAAGACTTTCGTAGCCCGCTTCGCCGGGATCGCTCTTGCCGCCGGTATCACCGCCGGTCTGGCTGCCGCGCCGGTCACGGCACAAAGCGGCGCCAAGGAAAAATGCTACGGTGTGGCGAAGGCGGGCAAGAATGATTGCGCAGCCGGCCCCGGCACCAGCTGCGCCGGAACGTCGACCAGGGATTATCAGGGCAATGCCTGGAAACTGGTCGACAAGGACACCTGCACCAAGATCGAAACGCCGAAGGGCAAGGGTTCGCTGACACCGATCAAGCGCTGAAGACCGGCCGCAAAACGGGAGAATGACGATGCAGCGCCTGATTGCACTGTATGACGGGCTGGTCCGAATGGCGTCCGGTCCGATAGCGGAAGGGTTGGCATTGTTCCTCACCCGTTTTGCGCTGGCCGGAGTGTTCTGGTCATCCGGCCGCACAAAAGTAGCGGAGGGCACCTGGCTGCAATTAAGTGACGTCCAGGTTTTCCTGTTCGAAAGCGAATTTTCAGCCGTGCCGATACCAGCCCAGATTGCCGCACCAATGGCGCTTTATGCCGAAACCTTTTTCCCGATCCTGCTGGTGCTGGGGCTGGCGACAAGATGTTCTGCACTGTCGCTGCTGATCATGACGCTGGTGATCCAGTTCTTCGTGTTCCCCGATGCATGGTGGAGTGTTCACATCCTGTGGGCCGCATTAGCAGCCATTCTGATTTCGCGCGGCGGCGGCCTATGGTCACTTGATGCAATCATCGGCAGACTGCGCGCACGATGATCGCTGACGAAGGCACCATGGCCCATTTGATGGCCCTGTCCCAGAAAGGGGACAAGCACGCCTATACGGTGCTGCTGGGCGAGGCGTCCAATTGGCTGCAGCGGTATTTCCGGCGCAAGGTTCCCGACGCCCAGCTGGATGATCTGGTGCAGGAAGTATTGCTGGCCATTCACAAGAAGCGGGCCAGCTACGATGCAACGCGCCCGTTCCTGCCATGGATGGCAGCCATCGCGCGCTATCGCTGGGTGGATCATCTGCGCAAGGTTTACCGCAGTCAGGAAGACGCGCTGGAGGATAATGACGCGTGCGAGGACAGTGACGAGGAAGCGGTGCTGGCACGCATCAGTCTCGACCGGTTGCTGGTTCAACTGTCCGACAAGCAGGCCGAAGTGATCGAACTGGTCAAGATCGAGGGGTTTTCGATCCGGGACGCTGCCCAGGCCTGCGGCCAGACCGAGACTGCAGTTAAAGTAAATATACATCGCGGATTGAAGAAGCTGTCTGCGCTTATCGAGAAGGCTGAATAGAATGAACCGGATCAACCAGGATCTGATCAAACAGTTGGCAGGCGAATTGCAGCCGGTCCGCGCGTTCAAGTTGCGGGATGGATTGCTGCTGGTCGCGCTTGCAACGCTGGTCGCCGTGCTGCTGGTGCATGTGATAGACGGAATATGGTCGGGCATCCTACAAGGGCAGGCATCCGCCTTTTTCATGATTACCAATGGATTGCTGATCGTTCTGGGCGCAGCCAGCGCAACCAGCGTGGTAACAATGGCCTCGCCGCGTGTCGGCAATCGCCATGATGCGCCGAAATGGGCGATGGCGATGGTGGGCGTGCTGCCGGTTGCTGCGCTGGTGACCCTGGCCGCACGGCAAAGCGGAGCGGAGCTGCTGGGCGATCCCTATGGCCTGAAATGCGCGCTTGCAGCGCTGGCGACTTCGCTGGTTACTGCCGCCGCGCTGCTATTCTGGCTCAGGCGCGGCGCGCCCGTTTCGCTTGCCACCGCAGGGCTGCATCTGGGCGTGGCCGCTGGGGCACTGGGCAGCGCAGCTTACGGTCTGGCCTGCCCGATCGACGGCATAGTCCATCTGGGGATTTTCCACGTCGCGCCAGTTTTCTTCACAGGATTGATCGGACGGCTGGCCGTGCCGCATTTGCTGCGGTGGTAATCTGGCCGGAGCTAAGCCGTGTCCGGCACCATCCGGGCTAGAGCCACTTCCATTTCCAGAACAGGAACAGCTGCATTGCAAATACTGCAAAGCACAGCCCGACCACGACCCAGAAAGCCTGTTCACTATGGACCCCCGGCATCCCGCCGACATTGATCCCCAGCAGACCCGTGACAAAGCTGAGCGGCAGGAAAATTGCGGCAATGATGGTCAGCAGGTAATTGGTCCGGTCCGACCGGGCGACCGCGCGGGCACGCAATTCATCCTGCAGCACCATCGCGCTTTCCTTGCTGATGTTGATGTCATCGAGGTAACGGCGCAGCCGGTCGATTGTCTCGGCAATTTCGCGCCGGTCGTGTGCCTCGAACCATCCGGGCGCATCGCGTGAGATCAGCTCCAGCGCCTCGTGCTGGGGCCCCATGTGGCGCTGCAGGCCAAGGCAATTGCGCCGAATTACCGCGATTTTTTCCAGCAGCTTGTCCCGGTCACCTCCCACCTCGGCTTGTTCCAGCAGGTCGATCTGGCCGTTCATGTCGACTATCGACCGGTTCATCCGGATGATCATGAATTCGGTCATCGACGTGACCAACGCCCCTGCGTCAGAAGGACCCTGTCCGGCATCGATCAGCGCCAGCGTGTCACGAGGCGTCTGGAGTGGATCGCGGCGCAGGCTGACGAGCCGCTTGCCGTCGGACCAGATCTGAATCGACACCATGTCTTCGGGTAGAGCGCCGGGGTTGAAGTTGATCCCGCGCAAGGTCGATACCAGCGTATCACCTTCGCGGAAGGCCCGCGGGCGGGTATCGTCACTGACCAGTAATTGCGCGGTTGACCGGGGTATGCCGAGTTCTTCCTGGAGTAAGACGCTGACCCCGGGCTTGGTCCGATTGAGATGCACCCACAGGACTTCGCCCGGCACACCGGGCTTCCATCGCAGCGCCTCATCCCAGTCGATTGTCCGTCCGCCGCCTTTCCCGTCCAGCACCCTGCCGAACAACAGCGGCGTATCGCTGGTACTGGCATCCGTCAGAAATACTGGATCAGGCATGGACAGGTTGTCGCGGATTACCGCGTTCTAGGCAATGGTACAGTTTGTTTTGCCCTGCTTGTTTTGCCCTGCGCAGTCCGCAGGTGAACTTGGTCTTTCACCTGAAACCTATTCGCTCTATAAGCCCCCCATGTCATCGATCAGACCTTGGCGCGATATAGAGCGCCGCAAGAGCCGCCAGATAATGGTCGGTAACACACCCGTGGGCGGCGATGCGCCGATCACGGTGCAAACCATGACCAACACCCTGACGTCGGATGCTGTGGCCACCATCGACCAGATCCGCCGCTGCGAAGATGCCGGCGCGGACATCATCCGGGTTTCCTGCCCCGATATCGAAAGCACCACCGCACTGGGCAAGATCGTCAAGGCGGCGCGGGTTCCCTTGGTGGCGGACATCCATTTCCATTACAAACGCGCGCTGGAAGCTGCCGATGCGGGCGCGGCCTGCCTGCGGATCAATCCCGGAAACATCGGTTCGTCCCAGCGGGTCGCCGAAGTGGTCCGCGCCGCCAAGGCTAACGGCTGCGCGATCCGTATCGGGGTCAATGCCGGTAGCCTCGAGAAGGATTTGCTCGAAAAATACGGCGAGCCCTGCCCGGAGGCGCTGGTCGAAAGCGCGCTCGACCATATCAAGCTGCTGCAGGACCATGATTTCCACGAATACAAGGTCGCGGTGAAAGCCAGCGACGTGTTCCTGGCAGTCGCTGCCTATCAGCAGCTGGCCGATGCGGTCGATTGTCCGCTGCATCTGGGTATCACCGAAGCAGGCGGTCTGATCGGCGGGACCGTCAAATCATCCATCGGCATGGGCAACCTGTTGTGGGCGGGAATTGGCGATACGATTCGCGTCTCGCTGTCGGCGGAGCCGGAAGAAGAAGTCCGGGTCGGCTTTGAAATGCTCAAGGCACTGGGCTTACGAACACGCGGAGTGCGGGTGGTGTCCTGCCCGTCCTGCGCACGCCAGGGCTTCGACGTGATCCGCACGGTCCAGGCGCTGGAAGAAAGATTGCAGCATATCAAGACGCCGCTGTCGCTGTCCGTCCTCGGCTGCGTGGTCAATGGCCCCGGTGAAGCGCGCGAAACCGATATCGGCATCACCGGCGGCGGCAATGGCAAGCACATGGTCTATCTATCCGGCGTGACCGATCATACGGTGCAATCTGCCGCCATGCTGGATCACATCGTCGAATTGGTCGAAGCCAAAGCAGCGGAACTGGACGCCGAGGCGGATGAGGCCGCACGAATCGCCGTGCCGGCGGAATAAGGTCCTCAAACGGCCATTAATGGGAGGTCGTTGATGGCCGAGATTGAAACCGACTACCTCATCATCGGCGCAGGCGCTGTCGGGCTGGCCTTCGCAGATACGCTGCTGGATGAAGACCCTGATTGCCACATCACTTTCGTGGACAAACATGCCAAGCCGGGCGGGCATTGGAACGATGCGTATTCCTTTGTCGCGCTGCACCAACCCTCCGCTTTCTATGGCGTCAATTCCATGGATTTCGGCGATGATGTGGTGGACAATCACGGGCCGAACAAGGGCCTGTTTCCGCTCGCCAGCGGAACCGAGGTTTCGGCATATTTCACGCACTTGATGAACCGCCGCTTCTTGCCCAGCGGGCGGGTCAGCTATCATCCGCTATCCGAATATATCGGCAGCGAAGGTGGAACGGGTCGGTTCAAATCGATCTTGTCGGGTAAGGAGAGCACCGTCAAAATTCGCCGCAAGGTGGTGGACGGGACGTTCTACAAAACCTCCGTCCCCGCGACCCATAAGCGCAAGTACGATGTGGCCCCCGGCACTCCGCTGGCAATTCCCGGCGAACTGCCCCATCTGTGGATGCGCGGCGATGATTTACCAAGCCATTATGTCATCCTTGGCGCGGGCAAGACAGCGATGGATGCTGGGGTCTGGCTGCTGGAGGCAGGGGTTGATCCGGACAAGATCAGTTGGATCCGCCCGCGAGATTCATGGCTGATCAACCGCACCTATACCCAGCCCGGACCGGATTTCTTCGAAGCCGTGGTCGAAAACCAGATCGCGCAATTGAACGCTGCCGCCACTGCCGAGAGCGGCGACGAGATGTTCGAGATATTAGGCAGGGACGGCTACATGCTGCGCCTCGATCCGACGGTGAAGCCGGAGATGTTCCATTATGCGACCATTTCCGAAGGCGAAGTCGATCTGCTGCGCCAGATCACCAGCGTAATCCGCCATGGCCGGGTGCAAGCAATCGCGCCGGGCAAGTTGGTCTTCGCTGACTGCGAGGAATCCGTGCCGGAAGACGCATTGTTCATCGATTGCACCGCGACCGCAGTCGATTTCCACGAGTACAATTCGCATGTCCCGCTGTTCGACGGCGACCGGATCACCTTGCAGGCCCTGCATGTGCCTCTGGTCACGCTGAGCGCTGCGGTGGCCGCATTCATCGAAGCAAATTTCGAAGATGACGACACCAGGAACGCCCTCGCCCGTCCCGGACCGCTGACCGACACACCCAACACCTATGCGCTGGCATTCATGACCAACATGATGAACCGCGGCGCGTGGTCGCAGAACCCGAAAATCAGCGCATGGCTGGCAAAATCGCGGCTCGACCCAACCGGGCCCACAATTGCCAAATTGGCAAAGGAAGGCAGCCCTAAACTGGCTGCGCTCGGACCATTTCAGGCAGCCATTGCCAAGGGCATGCCCGGCCTCCAACGGCTCGCCGTGGCTGCTCGGGCGGAGCATGAAACGAGATGAGCCGATTTGCCGCGGGTTTGTTGCTGGCGGCACTCGCCCTGCCCGCGCTTGGCGGCTGTACCACAATTGGCACCGATGCCGCTCATCCCGAAGCCAAAGCCTATGACAAGTCGCGCGAAGCATCCGCCGATGTCGATGCAGCGTTGGCGAAATCGCAGATTTCGGGCAAAAACGTGATGCTGGTGATGGGCGCAAACTGGTGCCACGACAGCCGGGCCTTTGCAGGCTGGATGCAAACTCCGCGCTTTGCAGCCATGCTCGAACAGAATTTCGAGACGGTCTATATCGATGTCGGTGTTCCGCAGAATGACAAGGGGCGCAACCTCGCCATCGCTGGCCGCTTCGGGCTGGAGGATATTGTCGGCACCCCCACGGTAATGATCATCGCTCCCGATGGCACATTTCTGAATGGCGATACCGCGGGCAGCTGGCGCAATGCCGCCAGCCGCAGCGAAGATGCGATATTCGATGAATTGATGACCTATGCTGCTGAAAATTACATTCACCATCCTGATAGGATTGGTTAGGTATAGTGTGGTCATGAAACGGCGCGAACTTCTCACTGGCGGTCTTGCAGCAGGCATCTCGCTCGGCCTGGCTGGCAGCCCGATATTGGGCGGAGCACCGCGCGTATTTGCGCAGGCATCGCCGCTCAGCATGCGCGACCGCAAGCTGCTGGAAATTGCCAAACTGCAGCAGGACAAGGCGGGCAGCATGCTGTGGCGCACCGACTATGTCGGGATCGCGGATTTCGGCATGCGTTCCTCCGAACCACGCTTTCATTTCGTGAACATGGCCGCCGAGCGGGTAGAATCCTATCTGGTCAGCCACGGCGACGGATCCGATCCGGACCATGATGGCTGGCTCAACTGGTTTTCCAATGAAAACGGGTCGCATTGCACCAGCAGGGGCGCTTACATGACCTATGGCTGGTACACCGGCCGATATGGCACCTCGATCCGGTTGGAAGGGCTCGAGCCGACCAATTCCAACGCGCTCAATCGCGCTATCGTGATGCACCGAGCGAGTTACGCAGAGCCGGAATTCTTGGAGAAGTGGGGCCGGCTGGGCCGCTCGAATGGCTGCTTTGCGATGGGCGATGCCCAGTTCAAGCTGGCGCTGCTGCACCTCGGCGGCGGACGCGTGATTTACGCAGACAGCCTAGGCCTCCGCGAAGATGGGAGCATCATTCCGGAAGACCAGCGGCGCGACATTGAAGTTCTGGTGCCCGAACAGCCCACCGGGTTCGAGCAAATGAACCCCGGGGTTTATTAGCCGCTGGTCTCCAGATTTTACCCGGCGTCAAGACGTCCGTAAATCATCCTCGATCACGATCACCTGTTCGCCCGTTACGCGTGAACGGTTGGGTTTGCGCGGTGCCTCTAGACTCGCCAGAACCGGCTCGTCGCGCCCGTAGATATCGGCGAAGGTCGACAGTTTGCCATCGATATCCTGGGCCATAGTGAAATAGGTGATGTAGACCGGCATCTGTTTCTGGAAACCGACCTTGGTGTATTCGCCGCCCTTGATCAGATCAACGCCTTCCTGTGGGGTCAGCCCGCCCTGCAGGATCGCCAGCGTGATCGCCAGTTCGGTGGCGCGTTCCGTGCGGATACAGCCATGGCTCAGCGCACGATCGGCGTTGGCGAACAAGTGGCGCGAGGGCGTATCATGCAGGAAGATCGCGTGCCGATTGGGCATGTCAAGCTTCATCAGGCCGAGTGAATTGCCCGGACCCGGCTGCTGGACGACATTGACCCAGCCATTTTCGCCCTTGGTCGCCTTATAGCCGGCGCGCTGTGCCCATGCCGGATTGCCGAGCACCTTGGCGCCCAGTCCTTCGCCCTTCACAATGGATTGCGGCACCGTCCAGGTGGGATTGAAAATCACCCCTTCGACAACTTCCGCCAATTGCGGGGTCGCGGTGCGGCCCGGCTTGCCGACCACGGTCTTGTAGGTGCGCACGATCTTGTCATTGACCGTCAGTCGCAGCTGATATTCGGGCACATTGGTCATCAAATACTGGCTGCCCAGATCGCGGGCGAGCCAGCGCCAGCGGTCCATGTTGGCACGGATCACCTGACGGCGCTTCTTACTGGCGGCAGGCGTTTTCGCCAGTTCTTCCTTCAGCCGCGCATAGTCAGGGTGTTCCGGCGTAATCCGGGCGAGCGCACCGGCCAGATCGCCGCTGGCGAGCGCATCGCCCATCAGGGCCGAGGTGGGATAGCGGTCTGCATCGGGGTCGAACACGAACCACTGCGTGCGCGCATCCATCGGTGTGCGGCCATCGCGCAGATCCTCGACCAGAAAGGCGAAGCTTTCGCTGGCAATTTCATCCAGTTCCGGGCTTGCCCCCGCTTTGACGCCCGCGCGCAGTGCGGCCAGATTATAGTCGGCCGGGTCGAGCCCTTCTGCACCGATTCCCTCAATAATGGTTACCAGCGTCCGCGCGTTGGCGATCGACCAGGGCTGGGTCAGCGAAGGGACTTCCTGCACGATTTCCTCGGAAAACGCCTCGGCCACCGATTGCGGTTTGGCCATCGGCCCGGAAACCGCGACATCATCTGCTGGATCGACCGGTTCGCTTGGAATCGTCTTCTGCTTCACCTGTGTTGCGGAGGGCAGGAGGTCCTTTGGAGCAGATTGCTGCGCGTGCAGCACGCCCGGCACCGTCAATGCAGCAGCTACCAGCAAGGAAACACGAAGGGAAAATTTCATAATACTCTCAGCCCCAAAATCCGGAAGTTTGGCCGGTACCACCTGAATCAGGATAAACCCGGTAATTGTATCTTGATCGACGGGTTCGCCTGACTCCATCATGAATTCGCAGCACAATAATAGCTTATCTGGTAATTTACCACGCTCTAGTGACGGATCGCAACAGTCGGACTATGCCCGGGCGATGCCGCGCGCGCACCTAAATTCAATGCTACCATTCCTCACAGCGTTGCTGGGGGTCGGCTTCCTGTCTTTGATGGACGCATTCATGAAATCTGCCGCACTGGCCGCCGGGGCGTATAGCGCAGCAGTGTTTCGCTCGGCCATTGCAGCCGTAATTATCACCCCGATCTGGCTCGCCACAGGCGGCCGATGGCCTGCCCGCAAGGTGCTGAGGCTGCATTTGATTCGGGGCACGGTGTCGGGGTTCATGGCGCTCAGTTTCTTCTACGCACTGACCAAGCTGCCGATTGCGGAAGCCATTGCAATCAGCTTCATCGCACCGCTGATCGCGCTGTATCTGGCGGCAATCCTGCTCGGCGAGCAGATCCGGAGTGAAGCGATCACCGCTTCGGTTCTCGGGTTGGCCGGAACTATCGTAATTGTCGGCGGGCGGCTGGGCGCGGCGCAGCATGACATCGAGACGCTGAAGGGCCTGGGCGCGATCCTCTTTTCGGCATTGCTCTATGCCTATAATTTCATCATAATCCGCCAACAGGCCCAGGTTTCCAGTCCGATCGAGGCGACAGTGTTTCACAGCGGTGTTGCCTGCGCGGTGCTGCTGGTGTTCGCGCCGTGGTTCCTGACTATCCCCGCAGCGGGCGCCTTGACCGACATCGGGTTTGCTTCCATCCTGACGCTGGCCGGAGCGATGCTGATCACCTGGTCCTATGCCCGGGCGGAGGCGCAATCGTTGGTCCCGATGGAATATAGCGGCTTCCTGTGGGCGGCGCTGTTCGGCTGGCTGTTCTTCCGCGAACCCATCAGCGGCACGACGATTGCCGGGACTGTGCTGATCGTCATTGGTTGCTGGATTGCAGCCAAAGGGTCGCCGAAATCCGCCGAATCGCTCCCCCACACCGAGCAAACCTCGGTTTAGGGGGCTTTTCGGCCCATTCGCCCCCTTGACCTCGCGCCCCTGAACGCGCAGGTGCCGGGGTATATTCTCAGGGCCCTGACAGGCGAAACTTGCAGGCTTTTGCCGTAAGCAAGCCGACAGGGCCGAAAACACCCTTGAAAGGACCACGCGCAGCATGACCCAGGTCGGAAAAGACACGCTAGGCGCCCGCAGCACTATGACTGTCGGCGGCAAGGAAATCGCCTATTATTCGCTCGCCAAGGCGGCGGAGAAGATCGGCGATATCAGCCGCCTGCCCTATTCGCTGAAGGTCCTGCTGGAAAACCTGCTGCGGTTCGAAGATGGCGGCTTCACCGTCTCTCAGGAGCACATCCAGAAGCTCGCCGATTGGCAAAAGAATCCGGTCACCGGCGAGGAAATCCAGTACCGCCCGGGCCGCGTGCTGCTGCAGGATTTCACCGGCGTACCTTGCGTGGTCGATCTGGCCGCGATGCGCGATGCCATTTCCAAGCTGGGCGGTGACACCCAGAAGATCAATCCGCAGGTGCCTGTGCATCTGGTGATCGACCACTCGGTAATGGTGGACGAGTTTGGCCACCCCAAGGCATTCGAACACAATGTCGAAATGGAATATCAGCGTAACGCCGAACGTTACGACTTCTTGAAATGGGGCTCGAAAAGCCTGAGCAATTTCAGGGCGGTTCCGCCGGGCACAGGCATTTGTCACCAAGTGAACCTGGAAAACATCGCGCAATGCGTATGGACCAGCGAAGATCCCAGCGGCGCGACAGTGGCCTATCCTGACACCTGCGTCGGCACCGACAGCCATACCACTATGATCAACGGCCTTGGCGTGCTTGGCTGGGGCGTTGGCGGAATCGAGGCAGAAGCAGCGATGCTGGGCCAGCCGGTTTCCATGCTGGTACCAGAAGTCGTCGGCTTCAAGCTTACCGGCGAAATGGCCGAAGGCATAACCGCTACCGATCTGGTGCTGACCTGCGTGCAGATGCTGCGCAAGGTCGGCGTGGTGGGCAGCTTTGTCGAATTTTACGGTCCCGGCGTCAGCAAGCTGAGCCTGGCCGACCGTGCGACAATCGCCAACATGGCGCCCGAATATGGCGCCACCTGCGGCTTCTTTGGCGTGGATGAGAAAACGATGGAATATCTGCGCCTGACAGGTCGCAGCGAAGCCCAGCTTGAACTCGTCGAAGCGTACTACCGCGAACAAGGCATGTGGTTCGATCCAGAACACGAGCCGGTTTTCACCAAGACCCTCGGCCTCGACATGGGCAGCGTTGTTCCATCGCTTGCCGGCCCGAAGCGCCCGCAGGACAAGGTCGCGCTTCCCGATGTTGACGACCTCTTCAACGACGAACTGTCAACAGTTTACAAGAAGTCGGCTGCGACACGCGTCAGCGTCGATGGCAAGGACCACGATATCGGCGACGGCGACGTCGTCATCGCCGCAATCACCAGTTGCACCAACACATCGAACCCCGATGTGCTGATTGCTGCCGGTCTGGTCGCACGCAAGGCCAATGCGCTTGGCATGAAGCCCAAGCCATGGGTCAAGACCAGCCTCGCACCGGGTTCACAGGTCGTGACGGACTATCTGGTGAAGGCCGGTTTGCAGGACGATCTCGACGCACTCGGATTTGACCTGGTTGGCTACGGCTGCACCACCTGCATCGGCAATTCGGGGCCGCTTGCTCCGCCGATTAGCGCCGCGATCAACAACAACGATATCGTTGCTGCCAGCGTCCTGTCCGGTAACCGCAACTTCGAAGGCCGCGTATCGCCTGATGTGCGCGCCAACTTCCTCGCCAGCCCGCCGCTCGTCGTGGCCTATGCCCTGCGCGGCACGGTCACAACCGACATGGTCTCGACCCCGATTGGTCAGGACCGGGACGGCAATGATGTCTATCTGAAGGACATCTGGCCGACCAATCTGGAAATCTCGGACCTGCGCGCCAGCTCGATCGACCGCGCCATGTTCGAAGCCCGCTATGCCGATGTCTACAAGGGCGACGAGCATTGGCAGGCGATTAATGTCACCGGTTCCGACACCTACCAGTGGCGCCCGGGCAGCACCTATGTGGCCAACCCGCCGTATTTCGAGGGCATGAGCATGACCCCGGAAACCATCGTCGACATTATCGAGGCGAAACCACTCGCGATTCTAGGCGATTCGGTCACCACCGACCACATCTCTCCCGCCGGTTCGATCAAGGCGGATTCGCCTGCGGGTGAATATCTGATGTCGAACCAGGTCGCGAAGGCAGACTTCAATTCCTACGGTTCGCGCCGCGGTAACCATGAAGTCATGATGCGCGGCACCTTCGCCAACATCCGGATCAAGAACGAAATGGTCCCCGGCGTTGAAGGCGGCATGACCACCTTCGGCGGCGAAACCATGGCAATTTACGATGCAGCCATGAAGCACAAGGCCGACGGCACGCCACTGGTGGTCATTGCAGGCAAGGAATATGGAACCGGCTCCAGCCGTGACTGGGCAGCAAAGGGCACCAACCTTCTCGGCGTGCGCGCTGTAGTCGTCGAGAGTTTCGAGCGGATCCACCGTTCTAATTTGGTCGGCATGGGCGTGTTGCCCCTGCAATTCACTGGCGGCGACACGCGCGAGACACTGGGTCTGACCGGCGATGACAGCTTCACCGTTCGCGGCCTGGCCGATCTGGTCCCCGGGCAGGATGTGACCGTAGATGTCACCCGTGCGGGCGGCGAGACCTTCAGCTTTACCGCCAAATGCCGGATCGATACCGCCAACGAAATGGAATATTACCGCCACGGCGGCATCCTTCAGTATGTGCTGCGTAACCTGGCAGCCTGAGGCAGCGAACCTGCCGGCCTGACCCGGCAGGCCGACCAATAAAGAAAGGGGCGGCATCCTTGCGGAGCCGCCCCTTTTTCGTGTCGCACGCCTGTAAAAAAGTGCCTAGGCCGCCTTCTTCACTTTCAGTTTGCGCCGTCCGAGAACCGCCGCAGCGGCCATGCCGAACAGGATCGTCATCGGCGGGGCCGGTACCGGAGTTCCGCCCGTGGTGGTCATCCCCGATGTCGTCATGCCGGATGTGGTGACGTTGCCGGAGGTAGACGACGAGGTAGAAGACGAAGTCGACGAGCTGGTCGATGTCGAGCTGGTGACATTGCCCGAAGTCGAAGTGCTGGTCGACACATTGCCCGATGTGGACGACGAGGTCGAAGAGCTGCTGGTAATATTGCCCGACGAACTGCTCGACACGTTACCGGAAGAACTGCTCGAGACATTGCCCGAGGTCGAGGAACTGGCGTTGTTGCCCGAACTGCTCGAAACGTTCCCCGAACTGCTGGACACGTTGCCAGAGCTGGTCGACGTCGATGTTGTGCTGGTGACTCCGCCGGTTGATGTAGAGACACCGCCCGTGGAGGTGCTGACACCGCCGGTTGACGTGCTCACGCCCCCGGTTGAGGTGCTGACGCCGCCGGTGGTGGTCGAACTGCCCCCACTCGAAGTCGACGTCGAGCTTCCCCCGGTTGACGTCGACGTCGAACTGCCACCTGACGAATTTTCAATATCGATGATGATGTCACCGCCCGAAGATCCGCTGGACGATCCACTGGTGGAGGTGGTCGAACTGATCGTCACGCTACCACCGCCTGAACTGCCGCCGCCGAAAAATCCGCCGAAGAAACCGCTGCCGAAGCCGCCGCCAAAACCGCCGCTGCCGCCGATCACAGTCACATCGCCGCCGCCGCCACCCTGGAATGGGGGAAGCTGGGGCAACGGGGCCGGAACCGCTGCATAGACCATGCGGTATGCCGGCGCGCACTGTTCGCTGCCTTCGACCACTGTCCCGCCGCTGTGGGCAGCCATGCCGCCGGGCCCGACCGGCTCGCATTCGATCACCCGCTTTACGATGCGGCGCTTGCGCTTGATGGTCTTGGGTACGGTGCGCTCCGCTGTGCGCTGCTTGATGTATTTAACGGGCTGCGCTTTGACCGACTTGGTCGATTTTATGTGCATACCGTCTGCCGAAGGGGTTTCGGCGACATGCACTGCACCGCCTGCGAGCAGAGCACCGCCCGCCGCGGTTGCAGACAATTTCGCCAAGGCCATCTTTACCGACATGAGCAAGCTCTCTTGTTACTTCTTCGAGGGCCTGTTCCGGCAGCGGCGATTCCGCCAGCCAAGACTTCCCTGTCACTGCAACAGACGGCAACACCCCATAGCCCGCAATCGTGTTAACCATGAAAAACGGACCTCTCGCGAAATAATCGCGCTCGACATCAGCGTGTTTGGCCAACTTGTCCCACAATGGAACCGATCAGGCAGCGAATCCTGCCAACACCTCCGCTCGGCGTTAACCTTTTTCGTCGAACAGGCCGTCCTGGCGATTCGCGGCATCCGCCGCCGGTGTGGCAGGCGGCGGGGTCATTTCGAGATGCAGCCACGCCCGGTCGTTAAGGCAGCGGCCACGCGCGGTACGGGCGATCAGGCCAAGCTGGATCAGGTACGGCTCGATCACTTCTTCCACCGTATCGCGCGGTTCGCTTAGGCCCGCGGCGAGCGTTTCCACGCCCACCGGGCCGCCTTTGTAGATGTCGGCAATCATCATCAGATAGCGCCGGTCCATCGCATCCAGGCCAAGCCGGTCGACCTCCAGCCGTGTCAGCGCCTCGTCCGCGACCTTGGCCGTGACCGTGCCGTCACCCGCGACATGGGCGAAGTCCCTCACGCGGCGCATCAACCGTCCGGCAACCCGCGGCGTACCGCGCGCACGGCGGGCGATCTCGCGCGCGCCGCCGGGTTCGATCTTCATCGCCAGCAGGCCAGCACCGCGTGTAACAACGCGCTCCAGCTCAGCCTCGGTGTAGAAATTGAGCCGAACCGGAATGCCGAAGCGGTCCCGCAAAGGCGTGGTCAGAAGGCCCTGGCGCGTAGTCGCGCCGACCAGCGTGAAGGGCGGTAAATCGATGCGGACTGATCGCGCCGATGGCCCCTCGCCGATGATGATATCGAGCGCGCGGTCCTCCATTGCGGGGTAGAGAATTTCCTCGACCACCGGATTGAGGCGGTGAATTTCATCGATGAACAGCACGTCATGCGGTTCCAGATTGGTCAGCAGCGCCGCCAGATCACCCGCCTTGGCGATGACCGGGCCGGAGGTGGCGCGAAAACCCACGCCCAGTTCCTTGGCCACGATCTGCGCCAGCGTGGTCTTGCCCAGCCCCGGCGGGCCAAAGAACAACACATGGTCCATCGCCTCCCCGCGTCCGCGAGCGGCCTCGATAAACACGCGGAGGTTATCCCGCGCTGCCTCCTGCCCAACAAATTCGGCCAGCGATTTGGGGCGCAGCGCTGCATCCGGGTCTTCCGGCTGGCGATCTGGAGTGAGGTCGGGGTTATCGGTCAAAACGGGTTCACCGTATAGCCGCGCTGCTGCAAAAGAGCATGGGCCGTCATGGCCGAAAGGGCGGTTTCAACTCCGGGTATCAGTTCCGCCTGTGTAATTCCATTGGCTGCACCGCTTTGCCCGCAGAGAATGAAACGCACACCAGAATCGAGCATTTCTTGGATCATGGCGGAAGACGCGTTCACGGCGCCCTTGCCTTTTGCCGCCCAAGCTTCGTCACTCAGAAGGTCGAACGAACCTTTACCATGCACCACCACGGCGATGCGAATATTATCTGGATCAACCCCAGCGGCGACATGCATGTTAATGAAGCGCGCAGCACTTTCGAACCCTCGGCTTCGCTTGCCTTCCACGGCAGGTTCCGACACGTCAAAAGCGATGGCGAATTCGGTGTCGGCGGGGACTTTACCCATTCCTTCAACGCGAGCGTGCGGACCGAAGTCTTCGAAAACTGGCCCGGTGCGGAAGGTGGCCATATCCTGGGCAGAAACTGACCCGCAAATCCCGAATGCGGCCCCAAAGGCCGCCACAGTCATCAACGCCAGATGTATAAAACCGTTCATCACCCAGCCGCCCTCTTTAACGCCACACGCACCAGCGCGTTCAAATCCGCATCTTCGCCCAATTCGCCTTGCGCCTTCGCCACTGCGCTGGCAGCGATCGCCGGTTTGAACCCGAGGTTCTGCAATGCCGACACTGCATCCGCGCTCGCGGACCCGGCGGGCATTACCACTGCGCCAACCGCTCCGCCGCCGCCGGGCATCCCGCCCGCTTTTTCCTTCAATTCATTGACGATCCTTGCCGCCAGTTTCGGCCCCACGCCGTTCGCCCGCGCGACCATCGCGGCATCGCCATTGGCGCAGGCGGCCTGGACTTCGGCGGTGGACAGGGCGGACAGGATCGCCAGGCCGACCTTGCTGCCGACACCCTGGACCTGGGTCAGCAGGCGGAACCAGTCACGCTCTGCCGCCTCGGCAAAGCCCAACAAGCGCATGTCGTTCTCGCTGACCTGCAGATCGGTATAGACGGTGCAGCTCTCGCCAGTTTCGCCCAGTGCGGACAGCGTTCGCGCGCTGCAATGGACCAGATAGCCGACGCCCTGAACGTCGATAACCGCCCAGTCCGAACCGGTTTCGTCGAGAAGGCCCCGAAGTTTCGCAATCATGAGGCACCCTTTGCAATCATGGTTTGTTCTTGCGCGTAAAGCTGCGCTTGGTCCACCCTTTACGGACATTTATGGACAGGGCGGCGATCATGAGACAAGGAATGCAGCCATGAGTTACAACACATTCGGCAGAGTCCTGCGCTTCACAACCTGGGGAGAAAGCCACGGGCCCGCATTGGGCGCGGTGGTGGATGGGTGCCCGCCTGGGCTCGCCCTGTCTGAAGCCGATATCCAGCCGTACATGGACGCACGCAAGCCGGGTCAGTCGAAATACACTACCCAACGCAAAGAACCGGATGCGGTCCGCATCCTGTCGGGTGTGTTTGAAGGCAAGACCACCGGGACGCCGATTTCGCTGATGATCGAGAATGTCGACCAGCGTTCCAAGGATTATTCCGAAGTCGCCAACGCATACCGCCCCGGCCATGCCGATTATGCCTATGACGCAAAATACGGCTTTCGCGATTATCGCGGCGGCGGGCGCAGTTCGGCGCGGGAGACTGCAGCCCGGGTGGCAGCAGGTGCAGTGGCTCGGTTGGTGATTCCGGAAGTCAGCATCACGGCTTACGTTTCACAAATCGGCAATGACGAGATCGACCGCAGCTCAATGGATTTCGCTGAAATCGGCAACAATCCGTTCTTCTGCCCCGATCCAGCGGCGGCGAAACGCTGGGAGAAACTGGTCGATGATGCGCGGCTGGCCGGATCGTCGCTTGGCGCAGTGGTAGAATGCGTCGCAACCGGCGTTCCTGCTGGCTGGGGAGCACCGGTGTATGCCAAGCTTGATGCCGATTTGGCGGGCGGCATGATGAGCATCAACGCGGTCAAGGGAGTGGAAATCGGTGACGGTTTCGGCGCAGCGCGGCTCACGGGCGAACAGAATGCCGATGCCATGCGCAGCGGCGATGATGGGCCCGAATTCGAGGCCAACCATGCGGGCGGGATCGCGGGCGGCATTTCCACCGGACAGCCGGTGGTGGTGCGGGTGGCGTTCAAGCCGACCAGTTCCATCCTGACCGCCGTTGATACGATCGACCGCGAGGGCAAGAATACCCAAATCCAGACCAAGGGCCGCCATGATCCCTGCGTGGGCATTCGCGGCACTCCGGTGGTGGAAGCGATGATG